>JAERSW010000088.1 GCA_016845305.1 Acidimicrobiales bacterium
GGCATCGACTCGTCGGGGCCGACCACCGTCACCTGGTCGTCGGCCTCCAGCACCAGGTCGTCGTCGACCGGTACCGCCACCCCGAACCGGGTCACCGCGGCCACCTCGGCGTCGTCGGGCAGGCCCAGGTCGCCGATCCGACGGCCGATCAGGCCCGCGTCCAGCCCCTCGGGCAGCAACGCGTACTGACGGACCGTCCGTCCCGGCAGCAGCGACGACTTCACCTCGTCCTCGGTGGTGGCCTGGCCACAGGCCCGCGCCCCCGAGTGGAGGAAGCCGGCCAGCTCGCCGGCCAGGCGCAACGACCGGCCCGGGTCGTCCGACGTCCCGGCCAGGAAGAACAGGGCGTTCACCCGCTCGCCGGACCCACCCCACGCCGCCGGGATGCGGATGCCCGAGACGGCCCGCACGATGACCAACTGGTCGCCGTCGAGCACGTCGAACAGCGCCACCGGCGTGGCCGTGGGGTGGTCGTCGGACGGTTGGATCCACAGCGACCCGGTCTCCAGGAACCGCTCGGTCACCTCCTCGGTGGGCACGCCGATCCGGTCCGACAGCACCGTCGACGCCCGTTCGGCCGCCTCGCCGATGTCGGCCCCCTCGGGGATGGACAGCACCACCGCCCGGGCGATCAGCCCGGCGTAGTCGTCGCGGTCGCGCAGGCCGTGGCCGTACATGGCCTCGCTGATCTCCCGGGCCAGCGAGTCGTCGGCCTCGCGGCCCCACCGGCGGAACACGTGGCGGATGGCACCGGCCCGCTCGGTGCGGGGCGTGGCGTACAGGTGGTGCCACGTCCACCCCACCGCGGCCACCACCCCGAGGAACACCAGGGCGGCCACCCCGAGCCGCGAGATCAGGTAGCCGGAGATGGCGATGCCGGCCAGCTGCGTCCACGGATACAGCGGCGACCGGAACGACGGGGCGTAGGAGCGGATCTCCGAGGCCCGCAGCACCAGCACGGCCAGGTTCACCAGCCCGAGGGTGAGCAGCACGAAGGCGCTGGCCAGCTTGGCGATGGCCTCGGCGTCGAAGGCCAGCACCACCGCGGCGATGGCCGCACCGGTGGCCACCACGCTGACCGCCGGGGTGCCGAACCGGCTCAGGCCGCCGGCCCGTTCCGGCAGCAGGCCGTCGCGGGCCATGGCCATCGGATAGCGGGCCGCGGCGAGGATCCCGGCATTCACGGCCGACGAGAAGGCGGCGAGGGCGGCGACCACCACCAGCCACGCCCCCACCTTGGGGAGCACGGCCTCGGCCGCGGTGTGGATGGGGGCCAGGTCGCCGTGCAGCACGTCGGCCGGCACCACGGCCACGGTGACAAGCACGCCGAGCGTGTACACCAGCGTCGCGGTGCCCAACGACAGGGCCATGCCGAGCGGGATGCGCCGGCTGGGGTCCTCGACCTCCTCGGCGGCACTGTCCACCTTGGTCAGGCCGCCGTATGACACGAACACCAGGCCGACGACGGCGAAGACGCCCGACGCCCCCGTGGTGAAGAACGGGTCGAGGTTGGAGCCGTCGAAGCCCCGCTCGGCGGTCTCGAACAGGCCGTCCACGACGAACCAGCCCATGACCGACAGGACGACGGCCACCAGGGTGAGCTGCAGGCCGGCGCTGGCCTTGGAGCCGAGCACGTTCACCGCCGTGAACAGGCCGATGAGCACCAGGGCGACGGTGGTGGCGTCGACGTCCACGATGAGCACCAGGTAGGCGCTCATCCCGACCATGGCGAAGGCGTCCTTGAGCACCAGCGAAAGCCACGTGCCGAACCCGGCGACGGTGCCGACCGCCGGCCCGAGGGCCCGCTCGAGGAAGTAGTAGGCGCCGCCCGCCTTGGGCAGTGCCGTGGCCAGCTCGGACACGCTGAGCATGGCCGGCACGGCCAGGCAGCCGGCCAGCAGGTAGGCGACCACCGCCGCCGGGCCCGCCTTGGCCGCGGCCAGGCCGGGCAGGAGGAACAGGCCCGAGGAGAGCATCGCCCCGGTGGACAGGGCGAACACGTGGCGCAGGCCGAGCGTGCGGGTCAGCTTCCCGCCGTCACCCTTCCCCATGGCGGAACCCTAGGCGACCGGTCCGGTGGCCTCCGAAGGGTCCACGGTCAGAGGGATGCGAGGAAGTCCAGGAGCAGGTCGTTGGTCGCCTCGGCCGCCTCGGCCTGGATCCAGTGGCCGATCCCCGGCAGGACGACCGAGGCGTGCAGGCCGGGCAGGGTCCGGTCGAAGGCGGCGATGGCGTCTGCCATCCAGATGGTGGGCCCGTCCTTCTCGCCACCGATGAACAGCGACGGCTGGCGGATCGGTGCGCCGTGGAAGGCCCGGAGGTCGACCCAGTCGAGGTCGACGCACCGGTACCGGTTGAGTCCGCCGGTGAACCCGGCGCGGGCGAACTCGGCGACGTAGAAGGCCTGGTCCTCGGCGGTCCGCCAGGCCGGCATCTCGTCGGGGGTCTGGAACCGGTCGTCCAGCCGACCGCCCTCGACGACTACGAAGCCCGACGGCTGGTCGGGGCCCGGGGGCGGGGCGTCGCCCGACGCCGACCACGCCATGTCCCGGAGCCACCGGTCGGGGTCGTCGGCGATCTCCGCCTCGGCCACCCCCGGTTCCTGGAAGTAGTCGATGTAGAAGGTGTGCTCGCCGCCCATCATCCGGAACACCTCGGTGGGACGGGGGCTCGACCGGGGGCTGTACGGGACGCTCAGGAGGGCCATGGCGGTGAAGACGTCGGGACGCAGCAGCGCCGCGGTGCTGGCGATCGGCGAGCCCCAGTCGTGGCCCACGATCGCCGCCGTGTCGGCACCGAGGGCCTCGACGACGCCGACGCAGTCGCCGGCCAGGTCGACGAGCCGATAGGCGTCGATCGCCTCGGGGGCGTCCGACGACCCGTAGCCGCGGACGTCGATCGCCACCGCCCGGTAGCCGGCCGCGGCCAGCGCCGGGAGCTGGTGGCGCCACGAGTACCACGACTCGGGGAACCCGTGGACCATGAGGACGAGGGGCCCGCTTCCCATCTCGGCCACGTGGATGCGGGTCCCGCGGGCGTCCACGTCGTGGCGCACCAGCCCCGCGGCCGTCAGGTCGTCGATGGTCGTCACGGGGACCCTTCCTCGTCAGCCGGCTCCTCGGCGGGCTCCGCCGCCGGATCCTCGATCCGGATGCCGCGCACCACCGTGCCATGGGCCAGCGCCTCGGTGGCCATCCGGTCGCAGCCCCCGACGACCGCGGCCTCCACGGCGAGGGCGTCACGCAGTGCGAGGCCCGCCTCATCGGCGGTGTCGGCGGCGGCCAGCACCAGCGAGGCCTCCGCGGGCACCACCGTCAACTCTGCCAGCTCGGCCAGGGCCCGCCGGGCCACCACGGCCGACAGGGGCCGGGCCATCCGGCCGGTGACCGCCTCGGCGAACTCGGCCAGCACCGGACCCGACACCACCAGCGCCGGGCCGTCCACGTGGCCGACCAGTGCCCGGGCCGCCGCCTGCCGGACGGGCTCGTCGTCGTCGAACAGGCGGACGAGGACCGAGGCGTCGACGAAGGTCCGCCCGGCCATCAGGTCGCGCCGCCAGGGGCCGGTCCCCCGCTGACGGACCGGCCGCCCGATCCGGCGGCCGACGAGACGGAGAGGGCGACCAGACGACGCCGCGCCGCCCCCACCCGGTCGGCGACCGAGTAGGCGGCCAGGAGCTCGCGGACCACGGCGTTGACCGAGGTGCCCTCCTCGGCGGCCCGGACCCGGGCGCGCCGGAGCAGGTCGTCGTCGACCGCCAGCGTCAGGTTCGCCATGGCGACAGTCTGACGCAGGGAAACCCGTGCTTCACGGATCCTGTGGCACACAGGGTTCCAGAGATCATGGATTCTGGTCGGGCGAACCCGTCAGCCGACCCGCCCGTGGATCCAGTCGCGGTCCAGGTAGCAGCCATGCAGGAACCGGCCGGGGTCGGCCTCGCCGTCGCGCCCGTGCAGTACCCGCTCGTTGTCGAACACCATGCACTCGCCCGGCGCCAGGGTGAACCGGTGCTCCAGCTCCGGCCGGTGCAGCAGGCGTGCGAAGGTGCGGAACGCCTCGTAGAGGCCGGCCATCTCGTCGAACGGCACGTCGAACGGCGCCGCCGACCGGTTGTTGTACCGGACCGCCCGGATCGCCCCGGCCCGGGGACCACCGTCCTCCACCTCGATGAGCGGCCCCCGGTTCCGCAGGTCGAACCCGTCCCCCGACCAGCGGAACGGCACGCTCGTGGTGGCCAGCAGGTCGAACGCCGCCGGGTCCTCGTCGCGCAGCACCTCGGCGGCCCGGAAGCCGTCGAGCAGCACCGTCACCCCGCCGACGTCGCTGGCCACCAGGCAGTGCAGCAGCTGGTAGCCGGGCACCGGCCGTCGATACGGGTTGTCGGTGTGGACGTTGAGCGCCTTCGGCGTGAACGCCAGGTTGGTCGGGTTCGCCTCGGCCCGCACGAGGAAGACCTCGCCGTAGTTGGTGGCCCGGACCGGTCCCCACAGCCCGGCCACGTCCACGATCCCCGGGGCGTCCGCCGGGGGATCCTCGCCCACGGCCAGGCCGTGCACGATGGCCACCCCGTCGCGCACCAGCGCCGCGGTCGTGGCCGCCAGCGACTCCCGGTCGTCCCGGTCGGCCCACGCCAGCCGGTGCAGGTCGAGGTCCGCGGCCAGCCACGGGACCGCTCCGGCGGGGCCATCGCCAGCGCGGGAGCCGACACCGGCGGCCACGTCGTAGCGATGGGCCTCCAGCCACCCGGCGTCGAAGGCGCTCGTCGCCCCGTCCGGCCCGAACGCCACGACCAGGCGACCGTCCACCACCTCGGCCGACGCCACCACCACCTCGTCGGCCAGCTCGGTCACGTCGAACAGCCGTTGGTCGTTACCGGCGTGACGGGACGCGTCGTCCCGGGCGTTGTCGCGCAGCCACAGGGCGTGGAACCGGGCCGGACCGTCGGCCAGCTCCACCGTCACCACCTCCGGCGAGACGTCGACCAGCCTCACCGACGCAACCCCGGGTCGACCAGCAGCGGACGCCAGTGGTCGACCGGCGGGACCTCCAGACCGCCCGCGGCATCGCCGGCCAGCTTCCCCCCGTCGTCCCAGCCCCGCACGGCCAGCGCGGCGTCGGCGAACGGCTCGGCCTCGAACGCGGCGGCCTCGTCGGCCGACATGGCCCCGCCCTGGAGGCGCAGCGTCCCGATCGACGCCGGGCTGAGCTCGGCCTCGTAGCCGGGGTCCACGAAGCACCGGTACCGCTTGGCGGCCACGTGGAGGCGCACCGGCTCGCTCACGTCGTCGGCGAAGCGCTCCGCCACCCAGGCCCCGCCGGAGGTGCCGTGGTCGGTCACCCCGAACTCGGAGTCGGCCTCGGCGAGGAAGTGGCCGACGTCGTGCAGCAGGGCGGCCAGCACCAGGGCGTCGTCCGCCCCCTCGGCACGGGCCAGCGCCGCGGCCTGGCGGGCGTGCTGCTCCATCGTCACCCGCTCGGAGTACGTGGCGTGGCCGTGTGCGGCGAACAGGGCCAGCACCTCGTCGACGACCCGGTCGGCCCCCGTCTCCACGCCCGTCTCCGCCCCCTTTTCCGGCACGGGCGCATCCTGCCCGCTGGGGACCCCGGCCACCAGCGCACCTAGGTTCCCAGCCGACACCCCGACGACCCCGACGGAGAACCCCATGGCAGTCGGCCCCGGCCTCCACATCGACGATCCCTCCGATCCGTCCCTCGACCTGCGCATGTCCGATGGCGCCCGACCCCTCTACGAGCAGGTCAAGGCGTTCATCGCCACCGAGGTCGAGCCAGTCACCGTCGAGTTCCACCGCCTCGGCGCCGAGCGCACCGACCACTGGGGCCACCACCCGGGCCAGCTCGACATCCTGGAGGGCCTCAAGGCCAGGGCCCGCGAGGCCGGCCTGTGGAACTTCTTCCTCCCCGACGCCGAGACCGGCGAGGGGCTGTCCAACCTCGACTACGCCTACATCGCCGCCGAGCTGGGCAGGAACCCGCTGGCGTCGGAGTCCATGAACTGCTCGGCGCCCGACACCGGCAACATGGAGGTCATCGAGCGGGTCGGGACCCCCGAGCAGAAGAAGCAGTGGCTGGAGCCGCTGCTGAACGGCGAGATCCGCTCCGCCTACGCCATGACCGAGCCCGACCTGGCCTCGTCGGACGCCAAGAACATCGCCTGCCGGGCGGTCCTGGACGGCGACGAGTGGGTCATCAACGGCACCAAGTACTACATCTCCGGCGCCGGCGACCCCCGCTGCAAGGTGATGATCACCATGGTGCAGACCAGCCCCGACGGGCCGCCGCACCGCCGGCAGTCGCAGATCCTCGTCCCCATCGACACGCCCGGGGTCACCATCGACCACCCGATGCAGGTCTTCGGCGACGACGACGCCCCCCATGGGCACATGCACATCACGTTCAAGGACGCCCGGGTGCCGGCGTCGAACATGCTGCTCGGCGAGGGCCGCGGCTTCGAGATCTCGCAGCTGCGGCTCGGCCCGGGCCGCATCCACCACTGCATGCGCTCCATCGGCGCCGCCGAACGGGCCATCGAGCTGATGTCCCGTCGCGGCCTGCACCGCGAGGCGTTCGGGAAGACCATCGCCCACCTCGGCAAGAACATGGAGGTCATCTCGCGGGCCCGCATCGAGATCGAGGCCATGCGCCTGATGGTCCTGCGGGCCGCCAAGGCCATGGACACCATGGGCAACGCCGAGGCCCGGGTGTGGATCAGCGCCGTGAAGGCCATGGTCCCCGAGAAGGTCTGCCACATCATCGACGCCGCCATCCAGATGCACGGCGCCACCGGCGTGTCCCAGTGGACGCCGCTGTCGCGCATGTACACCCAGCAGCGCACCCTGCGCCTGGCCGACGGCCCCGACGAGGTGCACCACTTCGTGGTGTCGCGCTTCGAGCTGAACCGCTACCAGGACGGGCCCGGTCCCGTCCCGATGCTGGACCACACCGGCCCGGTGTTCTCGGGCCCGTGAGCGACGACCCACGCGCCCACAAGCCCGCCACGGCCCACACCCGGGCCGACCTCGAGGCGTTCGCCGCCCGGATGCCGGCCGACGACGGCACCGACGCCGCCGACGTGGCCCGTGGCTTCATCGCCACGCGCGTCGAGCCGGTGATCGAGAAGATCACCCCCAACGCCTGGCTGCCCGTCAGCTGGGACCTGTCGAAGTCGGACTTCGTCCACGGGCCGTGCCCCGACACCGTCAACCCGTCGCTGTGGCGCCAGGCCGGGTTCAACGCCCAGCACGGCCTCTACGAGGTGATCGACGGCTTCTACCAGGTGCGCGGCTTCGACACCTCGACGGTCACGTTCATCCGCGGCGACGAGGGCTGGGTGGTCATCGATCCGCTCACCACCACCGAGACGGCCCGGGCCGCCTTCGAGCTGGTCACCGAGCACCTCGGCGAGCGGCCCGTCACCGCGGTGATCTACACCCACTCCCACGTCGACCACTTCGGCGGGATCCTCGGCGTGCTCGACCCGGCCCGCGTCGAATCCGGCGAGGTGCCGGTCGTGGCCCCCGAGGGCTTCCTGCGCGAGGCGGTCGCCGAGAACCTGCTGGCCGGGCCGGCCATGGGTCGGCGGGCCATGTACCAGTACGGCCTGATGATCGACTGGGGCGAGCACGGCCACGTCGACCAGGGTCTCGGCAAGGGCGTGCCCACCGGTGCCTCCGCGCTGGTGCCGCCCACCATCGAGATCACCGAGACCGGCCAGGAGCTGGTGCTGGACGGCGTCCGCATCGAGTTCCAGCTCACCCCGGAGTCCGAGGCGCCGGCCGAGATGCACTTCTACTTCCCGGACCATCGGGCCCTGTGCATGGCCGAGAACTGCACGGCCACCATGCACAACGTGCTGACCCTGCGGGGGGCGCTGGTGCGCGACACCCTGATGTGGAGCCGCTACATCGACGAGGCGCTCGACCGGTGGGGCGACGTGTCCGACGTCGTGTTCGCCAGCCACGGCTGGCCGCACTGGGGCGCCGAGGCGGTCCACGGCTACCTGACCCGCCAGCGCGACCTCTACCGGTGGCTGCACGACCAGTCGATGCGCCTCATCAACCTCGGGTACACGCCGAACGAGATCTCGGCCTGCATCGACCTGCCGCCCGGCCTGTGGGACGACTACCACTGCCACGGCTACTACGGGACGGTCAGCCACAACGTCCGGGCCGTGTACCAGCGGTACCTCGGCTTCTACGACGGGCACCCGTCCAGCCTCGACCCCTACGAGCCGGTGGAGGCCGGCCGGCGCTACGTCGACTTCATGGGCGGCATGGACGCGCTGTTGGCGAAGGCCCGCGAGTCGTACGAGGCCGGCGACCACAAGTGGGTGGCCGAGGTGCTGCGCCACGCCGTGTTCGCCGATCCCGACTGCGAGGAGGCGCGCCTGCTGCAGGCCGACGCCTTCGAGCAGCTGGCCTACCGGGCCGAGGCGGGGCCGTGGCGCGACGTCTACCTGTCGGGCGCCCAGGAGCTGCGGCACGGGTCGATCACCGTCCACTCGGTGAGCCGGCCCCGACCCGAGCTGGTGACCGGCATGGACCTCCAACAGGCCTTCGACCTGCTGGCCGCCGCGATGGACGGGGTGGCCGCCGCAGCGCTCGGCCCGCTGGCCATCGACTGGCACGTGGGCGACCCGTCCGCTGGCGGCGACACGGTTCGCCTTGAGCTGTCCAACGGGACGCTGCACTCGACGCCCGGCGCGTCGCACGCCGAACCGGACGTGGTGGTCCGCGGCGAACGCAGTGCGCTGGACCGGATGACGGCCGACGGCGCCACGGTCGCCGACCTGCTTGACGAGGGGGCGCTCACCGCCACCGGCGACGTGGACCGGCTGACGGCGCTGTTCGCCTGCGTGACCGAGTTCCCCCGCTTCTACAACATCATCGAGCCGTAGGCGCCGGCCCCGACCGGTCCGGAGGGGTCAGCCGGACTCCTCCACCTCGGCGCGGACCTCGGCGCCGTGCTGGTCGTTGGCCGGCGGGCGTCGCCGCACCGTCGGCGGGGTGGCCGACATGCGGATCGGCGAGCGCACGGAGCGGAACGGCTCGGGTCGCCCACCGGTCGCCTCGCCGTCGTCGAGCACGTCGACCGGGTCCAACCCGAGGGCCTCGGCGTCGAGGAACGCCTGGCGCACCGAGTTGATGGGGCCGGCCGGGATGCCGGCGGCCCGGAGGCGCTCCAGCCACTCGGCGGTGGTCCCGCCGGCCAGCACCGCCTCCACCTCGGCCTCCATCTCGTCGGCGTGGGCCATGCGGGCTCCGTTGGTGGCGAAGCGGGGGTCGTCCTGCCAGTCGGACCGGTCCAACGCCACGGCGAACTTCTCCCACAGGGCGGGGCTGGCCGCGGCGATGGCCAGCACCCCGTCGCCGGTCCGGTACGGCTGGTACGGGACGATCGACGGGTGCCGGTTGCCCTGCCGGCCCGGGTCGGTGTCGGCGATCAGGTGCCCGGATCCGACGTTCAGCAGCCCGGCCAGGGCGGACGCCATCAGCGACACCTCGACGTGCTGGCCCTCGCCGGTCTCGCGGCGGTGCTCGACGGCGCCGAGGATGGCGATGGCCGCGTACAGGCCCGTGAGGTTGTCGACCATGGCCGAGCCGATCTTGGTCGGCTCGCCGTCGGCGTGGCCGGTGATGGCCATCACGCCGCTCATGGCCTGCACGAGGAAGTCGTAGCCGGCCAGCGAGGCGCCCTCGCCCTCGCTGCCGAACCCGGTCACCGAGCACGTGATGACGGAAGGATGCTCAGCGGCCAGCGAGTCGCGGTCGAGGCCGAACCGGGCCATGGTGCCGACCCGGAAGTTGTCGACCACCACGTCGGCGTCGAGGGCGATGCGGCGGGCGACGTCCCGATCGGCGGGGTCGCGCAGGTCCAGGGCGATGCTGCGCTTGTTGCGGTTGAGGCCCAGGTAGTAGGTGCTGGTCGCCTCGTCGCCGTCGCCCCACCACGGCGGGCCCCAGCTGCGGGTGTCGTCGCCGAGGCCGGGCTGCTCGACCTTGACGACGTCCGCGCCGAGGTCGCCGAGGATCATGGTGGCGATGGGGCCGGCCAGCACCCGGCTGAAGTCGGCGATCCGCAGGTGCGAGAGGGCGCCGGCGGACCGGTCGGGGCTGCTGGTCACGGGCGGGAGTCTGGCAGACGGTTCGGTGGCCGACGGCCCTTCCACAAGCCTTCTTCATGCCGCTTGACAACTCCATGAC
Source organism: Acidimicrobiales bacterium (assembly GCA_016845305.1). Taxonomy (GTDB): domain Bacteria; phylum Actinomycetota; class Acidimicrobiia; order Acidimicrobiales; family MedAcidi-G1; genus UBA9410. Next base: position 10,221 of record JAERSW010000088.1, read on the forward strand.
GATTCGTCATCATCCGTCGATGCGCCTCGACGTCGAGTCCCTCCGGGCCTTCCGCGCCGTGGTCGACGAGCAGGGCTTCACCCCGGCGGCCGCCCGCCTCGGCCTGACCCAGAGCGCCGTCTCGTGGAAGATCAAGCGCCTCGAGGAGCGCGTCGACCGCCCGCTGCTGCTGCGCGACGGCAGCCGCCTCGAACCCACCCCCGACGGCCACGACCTGCTGGCCCACGCCGAGCGGATCCTCGCCGCCCACGACGCCGCCGTCGACGGCCTCCGCCGCTCGGAGCTGACCGGCGTCGTCCGGCTCGGCTGCAACGAGGAGGTGGCCGCCACCGCGCTGGCCGACGTCGTCGCCCGCTTCGGCCGCACCCACCCCGACGTCCGCGTCGCCATCCGGGTCGAGCAGAGCTTCGACGTGGCCGACTGGCTGGACGACGGCAGCATCGACCTGGCCGTCGTCCAGACCGTCGAGGACCCCGCCACCCGGCCCGCCGACGACCTCCTGCTGTGGACCGACGAGCAGGCCTGGGTCCACGCCGACCACCTGCGTCCCGGCCCCGACGACGACGTCCCCCTCATCAGCTTCGGCGACCGCTGCATCTACCTGCCCACCGCCCGCCGCCTGCTGGCCGACCTCGGGGTCACCACCCACGTCGCCCTCGAGTGCCCCAGCATCGTCGGCGTCCAGGCCGCGGTGGCCGCCGGGCTCGGCGTGGCCGTCCTCAACGGTCGCAACGTCGTCGACGGCATGCGGCGCTGGGCGTGGGCCCAGGCCGAGGCGCCCCTCCCCCCGGTCGACTACGTGATCCGACGCCGCCCCGGCGCCGACGACGAACCCACCGACGCACTCCGGGCCGAACTGCACCGGGCCCTCAGCACGAACGGAGCCCCCACATGACCGACACCGCCGCACCCGCCGCCGGCACCTCCACCGGTCCCGCCGCCAGCCCGGCCGCCGAACCCGAGCTGGGCAAGGGGCGACGGGGCCGCGACGCCCGGGCCGCCAACCGACGCCGCCGCGTCCAGACCTGGCTGCCCGAGTTGGAGCGCGGCATCCCGTGGGTCGACCTGCTCACCCCCGAGCAGGTCCAGACCGTCCACGACGCCTCCATGGACGTCATCGAGGAGGTCGGCGTCGAGTTCCGCTGCGACGACGCCATCGCCATGTGGAAGCAGGCCGGCGCCGCCGTCGACGGCGTGCGGGTCCGCATCGACCGCGAGCTGCTCATGTCGCTCGTCGGCACCGCCCCGTCGTCGTACACCATGGTGGCCCGCGACCCCGCCCACACCGTCACCGTCGGCGACGGGAAGACGATCTTCACCCCGTCCTACGGCGCCCCGTACGTCCTCGGCCTCGACGGGGTCCGTCGTCCGGCCACCCGGGAGGACTTCCGGAACTTCACCCGCCTCAACCACCTGTCGCCCGCTCTGCACATGTCCGGCGGCGTGGTCTGCGAGCCCATGGACGTGCCCGTCCCCAAGCGGCACCTCCACATGATGGACGCCCTCCTCAGCCTGTCGTCCAAGCCGTTCATGGGCGCGGTGACGTCGATGGAGCGGGCCGAGGACAGCCTGCACATGGCCGGCATCGTGTTCGGCCAGGAGTTCGTGCGCGAGACCACCGTCATGACCTGCCTGGCCAACGGCAACACCCCGCTGGTGTGGGACAAGACGATGCTGGACAGCGTCCGGGTATTCGCCGGCGCCAACCAGGCCACCCTGTTCAGCCCGTTCGTGCTCGGTGGGGCGTCCACCCCGGCGTCGACGCTCGGCGCCGTCATCCAGGTCAACATCGAGGCCCTCACTGGCGTGGCCTTCTCGCAGCTGGTCCGGGCCGGCGCCCCCGCCCTCTACGGCCAGTGGCTGTCGACCGTGTCGATGAAGACCGGCGCCCCGCAGGCCGGCACGCCGGAGATCTGCCACATGAACCTGCTGACCGCGCAGATGGCCCGCCACTACCAGCTGCCGTCGCGCTGCAGCGGCTCGTGCACCAGCTCCAAGATGGTCGACGCCCAGGCCGGCTACGAGGCGGGCCGCAACATGTACGGCGTGCTGATGTCCGGCACCAACTTCGTGCTGTCCACCACCGGCTACCTCGAGAGCGCCATGTGCCAGAGCTACGCCAAGTGGGTCCTCGACAGCGAGCAGCTGGAGATGATGTACCGCCTCGGCAGCGGCGTCTCGTTCGACGACCTCGACGAGGTGCTGGACACCATGCGCGAGGTGCCGCCCGGCGGCCACCACCTGGGCACCGCCCACACCCTGGCCAACTTCCAGACCGCCTTCTCGATGCCCGAGATGATGAACAGCGACAACTACGAGCAGTGGCTGGCCGACGGTTCGCTGAGCGCCGAGGACCGGGCCACCGCCCGGTGCCGCGAGATGCTCGACGAGTACGTCGAGCCGACCCTGCCCGACGACGTCCGCGCCGAGCTCGACAACTTCATCGCCCGCCGCGAGGCCGAACTACCCGACATGGTTTCTTGACACGCCGTGTCCTGACCCGCTTCGTCCCCACCCGCATCCCCGAGAGGACCCACGCATGAGCACCAGCAACGGATCCACCCCCGAGCGGCCCCTGCTCCACGGCGTCTGCGCCGCCATGAGCACCCCGTTCGACGACAGCGGCGAGTCGCTCGACGAGGGGCGCCTGCGCGACCACGTCGAGTCGCTCGTCGACGCCGGCGTCCACGGCCTCGTGCTGGCCGCCGGCACCGGCGAGTTCGCCTTCCTCTCCGAGGACGAGAAGGCCCGCATCTTCCGCATCGGCATCGACCAGGTGGCCGGGCGGATCCCCGTCATCTGCCAGACGTCGGCCATCACCACCGTCGACGCCATCGAGAACTCCCGGGCCGCCGCCGACCTGGGGGCCAGCGCCGTGATGGTCCTGCCCCCGTACTTCGAAGGGCCGTTCGAGCGGGGCGTGCTGTACCACTACGAGAAGCTGGCCCGGGCCCTCGACGTGCCCATCGTGCTCTACAACATCCCGGTCAACAGCGGCTTCGACATCACCCCGGACGTGTACCGCCGGCTCATCGCCATGGAGAACGTCGACTACATCAAGGACTCCACCGGCGACCTGGTCCGCCTCCAGCAGCTCGTCGGCATCGGCGGCAACGTGCTGGCGGGCGCCGACCCGCTGGCCCCCTACGCCCTCATGGCCGGCGCCGCCGGCTGGATCTGGGGCGCGGCGAACGTCATGCCGCACGAGTGCGTGGCCCTGTGGGACCACGTCACGTCGGGTCGCCTCGCCGAGGCGCTCGAGCTGTGGCGCCGCATGCTGCCGTCCAACCTCTACTTCTGGGACAACCCGCACGGCGCCGAGTACAACTCGGCCGTCAAGACGGCCACCACGATGGTCGGCCGCGCCGTCGGCCCGTGCCGCCGCCCGGTGCTGCCCATGACCCGCCAGGGCCGCGTCGCCCTGCAGGCCGCCCTGTCCACCCTGCCCACCAACCGGGTCGACCGCGACCGCCTCGTCTTCCGCGAATGGGACGACGAGCGGGACTGGCTGGTCCGCATGACCGATCGGGCCGGCGTCGGCCGGCCCCACTCCCAGGAGGCCACCCGATGACCCTCGACCTCGCCGACCCGGCGGCCCTCGCCGCTTCCATCCAGCCGCCCACCCGGGCCGTCATCGGCGGTCGCAGCGTCGACTCGGCCTCCGGCGCCACGTTCGCCACCCTCAACCCGGCCACCGGCGCCGAGCTGGCCCAGGTGACCGAGTGCGACGCCGAGGACGTCGACCGGGCCGTCGCCGCGGCCCGCGCCGCCTTCGCCGACGGCCCGTGGGGTCGGATGGCACCCGCCGAGCGCAAGCGCCTCATCCTGCGCTTCGCCTCCCTCGTCGAGGCCCACACCGACGAGCTGGCCGTCATCGAGACCCTCGAGGCGGGCAAGCCGATCAGCGACTGCGCCGACATCGACGTCCCCGACCTGGTGGCCACGCTGCGCTGGCACGCCGAGGCGGCCGACAAGCTGTACGACCAGCTGTCCCCGTCGGGTCCCGGGACGGTCGGCATGGTGGTCCGCGAGCCGATCGGCGTGGTCGGCGCCGTGCTGCCGTGGAACTACCCGCTGATGATGGCGGGCTGGAAGCTGGGCCCGATCCTGGCCGCCGGCAACACCTGCGTGGTCAAGCCCGCCGAGCAGACCTCGATGTCGACCATCCGCATCGCCGAGTTGGCCGTCGAGGCCGGCATCCCCGACGGCGTGTTCAACGTGGTGCCCGGCTTCGGCCCCACCGCCGGCGCCGCGATCGGCCTGCACGGCGACGTGGACTGCGTGGCCTTCACCGGCTCGACCGAGGTGGGACGCAACTTCCTGCGCTACTCGGCCGACTCCAACCTCAAGGAGGTCCTGCTGGAGTGCGGCGGCAAGAGCCCCGTCATCGTCATGGCCGACGCCGACGACCTGGACGCCGCCGCGGCCGGGATCTGCGAGGGCATCTTCTGGAACGGCGGGCAGAACTGCAGCGCCAACTCGCGCCTGCTGGTCCAGCGGTCGGTCGAGGACGAGCTCATGGAGCGGGTCGCCGAACGCAGCCGCGACTGGGTGGTCGGCGACCCCCTGGTGGCCGAGACGACCATGGGCGCCATGATCGAGGAGCAGCACCTCGACAAGGTCCTCGGCCACATCGCCGATGCCCACGAGGCCGGCTCGACGTGCGCCATCGGCGGCAACCGGGTCCGCGAGGAGTCGGGCGGCTGGTTCGTGGAGCCCACCGTGTTCACCGGCGTCGACCCGTCCAGCCGCCTGGCCCGCGAGGAGGTCTTCGGACCGGTCCTGGCCGTGACCGCCTTCGACACCCCGGAGGAGGCCATCCGCCTCGCCAACGACACCGAGTACGGCCTGGCCGGGACGATCCACACCACCGACCTGCGCACCGCCCACCTGGCCACGCGGGCCATGCGGGCCGGCACGGTGGCCGTGAACTGCTACGGCGAGGGCGACATCACCACCCCGTTCGGTGGCTTCAAGCAGTCGGGCTTCGGGGGGCGCGACAAGTCGATCGCCGCCCACGAGCAGTACACCGAGCTCAAGACCATCTGGATGGACCTGTCGTGACCGTCCGGGACGGCGGCCTCCCGCCTGCGGCCGCCTGAGGCCGATGGGCGCCGTCACGCTCCTGCCCGCGGCCCGCCGCGACAACGGCTGGTTCGAGACCCTCCCCGAGGTCCCGCCCGCCGCTCCTCTGGTGGGCGCCGTCGACGCCGACGTGGTCGTGGTGGGCGCCGGGTTCACCGGGCTGGCCGCGGCGCGGCGCCTCGGCGAGCTCCGCCCCGACGCCCGGATCCTCCTGCTCGAGGCGGGCCGGATCGGCAACGGCGCCGCCGGGCGGTCGTCGGGCTTCGGCATCGACCACGCCCACAACGTCCGCTCCGAGGGCTTCGCCGATGCCGCCGAGTACGAGAAGCAGCAGATCGCCCTGAACCGGGCCGGGCTGGCCTACCTCGAGGAGGCCGTCACCACCCACGGCATCGACTGCGACTGGTCGTGGGCCGGCAAGGTGCACGCCGCCTGCACGCCGCGCGGCGCCGCCGACCTCGAGCACTTCACCGCCTCGCTGGACCGCATCGACGAGCCCTACGAGGTGCTCGACGCCGACGCCATGGCCGACCGCCTCGGCATCGACCACTACACGCACGGGGTGCACACCCCGGGCACGGCGCTCATGCAGCCCGCCGCGCTGTGCCGAGGCCTCGCCGCCGCCATGCCCGCCAACGTCGTCGTCCACGAGGAGACCCCGGTGACGTGGATGGACGCCGGGAGGCCGCACGAGCTGTGGACCGACGGCGGCAACGTCCGCACGCCCGAGGTGCTGTTGGCCAACAACGGCTACCTGGCCGGCTTCGGGTACTACCGCCACCACCTGATCCCCGTCGTCACGTGGGGGTCGATGACCCGCCCGCTGACCGACGACGAGATGGCCGCCATCGGCGGGCCGCGCACGTGGGGCGTGATCCCGGCCGCCCCGTCGGGCACCACGGTGCGGCGCCTGGCCGACGGTCGGATCCTCGTGCGCAACGTCTACTCGTACAGCCGGCACTCGCTGGCCGACGGCCGTCGCCGGCAACGGGCCGGCCGGTCCCACCGTCGGGCGTTCGAGGCCCGCTTCCCGATGCTGGCGCACGTGCCGTTCGAGTACACGTGGGGCGGGCCACTGAGCATGGCCCGCAACGGCGAGCCGGTGTTCGGGCGCCTCGACGACGGCGTCCACGCCGCCGGCGTCCACAACGGCACCGGCCTGAGCCGCGGCATCGTCTGCGGGAAGCTGGTCGCCGAGATGATGTGCGGGCAGGGCTCGGACCTGCTCGACGCCATGGTGGCCCGAGGCCGCCCCAACCGGAACGTCCCCGACCCGATCCTGGGCTGGGGCGTCGACCTGTACGCCCAGCGCCTGCGGCTCCGGTCCGGGCGCGAGATGTGAGCGCGGCCCGGCCGCGACGGAAAGGCTGAGGATGGACGAGCAGCCCACGAAGGTGGCCCTGGTGACCGGGGCGACGTCGGGCATCGGACGGGCGTGCGCCCTGCGCCTGGCCGCCGACGGGTACGCCGTGGTGGTGGGCGGCCGTGACGAGGCCCGGGCCGCCGCGGTGGTCGACGAGATCACGGCCGCGGGTGGCACGGCGTCGACGGCGCTGGGCGACGTGGCCGATCCCGCCTACGGCGACGCGGCGGTGGCCGCCGCGGTGGCCGACCACGGGCGACTCGACGTGCTGGTCAACGCGGCCGGCGTCATCACCCGGGCCGATGCCGAGGGCACCACCGACGACGAGTGGCACCGTGTCATGTCGACCAACGTCGACGGCGTGTTCCGCACCAGCCGGGCCGCGGTGCCCGCCATGCGGGCCGTCGGTGGCGGCGCCATCGTCAACGTCAGCTCGACCTGCGGCCTGGTCGGCACGACCGGCCTCGTGGCCTACTGCACGTCGAAGGCGGCGGTGTCGAACATGACGCGGGCCATGGCACTCGACCACGCCGCCGAGGGGATCCGGATCAACGCGGTCTGCCCGGGCGCGGTCGACACCGACATGCTGTACTCGGAACGCGACGACTCGCCCGAGGAGGTGCGTGCCATGAACCTGCCTGACATCCCGGAGGGTCGCGTGCCGTCCGGCGGGGAGATCGCCCACGCCGTGGCCTTCCTGGCCGACGAGCGGTCCCGGCACCTCAACGGCGTCAACCTCAGCGTCGACGGCGGGTACACGGCCCGATGACCGCCTCCCCGGACGCCGCCACCTCGGGCCGGGCCGACGGGCGGATCGTCGTCGTCACCGGCGGGGCCCGGGGTATCGGCCGGGCCATCGTGGACCGGTTCGCCGCTGAGGGCGCCACGGTCGTCATCGGCGACCTGACCGATCCCGGCAACGTGGGCGCCGGCCTCGACGTGGCCGGGCACCGCGAGTGGGTGCCGCTGGACGTCACCGACGAGGCCTCGGTCCTCGAGTTCGCCGAGACGGTGCAGGCCGGACACGGCGGCGTGGACGTGCTCGTCAACAACGCCGGGATCATGGACACCCGCTCGATCCGGGACGAGACGGTGGCCGACTGGGACCTGGCCATGGCCGTGAACCTGCGGGGCCCGTTCCTGATGGCCAAGCACCTGCTGCCGCTGATGGAGGGCCGTGACGACCCGGCCATCGTGAACATCGGCTCCATCGAGGGCCTCGGCGCCAACGCCCTGCACGCCTCGTACGCGGCGTCCAAGGCCGGCGTGCACGGCCTGACCCGGGCGCTGGCCGTCGACCTCGGTCCGATGGGGGTCCGCTGCAACGCGGTGGCGCCCGGCTGGATCGACACCGACCTGAACCGGGGCTACGTCGACAAGCACCCCAACCGTGACCAGGCGGTCGCCGAGCTGGCGTCGCTGCACCCGGTGGGCCGCATCGGCGATCCGGCCGACGTGGCCGGCACCGTGCTGTGGCTGGCCACCCCGGATGCCGGGTTCGTGACCGGCCAGGTGGTCACCGTGGACGGTGGCCGCATGACCCGCCTGTCACTCCCCGCCTCCCTCGCCGACGACTGAGCCGCCGCGGCTCGTTTCAGGCGGACCACCGCCGCTGACTACCCTCTCGGGATGCGCCCGTCGCGTCTCCACCCGCTGGGCTGGGTGGTCCTGGGGTTCCTGCTCCTGTCGGCGGTGGCGACCGCGATGGGCTCCGACCGCCTGATCGGGAACCTCTCGTGGTGGCACTGGCTGGGCCTGGCGGCCCTGCTCGGCCTCTGCGCGGTGCCCGAGGCACTCCACCGGTTCCGGCTGGGGCTCGAGGCCGTCACCTCGTTCACCGGCGGCATCGCCCGGTGGCTGGGCTGGGCGGTGTTCCTGTTCTCACTGTTCAACGTGGTGACCCGCTACACCGGCCGCTACGTCCAGCGCGACATCATCATCGGCGAGGTCATGAGCCTGGCCTGGATGACGTTCGCCTTCATGTTCCTCATCGCCATGAACTACGGCGTGCGCGAGGGCGTGAACCCCCGCATCGACTTCTGGTGGGCCGACTTCTCCGACCTCCGCAAGGCCCGCCTGGACTTCGTCATGCACACCTTCTTCTTCCTGCCGTTCGTCATCGTCGGCGGGCGCATCCTCTGGAACTACAGCCGGATCAGCCTGGGCATGAAGCGCTCCGGCACGTGGCCCGACGGCTGGCGGGTGTGGAACTCGTGGGAGCAGTCGCCCGACGCCGGCAACCTGCCCGTCGGCCCCATCAAGGCCATGCTGCTCGTCGGCTTCGTCCTGTTCGGGCTCCAGGTGCTGGCCGAGATCGTCAAGACCGGCTTCGTGATGATGGGACGACCGGAGCTGTCGGCCAGGAAGGGGCACGACGCCCCGCTCCGGATCGAGTAGGGGCGGAGGACCTCGACCATGGTGCTCGCCATCCTCGGCCTCGACCTGAACGTCTTCCTGGCGCTCTCGATGTTCACGGTCTTCATGCTCCTGATCCTGACCGGCTACAACGTCGCCTTCTCGTTCGCCTCGACGGCGCTGGCCTTCTCGTTCATCGGCGACCTGACCGACACCTTCGACCCCAACACCCTCAACGTCCTGCCCGGCCGGTGGTTCGTCGCCCTGTCCGACCAGACGCTGCTGGCCGTCCCGTTGTTCGTCCTCATGGGCGCCATCCTCGAGAGGTCCGGGCTGGCCGAACGGCTCCTGAACGCCATCGGCATGCTCATGGGTCCGCTGCGGGGCGGCGTGGCCGCCGCCGTGGTGATCGTGGGCACGATGCTGGCCGCGGCGACCGGCGTGGTCGCCGCCACGGTCATCGTCATGGGCCTGCTGTCCCTGCCCGCCATGATCCGGCTCGGGTACGACCACAAGCTGGCCACCGGCGTGATCACCGCATCGGGCACGCTCGCCCAGTTGCTCCCCCCCAGCCTGGTCCTGATCCTGCTGGCCCAGCAGCTGGGCGTCGGGATCCTCGGCCTGTTCGCCGGCGCCCTCATCCCCGGCCTGATCCTCAGCGGCATGTACGCCGCCTACGCGCTCGGCATCTCCTACCTGCGACCGCACCTCGGCCCGGCCATGCCCAAGGAGGACCGCACGCTCTCCGGCAAGCCGTCGCGGGGCACCGCGGTGCTCATCTCGCTGATCCTGGCCGGCCTCATCGGGCTGGTGTTCCTGCTGCTCAGCCCCGGCTCGGCGGCGGTGGTGGCCATCGCCACGTTCGCCTTCAGCCTCGCCGTCCTGCTGGCCGGCGGGATGCTGACCGCCGAATTGCTGGTGTCGATCGTGCCGGTGCTGGTGCTGATCATCGGCGTGCTCGTCTCGATCTTCCAGGGCGTCGCCACCCCGTCGGAGTCCGGTGCCGTCGGCGTGCTCGGTGCCCTCCTGCTGGCCGTCCTGAACTGGTTGTTCGACCGCCTCCTGGTGCGCGACGGCGCCGACCACATCACCCCGAAGTGGCACCTGACCGGCCGCGCCCTCCACGACGCCGGCACGTCGACGGCCAACATCGTCGTGCTCGTCATGACGCTGCTGTTCTCGTCGACGTTCTTCAGCCTGATGTTCTTCCAGCTCGGCGGCTCCGACCAGACGTCGGAGTGGTTGACGGCCATCGGCGGCGGGAAGTTCGGCTTCGTCCTCATCGCCATGGTCGCCGTGTTCCTCCTGGGCATCAACCTGGAGTTCCTGGAGATCACGTTCATCGTGGTGCCGATCTTCGTCCCGGCCATGCAGGAGCTGGGCTTCACCAATGTGGAGAAGATCTGGTTCGCCGTGCTGATGGCGGTGAACCTGAACATGGCCTTCATCTCGCCACCGGTCGGGTTCTCGCTCTTCTACCTCCAGAGCGTCGCCCCGCCCGAGGTGAAGACCGCCGACATCCACAAGGGGGCCCTGCCGTTCATGGCCCTGCAGGGCGTGGCCCTCGTCCTGCTGGGGGCGTTCCCCGGCATCACCGAGTTCTCCTTCCGGTTCTTCAGCGGCGCCTGAGGCGGGTGCCCCGGGGCCCCTCCCGGACTCGGCCACCCTTGACACCCCGTGTGACGCGGGTCACGCTGGTGGTGCACGTCGGTCGGTCCGACGTGCGTGACACCGCCGTCACCCACAGAGGGGGGGAATTCCCAATGTCCGACGTCCATGACGTCACCGAGGTCGACACCGACCTCGACCGCCGCAAGTTCCTGGCCAAGGCCGGGATCGGCGTGGCCGGGTTCGCCGCCGGAGGGGCCATCCTGGCCGCCTGCGGTAGCGACGAGGAGGCCGCGCCCACCACCACCGCCGCACCGGCGACCACCGCCGCGCCCACCACCACCGAGTCGGTGGCGTTGGCCTCGGACCTGCCCGACCTGGAGTGGGAGATGGGCACCAGTTGGCCCACCGCCCTCGTCACGTTGTTCGGCTCGGCCCAGATGTTCGCCGAGCAGGTCGGCAAGCTGACCGGCGGCAAGTTCAAGATCAACGCCCGGCCGGCCGGCGAGATCGTCGGTGGCCTCGACGTCCTGCCCACGGTCCGCGACCGCGGCATGGAGATGGGCCACACGGCGTCCTACTACTACGTCGGCATCAGCCCGGTCCAGCAGTTCGGTACGGCGGTGCCGTTCGGCCTGAACCAGCGCCAGCAGAACGCCTGGCTCTACCAGGGCGGCGGCCTGGAACTCCTGCAGGAGTTCTACGCCGAGGAGCACAACATGATCTCCTTCCCGGCGGGGTCGACCGGCTGCCAGATGGGTGGCTGGTTCTCCAAGGAGATCAACTCGGTGGCCGACCTCCAGGGCTTGAAGATGCGCATCCCCGGCCTGGCCGGCAAGGTGCTCAACAACCTGGGCGGCGAGCAGGTCTCGGTGGCCGGTGGTGAGATCCTCACCTCCATCGAGACCGGCGCCATCGACGCCGCCGAGTTCGTCGGCCCGACCGACGACCTCATCCTCGGCCTCGACCAGCTGGGCACCGACCTGTACTACTACCACCCCGGCTGGTGGGAGCCGGGCACGGCCGTCGAGGTCCAGATCTCCCTCGACCTGTGGAACGACCTGCCCGCCGAGTACCAGGCGGCGATCGAGACGGCCGCGGCGTGGGCGAACTCCCACACCATGGCCACCTACGACGTCCTGAACCAGCGCGACCTCCAGAAGATCAAGGGGTTCGCCCAGATCCGCGAGTTCTCGCCGGAGCTGATGGACGCCTTCCGCGAGGAGACGGAGAACGTCCTCGACAGCGTGGCTGCCGACGATCCCCGCTTCGCGGCGATCCTGGGCCCGTGGCGGAAGTTCCGCGACGGGATCACCGAGTGGCACGGCCTGGCCGAGCGCTCGTTCCTCATGAACCAGACGGGCTGAGCCCCTCTGCGTCGGCCGTCCCAGGGGACGGCCGTGGGGATCGGGGGGAACCCCGACGGGCACTGGATGCCCCGGCCGTCAGGTCGGCGTGTCCGGTGCCCGTCCGCGTTCCGGCCCGGTCGGAGGGTTCAGTCGGATCGCCGGGCCATCGCCTCCATAGCCGGCCCGAACCTCTTCGGCACCGTGTACCGGATCCCCCGGACCTCCCAGTCCGACGTGACCGGCGTGCCCCCCTTCCGGACGAGCTCCACGTCGTCACCGAGCCGGTCGATCAGGCCGGTGGCCACCTGGCGGAAGCGGCCGCACCGCAGCCAGGCGAGACCCCTCTCCGTCCGGGCCAGGATCCGGTGCTCGGTGGTGGCCAGGGCGGCCACCACGGCGGCCGCCGCCCCCAGGCCGACGCGGCCCGACCAGGTGTCGAAGCCGACCCAGGCGGCCAGCAGCCCCACGCCCACCCCGGCGACGGCCGCGTAGGGCACCATCAGGCGATGGCGACTCCACAAGTAGGCGACGACCTCCACCCGCTCGCCGGGTCCGAGGTGGCGCTCGACGGATCGCAGCAGGATGGCCTGACGCACCCGGCCCATCGTAGGGCCGCCCCCCGGGGCGCCCGGCCGGTCGTCCGCTCCCTGGTGGCCGCCGGCCTGTGCCTGATCGGCCTCGTCGGCTGCGGAGCGTCGGACCCTGACCGCACGGCGACCCCGCCCGACGGCAGGGCCGTGGTGGTGTCCACCGAGGGGTGCGGCCTGGCCTCCGGTGCGACGTCATCGGGGGTGGCCGTGGGCGGCGACCTCGTGGTGACCGCCGGCCATGCCGTCGCCCGGTCCTCGGCCATCCGGGTGACCGACCCCGACGGAGCGGATCACGGGGCGGTGGCCGTGGCCGTCGACGAGGCGGCCGACCTCGCCCTCCTGCGCGTCGACGGCTTCGCCGCTCGCACCGGCAGCACGCCGGTCACCTCGATCCGGGTCGTGGCCGCCGAGGCCGGCGAAGCGGTGACGATCGTCAGCGGGGCCAGTACCGGCACGTCGACCGGTCCGGTGCTGCGGGTCGCGGCCATCACCGTCGACGCGGTGGCCGGCAGCGACGGCCACCGGCGGGTCGGCTACGAGGTGGACGTGGCCACCGCCACCGGCGACAGCGGCGCCGGGGCGTACGACGGCGACGGGGCCCTGGTCGGCGTCGTCTTCGCCGTCGGGGGCACGCCGGACCGGCCGACCACCTGGCTCACCGCCTCGTCCGAGGTGGCCGAGCTCCTGGCGTCCGGTCCGTGGACCGACCTGTCGTGCGACCCCGAGGCGTCCCGGGTCGTCGGGGTGGGCGGCTAGCCCGGCGACCGGTCAGCCGGTGGCCGATCAGTCGGCGGCCGGTCAGTCAGCGATGAGGTCGGGGTTGCGCCAGACGATGAGGACGGCGTTGTTCCCGACCGCCGGGTCGTCCATGTAGTCGGGGATGGCGCACACGGCCTCGAAGCCGTTCTCGATCTGGAAGCTCAGCGTCGGGTCGTAGAGCTCGCCGGCCCGCACCCGGTCGACGTACTCGTCGGCCGACATGTCGTCGATGTGGTCCTTGTAGCCGGGGATGACCCCACCGGCCACGATCCCCTTCTTGCCGAGCCGCTGGACCACGTCCTTGCGGCGGATGTAGAGCTCGTGGCCGATGCCGAGCCGCCGGTAGTTCGGGTCCACGGCGATGGTCACGCCGTAGTACCAGTCGGCGTCGTCGCGGTGGTTGCCGCAGGAGTGCTCGCCGACCAGGTCGTCCAGCGAGTGGTGGGGGTCGTCGAAGTCGAAGTCGATGAGGATGCCGACGCCCATGCCCACCGGCTTCTCGCCGTCGAGGGCCACGAAGCCGCCGTCGGCGAAGGTCTCGCACAGGACGACGATGTCCTCCTCGATCAGCAGGTCCTCGATGCCGGCCGTCGGAAAGGCGGCCCGCTCGATGGCCGCCAGCTCCTTCGCCCACTTCGCCTGGATGGGTGCGTAGGTGATCTCGGGCACGGTGGCTCCCTTCGTCCGACCCGTCGCCTCAGGCCGCGAACGGCACGTGGACGAAGTCGTTGTGGCTGGGCAGGCCCCAGACGGCCCAGAAGTCGAGCGTGCCGGGCCGCATGATGGCCGCGCCGCTGGACTCGATGTGGGCGGGCGGCGCCGAGACCTGGCAGATGGCGTCGTCGTCGCGGGTCAGCGCCATCAGGTCGTCGGCGGTGATCCCGTCTCGGTCGAGCAGGTCGTGGGCTCGGTCGAGGCGGCGGGTGGAGCTGGCCATCAGGCCCTCCTGCTTGGGGGCCTGGCGGGCCAGGGCCTCGTCCCACAGGGCGTGGTTGGTGTGCACGAGGGCGTCGGCCTCGAGCTTCTCGGTCGGGCGGGCCGTGGGGAAGGCCTCGATCATGAAGCCCTCGCCGGAGGCGTCGAAGGTGAGGAAGCTGTGGGCGCCGGCCAGCTCGGCGTCGAGGATGGCGTCGCGGGCGTCGGCCGCGGTGCTGCGGGTCAGGGCGTCGCGGACCACCGAGGTCCACATGACGCCCCGGCAGCCGTCGGTGGCCACCAGGTTGTTGATGCCGACGCACACCCCGGCCTCGTTCATGCCGATCTGGCCCACGCATCCGGTGGTGGTGAACACCAGGGCGGCGGGGGCGTCGTCGGGGTGGAGGCGGAGCAGGACGACGTGGTCGGTGGCCGTGTCGTGCATGTCCCAGGTCTGGCCGTAGAAGCCCTGCCCGTCGGCCCGGGCGTCGGGGACGATGAAGGCGGTGCAGTCGTCCTCCTGGACCTCCAGGGGATGCTCGCCGCCGACCACGGCCCGCACCGTGTCGACGAAGTCGGTGAAGCCGCCGACCACGACGGCCTCCTCCGGGGTGATGCCGGCGCCGGCGGCGATGCCGCACAGCTCGGCGTACAGGGCGGGTGAGTGGGCCTCGTGGGCGGGCAGGCACGACCGGGCGATGTCGAGCACGTCGGCACGGTCCATCGCGCTGCCGGCCCAGTTCGGCGTGCCGGCCAGGCGGACCCGCTCGTCGGCGTAGACGCGGATCTCGTCGGCGTGGGCGGCGCCGTGTGCGTGGCCCATCGCCTCGGGGCTGCCGGACAGGTCGAGGATTCGCAGGGGCGGTCGTCGCATGTCCGCAGTCTGGCCGACCGGTCGTCCCGTGGCAAGGGATTTCGTCGCCGGATTCCCCTGTTGCAACGGATTCCGTCGTCTGCTCCCGTTTCAGCCCCGATTTTCGTCGTCGACGACGGCAGCTCCGACCAGGTTCCCGAAGCGGTGCAACGTCCGGCTGACCGCCTGTTCCCGCAGGTGGTAGCGGAGCTCGAGGCGTCCGCTGGCCGTCACCGGCTCGTCGACCACGTCGACCTCGTGGGTGGCCGCCGCCCGCCGGACCACGTCCGACAGGAAGCCCACGCCCCGGATCCGCCCGAACCGGTGGGCCGACAGCGAGCCGGCGAACGCCGCGTCGTCCTCGTCGACGGCCCGGCTGATCCGGGGTTCCGCGCCGCAGCGGGCCGCTGCGGCCAGCACCCGGTCGACCTCGGCGTCGGTGGCCCCGGGCCCCACCCGTACCACCAGGTCGGGGTGCGGCCGGTACCGGTGCACGTTCGACTCGCAGAACAGGCCGGTGGGGTCGCGCTCGATCCCGTAGTGGTCGTCCCACCACGCCTCGTCGGAGGCCGCCACCTCGCCCGGGTCGACCTCGTCCAGCGGCCGGGACGGCGCCCACGTGCCCAGCTGCAGCAGGTAGTCGGGACCGCCGGCCTTGGCGCCGGGACCCACCGACGACCGCTTCCAGCCGCCGAACGGCTGACGCTGCACGATGGCCCCGGTGATGCCACGGTTCACGTACGCGTTGCCCACCTCGACGGCGTCCAGCCACCGCTCCACCTCGAGCGGGTCGAGGGAGTGGATGCCGCCGGTCAGGCCGAAGTCGACCGCGTTCTGCACGGCCAGGGCCTCGTCCAGGTCGGCCACGGCCACCAGGCCCAGGACCGGCCCGAAGGCCTCGGTGCGATGGAACGCCGAGCCGGGACGCACCCCGGTCCGGATCCCCGGCGTCCAGTGCAGCCCGTCGCCACCGTCGTCGATCGGGTCCAGGCACCGGGGCTCCAGCAGCCACGACTCGCCGTCGCCGAGCACGGTGAGGGCGTCGAGCAGGCGTCCGGTCGGGGGCACGGCCAGCGGGGCCAGCACCGTCGCCGGGTCGTGGGCCGGGCCGGTCCGCAGCGAGCGGGCGGCGTCGACCACCTGGCGGAGGAACCGCTCGTCGGTGGCCACCGGACCCACGAGGATCCCGAGGCTGGCCGCCGAGCACTTCTGGCCCTGGTGGCCGAACGCGGAGGCCACCAGGTCGGCCGCCGCCAGGTCCAGGTCGGCCTGCGGGGTGACGACCAGGGCGTTCTTGCCACTGGTCTCGGCGAACAGCCGCATCGACGGGTTCCAGCAGCGGAACAGGTCGGCCGTCTCGTGCGAGCCGGTCAGGATCACGCCGTCGGCCGCCGTGACCAGCCGGCGACCCACCTCGTCGTCAGGGGTCCGGACGAACCGCAGCACGTCGGTGGGCACGCCCGCCGCCCAGCAGGCCTCGGCCACCAGCTCGGCACAGCGCGGCACCTCGGGGGCGGGCTTGAAGGCCACGGCGTTGCCGGCGGCCAGCGAGGCCAGCACCCCACCGGCCGGGATGGCCACCGGGAAGTTCCACGGCGGCACCACGGCCACCACGCCCAGCGGGGTGAACGCCGCGCCCTCGACGCGGTCCAGCTCGGGGGCCCGCTCGGCGTACCAGCGGGCGAAGTCGACCGCCTCGGCGATCTCGAGGCACGCCTCGGACACCGTCTTGGTGGCCTCATGCGCCATGGCCACCACCAGGTCGTCGTGCCGGGCCAGCAGCTCGTCGGCCACCCGGCGCAGCACGTCGCGGCGGCCCGACCCGCCGAGGGCGGCCCACGCCGGCTGGGCGGTCCGGAGCCCGTCCAGCACGGCGTCGATCCCGTCGGGGCCGTCGACGGTGGTGGTCAGCGGTGTGGCCACCGGCTCGGGACGGCGATCTGCCAGCCCTGCGATCCGGTGGCGCACCGACGGCAGGGTCGGGTCCACGTCGGGCTGGTTGCGGAACGACCCGTCGCCGGCCACCTCGGCCGGCTGCCCGACCTCGCGGCGGGGCAGGTCGGCCACCTCCCAGCGTCGGGCCACGGCCCGGCGGAACCGGTCGGCCTGGACGTCGAACTCAGCCGTCCCGGGGCGCAGGGTGAACAGGTGGCGCAGGAAGTTCTCGTCCGAGGCATTCTCCTCGAGGCGGCGGAACAGGTAGGCCACGGCCACGTCGAAGTCCTCGCGCCCCACGATCGGCGTGTACAGCAGCAACCCGCCGGCCTCGTCGCGCACGGTCCGGGCCTGGGCGGGCGCCATGCCCTGCAGCATCTCGAACTCGACCCGGTCGGACACGCCGCGGGCCTCGACCAGCAGGTGGGCCCACGCCACGTCGAACAGGTTGTGGCTGGCCAGGCCGATCCGCACCGCCCCGACGTGGACGGGCCGCAGCGCCCAGTCGACGCAGCGCTTGTAGTTGGCGTCGACGTCGTCCTTGGTGTCGTACGGGGTCTGGACCCAACCGTGCATGGCGGCATCGACCCGCTCCATGGCCAGGTTGGCGCCCTTGACGAGGCGGACCTTGACCTCGCCGCCGCCGGCGTCCCGACGGGCCGACGCCCAGGCGGTGACCCGCTGCAGGGCGGCGAAGGCGTCGGGCAGGTAGGCCTGCAGCACGATCCCGGCGTCGAGGTGGCGCAGCTCGGGCTCGTCGAGCAGGTCGGTGAAGGCCCGGATGGTCAGCTCGAGGTCGCGGTGCTCCTCCATGTCGAGGTTCACGAAGGTGGGGCGCCCTGACGGGGTGGGGGCGACGGCCGCCCGGCGGTAGAGGACCCGGAGCCGGTCCTCGATGCGGGCCAGCGTGTCCTCGAAGGCCCACATGTTGAGCTGCGCGGCGACGGCCGAGACCTTCACCGACACGTAGTCGACCTCGGGGTCGTCGATCAGGGCCAGGGTGCGCTCGAAGCGCCGCTCGGCCTCGTCGTCGCCGAGGACGGCCTCGCCGAGCAGGTTGACGTTCATGGCGTAGCCGTCGGCCCGGTGCTCGGCCAGGTGCTCGTGGACCGGGCCGGGCGCGGCGTCGACCACCAGGTGGCCGACGAGGCTGCGGAGGCGTCGCCGGGCCAGCGGCATGACGATCCGGGGCAGGACGGGCGCCAGGCGGGCCCCCACCGTGAGCAGCAGGCGGTCGATCCGGCCGAGGAAGCCCGGCAGGTGGCCGTCGGCCACGAGCCGGGCCAACTGCTCAGCGGCCAGGGCGTCGCGACGGTGCCGGGCGACGCGGTCCACGAACCGCATGGTGAAGCCCACCCCGACCGGGTCCTCGATGATGGCCCGCATGCGGTCCGAGCCGCGGCGCTCGGCGGCCGTCTCGGCCTCGCGGGCGGCGGTCAGCCAGCGGGCCACGACGGCCACGGCGTCCTCGGCCAGCGAGGTGGGGTCGACCCGGGGGGCGCCGGGCGCGGCGCCGTCGACCGAGGCCAGCCTCGGCGGGGCGTCCGCCGGGACGTGCGGGACCGGGGCGTCGGCGACCACGGGGTCGCCGACCGGAGGTGAACCTGCCGTCAGCATGACGTCATCGTCGGGGATCCGGCGTCGGGGGTCTTGTACGATCCGCGCCCCCATGGTCACCGAATCCGACAAATCTCCGGTGGACCCCCCGGTCGCCGCCTCGGCAGGCCCCGCCAGTGCGGGCGTGCCCGCCGAGGTCGTCGACCTGTTCGACGCCCTACCCAACGTCATGTTCTGCGTGAAGGGCCCCGATGACCGCTACGTCGCCGTCAACGACGCCTTCGTGCGCCGGTCGGGGCGGTCGGACCGGCGCGACGTGGTCGGCGCCCGGGCCACCGACCTGTTCCCGGCCCCGTTGGCCGAGCGTTACGAGGAGCAGGACCGCCTGGTGTTCGACACCGGCGAACCGCTCCGCGACGAGCTGGAGCTGATCCGCCGCCCCGACGGCTCGACCGGCTGGTACCTCACCACCAAGCTGCCGGTGGTGCGCGACGGCTCGGTGGTGGGGCTGGTCAGCGTGAGCCGCGACCTGGAGACGCCCGGCGAGGAGGTGGCGCTGGAGTCGATGGGTCGGGTGGTGGAGGTGGTCCACGAGCGGCTGGACGGGCCGCTGAAGGTGGCCGACCTGGCGGCGGCCGCCGACTGCTCGGAGGGGCAGTTGGAACGTCGCATGAAGCGGGTGTTCGGGCTGACGGCCACCCAGTACGTCCTGCGGGCCCGGGTGGATCGGGCCGCGGCGCTGCTGGTCGACACCGACCGGCCGATCGCCGAGGTGGCCGCCGAGTGCGGGTTCTCCGACCAGGCCAACCTGACCCGGCAGTTCGGTCGCCTGATCGGCGAGACGCCGGCCCGCTTCCGGACCGGTCGCAACGAGGGATCCCCGCCCCCAACCTGAGGGCCAGCGCCCTGGGAACAGCGCCCGGGGATCAGGCGGCGGCGCGCTCCACGCGGATCGGCACACCCAGCTCCCACAGGCCGAGGGCGTCGGCCATGGGCACGGGCCGGTTCACCTCGCCGTTGTGGTTGACGCCGTACAGCTCGGCCGACACGGCCTCGGCGTCGGCCTTGACGACCACCGTGTAGACGTCGTGGAAGGCCTTGAGCCGCCGTTCGGCACCACGCACGTTGGGCTCGGCGTCGAGCACCAGCGTCGAGGTGGACGACGAGTCGCCGAAACTCAGGACGGCACCGCGGTCGTCGAACTCGACCGACTTCACGATGCCGATCGCCGCCGGCTGGGACTTGCTGGTCTTGCTGGCCACGGGGGCTGCCTCCCGGTTGGCTCCCGGTCCCCCCGAATCGGGGGACCTCCGCAGGGGGGAGCGTCCATTCTACCGGCGACCCCTTCGGGCCCGGCCGGGAGGCGTCCCCGGCGTGCCGGAGGGCACACTGGGCGCATGTCCCCCGCCGATTCGACGTCCGATCGCCTGGTGATCGCCGACGAGGTGGCCGCGGCGCTGGCCGACGGACGGCCCGTGGTGGCGCTCGAGTCGACGATCATCAGCCACGGCATGCCCCATCCCCGCAACCTGGAGGTGGCCCGGGCGTGCGAGGCCGACGTGCGGGCCGGTGGCGCCGTGCCGGCCACCGTCGCCGTGCTCGACGGCACGATCCGCGTCGGCCTCGACGACGGGGACCTGGAGCGTCTGGCCGGCGGGCCCGACCATCCGGGCGACGTCGCCAAGGTGAGCCTGCGGGACCTGGGGGCGGTGCTGGCCGCCGGGACGGCGGGGGCCACGACCGTGGCGGCCACGATGTTCGCGGCGTCCCGGGCCGGGATCCCGGTGTTCGCCACCGGGGGCATCGGCGGCGTCCATCGTGGCGACGGGTCGGGGCCGAGCCCCGACGTCTCAGCCGACCTCACGGCGCTGGCCGGCTTCCCGGTCGCCGTGGTGTGCGCCGGCGCCAAGGCCGTCCTCGACCTGCCCCGCACCGTCGAGGCCCTCGAGACGCTCGGCGTGCCGGTCATCGGCCAGGACACCGACGTGCTGCCCGAGTTCTGGTCCCGGGGCGGCGACCTCCCGGTGTCGGTCCGGGCCGACGGTCCGGCCATGACGGCGGCCATCCTCGCCGCCCACTGGGGCTGCGGGCTGACCAGCGGCGCCGTGGTGGCCAACCCCATTCCGGACGCCGACGAGGCCGACCCGGCGGTCATCGCCGCCGCCATCGCCGACGGCCTGGCCGCCGCGACGGCCGAGGGGGTCCACGGCCGCGACGTCACCCCGTTCCTGCTGGCCCACGTCGCCGAGGCCACCGATGGGGCCAGCCTGGCGGCCAACGTGGCGCTCGTCCGCCACAACGCGGCGACCGCCGCCCGGATCGCCGTGGCCCTCGCCGCGGAGGGCTGACGTCATGGACGGTCCGGGCACCATCCTCGTCGGCGGGCCCATCCACGCGGTGGCCGGCGACCCCGACGGGTCGGTCGAGGCGCTGCGCATCGACGGCGGGCGGGTCACCGTGGCCGGCACGTTGGCCGACGCCCGGGCCGCCAGGTCGGGCACCGAGGTCGACCTGGACGGGCGCTGCGTCCTGCCCGGGTTCGTGGACGCCCACACCCACCCGCTCATGCACGGCCAGTGCGCCTCGTGGGCCGATCTGACCGGGGCGTCCACCGTCGACGAGGTGGTCAAGCTGCTGGGCGAGCACGCCCGGACCGTCCCGGGCACCGGCCCCATCCGGGGCTTCGGCTACGACCACCACCGCCTCGACGGGGGTCGTCACCCCACGGCGGCCGAGCTGGACCGGGTGGCCGACGACCGGACGGTCACGATCATGCAGGTCAGCGGCCACGGCTTCTGCGTCAACTCCCACGGCCTGGCCGAGGCCGGCATCACCGCGGCGACCCCCACCCCGCAGGGTGGGGTCATCGACCGAGACGACCACGGGAACCCGACGGGCCGGGTGTTCGACGCGGCGTGCGACCTCCTGACCGGGCCGGACGGCGTGAAGCTCGGCAACCACGGACCGAACCTCCACCTGCCCGACCATCCCGACGACCTGGCCCGGATGCTCGACGACGCCCAGGACCAGTTCCTGGCCGCCGGCATCACCACGGTCGGCGACTGCCAGGTCACCGAACGGGAGCTGCGGACCTTCCTGGCGGCCCGGGACGCCGACCGGCTGGCCATCCGGGTGGTCATGTACGCCCTGTCCAGCCACGTCGGCCTGTTGGACCGCCCCGATCCGTGGTCCGACGACGACCACCTCTCGTTCGGAGGGGTCAAGCACTACGTCGACGGCGCCCTGACCGGAGGCACCGCCTACCTGCCGTGCGGCTGCGGGGCCACCCACGGGCACCTGTACCACCCGCCGGGCGAGTTCGAGGACCTCCTGATCCGGTCGGCCTCCGCCGGACGCCAGACGGCCACCCACGCCCAGGGGCCGGACGCCATCCAGCTGGTGCTCGACGCGCTGGAGCGGGCGCCCCACCGGCCCGACCTGCGCCACCGCATCGAGCACTGCGGCTTCCCGTCGACCGACCAGTTGGCCACCATGCGCCGGCTCGGCGTGGTGCCCGTCCCCCAGCCCACCCAGGTCCACCTGTACGGGGAGGGGGTGCGGCGCGACCATCCGGACCTGGCCGACGGCATGTACCCCTCGGGCCGGATCGCCGCGGCCGGGGTGCCCGTGGTGCTGTCGTCGGACGCCCCGGTGTCCAGCCCCGACGTGTTCCTGGCCTGCTGGGCGGCCGAGACCCGGCTCACCGCCGCCGGGAAGGTCCTGGGCGCCGACAGTCGGATCTCGCGGCGGGAGGCGTTCGCCGGCTACACGTCCGGCGGCGCCCACGCCCTGCGACGCGACGACGTCGGGACGCTGCTGCCCGGTCGACTGGCCGACCTGGTGGTCCTCGACGAGGACCCGTTCGACGTGGCCACCGACCGCCTGCCCGACGGGACCGTGCTCGAGACCTGGGTGGGCGGCCGCCCCGCCTGGACCCTCGCTGCCGGCCGGACCTGACGCAGACCTCGACGGCCCCTCAGCCGAACCCGCGGTTGAGGGCGTAGACGGCGGCCTCGGTGCGGTTGGCGCTCCCCGTCTTCTGCAGGATCGAGCGGACGTGGTTCGCCGCCGTGTTCCGGCTGATGAACAGCGCCTCGGCGATCCCGGCGTTGGTCCGGCCCTCGACGAGCAGAGCCAGCACCTCCAGCTCGCGCGGCGACAGGCCGTCGGGTGGGAGCGGCGCGACCTCCGTCGTCGCCACCGGTGCCTGGGCGGGCTCTGGGAGTTCGGTGGCGATGGCCCCCAGCCCGTACCGGTCGGCCAGTTCCCGGGCCCGGGCGAAGTGGGCCTCGGCGCCGCGCCGGTCGCCCCGCCGGGCCACCATCCACGCCCAGGTCTGCTCGACGTGGGCCTGCCACACCGGCGAGCCGCTGGACTCGGCGAACGCCGCCGCATCGGCGATGCAGGCGTCGGCGAGGTCCCGGGCCCCGGCCAGCTCGGCCATGGCGGCCCGGAACCGGTCGGTGGGACCGGCCGTGGTGATCCCCGTGGTGAGGGTGCGTCCGGCGAACGGCGCCAGCTCGCGGAGCAGGTGCCCGGCGGCGACGCCGTCCTCAAGGTGGGCGCAGGCGTCGCTGAGGAACGAGAGGGCCAACGGCCAGACCGTGTCGCGTCTGATCGCCGTGAAGCGTCGGGCGGCGAGCTCGTCGAAGCCGGCCCGGGCCTCGTCCCGCATCCCGAGCTCGGCCATGGCGACGACGAGGCCCGGTCGCCACAGGTCGGCCGTGGCCTCGGAGCGGACCAGCATCTGCAGGAGGGGGCGCATCTCCTCAAGGCGGCCCTGCTCCCGGCGGATCACGAACATCTGGAGTCCGTAGTCGCCGGCGGCCTCGATGCCCTCGTACACCAGGGCCATACCGGGGTCGGTCTCCTCCAGGAGCGACTCGGCCTCGTCGAAGCGGCCGCCGACCAGCGCCAGCGTGGAGGCGAACCGCCGGGCCTCGAAGAAGGCGATGCCCATGCGGTTGTCCTCGACCTGCTGCTGGAGCCGTTCCACGACCTCAGTGGCCTCCCCGAGCCGGCCCCCGGCCATCAGGCCGTAGGCCCGACGGGACGCCGCCCACATCGACCGGAGGAGGTTCCCGGAGCCGGCGGTGACCTCTTCGAGTTCCGTGGCCCGTTGGAGACAGACCTCGGGATCGGGCTCGGTGGCCGCCGCCACCTCGAGGGCGTGGCCGAGCGCCTCCGGGTCGCCCAGTCGCCGCGCCTCGTCGAGGGCCAGGCGTGTGTGCTCGAGCGCGTCGGGACGTCCGGCCAGGATCCGGGCCCGTCCCGTCGAGGCCCGAAGTCGGACCCGGAGCTCGGCGGGCAGGGCGTCCGAGTCGTCGAGGACCTCGTCCAGCATCCGGACCATCTCGTCGCTGCCCTCGTTGCGGCGGTTGGCGATGTGGACCATCTCCACCGACGCCCGGGCCCGGAGGAGAAGGTCCCCGGCCTCGCCCGCCATGCCCTGGGCGCGCTGGGCGCGCTCCAGTCCCTCCCGGTTCCGGCCGCTCCGCGCCATGAGGTCCGCCTGCTCGAGGAGGAGGTCGGCCCGGGCCGAGGTGCCGTCGGCCGTGGCCCCGATGGCCGCCTCGAGCAGCCCGATCCCCTCCTCGTAGGCCCCCGTGCGACGCGCCTGGGTCGCCGCCCTCCGCCCGTATGAGATGGCCTTGTCCCGACCGGCAACCGACGCCGCCGCCGAGTAGTGCCGGGCCAGCTCGGCCACCACGAGACGCCGGTCGTCGGCGTGGACCCGTTCGAGGGACTCGGCGATGGCGTGGTGGACCTCGGCGCGCGAGAAGGCCGGCATCGCCGCGCCCACCGCGTCGCGGATCAGGTCGTGGGCGAACCGGTAGGCGGGAACCGGACCCTCCAGCTCCTGGACCAGGCCGGACCCCAGCAACTCGGCGAGGGCCGCGCCGGTCTCGTCGGGGCCTTCCCCGGACGCCTCCCGGAGGACCGCCAGGTCGAGCCGTCCACCGGCGGCGATCAGGTGGGCCAGATGCCGGGCAGGCGGATCGAGCCGGTCGACCTGGTCGGCCACCACCTCGCGGACCCCCTCGGGCACCACGTCACCCTCGACGCCCGACAGCTCGCCGACCAGGAACGGGTTGCCGTCGGTCCGGCGGGCGATGGCCTCGGCCCGCTCCTGGAGGTCGTCGCGTAAGCCCCGGGCCACGAGGATCTCCCGGACCTCGTCGACGCCGATGCCCCCCAGCGCCACGCGCACCACGGCGTCGCTCCGACGGAGGTCGGCCAGCATGGCGGCCAACGACCCGCCGACCTCGTCGCCGGTGTCCCGGAAGGTCCCGACGACCAGGAGTCGCCCGACGGGCGCGTGGCGGACCACGTACCGCAGGAGGGTCAGGGTCTGGCGTCCGGCCCACTGGAGGTCCTCGAGCACGAGCACGATCGGGGCCAGGGCGGCCGCGGATCGCAGCAGGCCGACGACGGCTTCGAAGATCCCGAGGGGGTCGGCTTCGGCGTCGATCGGCGTCGTGGCCACCGGCCCGCTCGCCACGCGTTCGACCCGGGGGACCAGCGACCGCAGGAGGCCGAGCTCCTCCGGGTCGTCGGGCAGGACGTGTCCGGGGACCTGGGCCACCAGCGCGTCCAGCGCCATGACCCAGGGCTGGTAGGCGAGGGACAGCTCGCTGTCGCAGAGCCCGCAGAGGACGAGGGCCCCCTCCCGATGCCAGCGTCCGGCCATCTCGGCGGTCAGGCGGGTCTTGCCGGCGCCGGCCTCGCCGCTGACCAGGGCCACGGCGCTGCCCCCGTCGGCCACGGCCCGCCACGAGTCGTCGAGCCTCGCGGCTTCCTCGTCCCGGCCGACGAACGGATGCGCCGCGCCGGACGGCAGGGCCGACGGGAAGGTCCAGCCCGGAGTCCCCGCTCCCGCCACGCCGTCTTCCACCACCGTCCCCATCACTAGTCACTAGTCATTCCTGACCATAGTCCCCGTCGTTCCGCCGGTTCCCGGGCGGTCCGGAAACGGTCAGGACGGGTCAGGACGCCACCCTCCCCCTGCCCCTACGGTCCTCCCACGGCGGATGACCCGCTGGCGAGACACCGGGACGAGGTCCCGGAGGAGGAGTGTGGAGACATGGCCCTGTTCGTCATCGAGCGTGAGTTCCCGGGTGAGCTGGACCCCGATGCCCTGGACGTGGACGGCATCACGTCGGTCAACGACGACGTCGGCGTCCGCTGGGTGCTGTCGTTCCTGTCCGACGACAAGCGCAACACCTACTGCTTCTACGAGGCGCCGAACCCCGAGGCGATCCGCGAGGCGGCGGCCCGACTGGGCATCCCGGCCGACAAGGTCGTCCCCGTCGAGGGCTTCGGACCCATGGCCGAGCAGGTCGCAGAGGCCGCCGCGCAGAACGGCTGACTCCCAGCCTCCTGACGACCTCCAGACGGCGGGAACCCGCCCTCCCGGCCATCTCGGTCGGGAGGGCGTTCCGCGTCGGCCCCGATTCCGGTCAGGTGCCGGTGGACCGGGCCTGGTCGACGGTGAGGCGGGAGTTGAGCTGGCCGGTGGCCGTGACCAGGTGCAGCAGCGCCCCGGTGGGCGAGGCCAGGGCCCGCTCGAAGGCCGCCTCGAACTGGTCGGTGCGGTCCACCCGCTCGGCGTGCATGCCGTAGGCGGCGGCGATGGCGCAGAAGTCGGGGTTGACCAGATCCGTGGCCGACACCCGTCCGGGGTGGTGGAGCTCCTGGTGCATGCGGATGGTGCCCCACGACGAGTTGTCGACGACGAGCACGATGGGCCGGGCGTCGGCCTGCATCGCCGTACCCAACTCCTGGAGGTTCATCTGCACGTCGCCGTCGCCGGCGAAGCACACGACGGTGCGTGACGGATCGGCCACCTTTGCTGCCACGGCGGCGGGCAGGCCGTAGCCCATGGTCCCGTTCTGGGGGGCCAGCAGGCGGGCCTCGGGTCCGTAGAGCAGGAACTTGTTGGGCCACACCGAGAAGTTCCCGGCCCCGTTGGTGACCACCACGTCATCGGGCAGGCGGTCGCGGAGCCAGACGGTGGCCACGCCGAGGTCCAGGTCGCCCAGTTGCGGCGGGCAGTCGAGCGTGGCCTCGAACGCGGCCCGCCTCTCGGCCCGCCAACCGGCCCACCGGGCAGCAGACGCCTCGTCGGGCACGGCACCGGCCAGCAGCGCGGCGGCCGCCTCGTTCGGGCCGGCGTGGACCGTCGCCGTCGGCGTCACGACCTTGCCGAACTCGAACGCCGAGGCGTGGACGTGGACGATCCGCTGGTCGTTCGTCCCGCCATCGGTG
This sequence comes from Acidimicrobiales bacterium, assembly GCA_016845305.1. GTDB lineage: Bacteria > Actinomycetota > Acidimicrobiia > Acidimicrobiales > MedAcidi-G1 > UBA9410. Next base: position 36,858 of record JAERSW010000088.1, read on the forward strand.
GCGGACCCATCGGTTCCGAAGCCACCCGTCTGGAAGAGGGTGTAGACGCCGGTGGTCATCTCGCCGAACCGGCAGTTCAGGGCCAGCACCACGTCGGCCCGTTCCAACGTCTCGCGCACGGCCGGTGGCATCCCCACCCCAGCCTCGCCGCAGTATCGGGGGTCGGTGTTGTCGACCAGGTCGTGGCGGCGGAACGAGACGACCACCGGGAGGTCGGCCGCCTCGGCGAACGCTGCCGCCGCTGCCCGTCCGTCGGCGGTCCAGCCGCCACCGCCGACCAGCAGGACCGGCCGTTCGGCGGTCGCCAGCTCGGCGGCCACGGCGGCCACCTCGTCGGCCGTCGGCGTGCGTTCCTCCACCGGCGCCGGGGGTCGCGGCTCGGCCGACGTGGCCTCGCGCAGCACGTCCTCGGGGAGGGCGACGACGACCGGGCCGGGCCGGTCGGAGGTGGCCACCGAGAACGCCGTCTCCACCACACGGGGCAGGTCGTCGGGGTCGTCCACCTCGACCACCCACTTGGCCAGGTCGTCGAAGAACGACCGGTACTCCACCTCCTGGAAGGCCTCCAGACCACGGTGGGGGCGGCCGACCTGGCCGATGAACAGGACCATCGGCGTGGAGCCCTGGTCGGCGGTGTGCACCCCGATCGAGGCGTTGGTGGCGCCCGGCCCCCGGGTCACGAAGCACACGCCGACCCGACCGGTGAACCGGGCCCACGCCTCGGCCATGTAGGCCGCCCCGCCCTCCTGTCGGCACGTCACGAAGCGCAGCCGGTCGTCCACGTCGTGCAGTGCGTCGAGCACCGCCAGGTAGCTCTCGCCGGGCACGCCGAACGCCGTGTCGACGCCGTGCTCCAGCAGGCAGTCGACCAGCAGGCGACCCCCGGTGCGCGTCACGGTCCGGTCCTCAGCCGTCGGACGACGAGCGGTCCCGCCCGACGAGGAACACCACGCAGGCGGCCAGGAACAGGATCGAGCCGATGGTGAACAGCACGTCGCCGATGCGGATCGAGCCGATCGTGAACACCACCGCGCAGGCCAGGAAGAGCCACCAACTGAGGGCCTCGGTGTCGATGCGCATCGGCACAGCCTGCCAGAGTGGTCGTGCCGACCGGCCACCGATCGGCCACCGACGGGCCGACGACGGCCCGGGAACGGGAGACGACCATGGACCTCGGCATCGCAGGACGCACGGCGCTGGTGACCGGCGCCTCGACCGGCCTCGGGCTGGCCTCGGCACAGGCCCTGGCCGCCGAAGGAGTGACGGTGGCCCTGGCCTCACGGTCGGCCGAGAAGCTGGCCGACGCCGCGGCCACCATCGACGGCGACGTCGTCACGCTGGCCGTGGACCTGGCCGACGACGCCTCGATCGACGCCATGCTCGCCGACGCCGTCGACGCCCTCGGCCACGTCGACATCCTCGTGGCCAACGCCGGAGGGCCGCCGCCGGGCACCTTCGCCTCCACCGACGTCGACCTCTACCCGGCGGCCCTGCAGCTGAACCTGCTGGCCCACGTCCGCATGTGCAAGGCCCTCATCCCGCCGATGCAGCAGCGGGGCTGGGGCCGGGTGGTGGCCATCACGTCGGCGACGGTGCGCGAGCCCTCGCCGGTCCTGATGCTGTCGAACACGGCCCGGGCCGGCCTGACCGGCTTCCTGAAGACGACGGCCACCGAGGTCGGCCGCGACGGCGTGACCGTGAACTCGGTCCAGCCGGGGCTGCACGCCACCGGGCGACTGGCCGAGATCTACGACGACCTCGACGCCGTGGCCGCCGACCATCCGATGGGTCGGATCGGCGATCCGGCCGACTTCGGGCGGATCGTGGCCTTCCTGTGCTCGGAGACCGCCAACTACGTCAACGGCACCGGCCTACCCGTGGAGGGCGGCTCGCTCCTGGAGTCCTGACGCCGGTCAGCCGCAGCAGTCGGCCTCGGCCACCGGCTCGGTGGCGCAGCACTCGGCCGCGGTCGAGGCGCCGAGCTGGACGTCGGCGAACTGCTCGCTGTCGCCGGTCTTGACGTACCACTCCCAGCGGACGTCGTCCGGGGCGTGCACCCACGTCTCGGTCTTCTCGGCGAAGCAGCACAGGGCGTCGCCCACCCCGGTGGTGTCCAGGCCCTCGTCGACGATGCGGGCCTCGGCGGCCACCACCTCGGCGGCCGTCTCGACCTCGACGCCGAGGTGGTTGAGCGTGCCGCCGGCACCGGGGTTCTCGAAGAGCACCAGCTTGAGCGGCGGGTCGACGATGGCGAAGTTGGCGTAGCCCTCCTTCACCTTGGCGGGCGGCGTGGAGAAGAGCTTCGAGTAGAAGTCGATGGCCTCGTCCAGGTCGCCCACGTCGATGGCCAGCTGCAGTCGTCCCATGTCGGGTCCTCCTCGTCGCACACGGCCCCGTCCGATGGCCGATGCTTGTCGTATTGATACTCATCAATGTATCGTGGGCCCACCATGAACGCAACCGCCACCTGCTGCCCGCCCCTGAACGAGTCGGCGCTGACCGAGCCGGCCGCCGCCCGCCTGGCCGAGGTCTTCGCCGTGCTGGCCGATCCCGTCCGCCTCCGCCTGTTCAGCCTCATCGCCTCGCAGCCCGGTGGGACCTGCGCCTGCGACGTGGTCGACCTGGTCGACCGGTCCCAGCCCACCGTCAGCCACCACCTCAAGGTCCTCCACGGGGCCGGGCTCCTGGATCGGGAACGCCGTGGTCGGTGGATCTGGTACGAGGCCCGGCCCGGCGCCCTCGCCGAGGCGGCGTCGCTCCTGGACTGCTGCTGAGCTCCTGAACTGCCTCCGAGGCCGCGGGCTACGGCCCATGGCGAGGCGTCAGCTGGCGGCGGGCCTTCAGCCGGCGGTCGCCACCTCGGCCAGCACCGCCAGGAACCGGTCGTTCTCGGCCGGCGTGCCGATGGTGACCCGGATCCCCACCCCGGGGAAGGGCCGCACCACCACCCCCCGCCGCTCCAGCTCCGGGTACAGGGCATCGGTCCGCTCCCCCAGCGGCAGCCACACGAAGTTGGCGTGGGCGTCGGGCAGGTTCCACCCGTCGGCCCGCAGGGCGGCCACCACCCGGTCCCGTTCGGCGACCAGTCGGCCGATCACGGCCCGGGCCTCGTCGGCGGCCTCGATGGCGGCCAGCGACGCCACCTGGGCCAGGTGGTTCACCGCGAACGGGATGAGCACCTTGTCCAGCTCGGCCACCACCGTCGAATCGGCGATGGCGTAGCCGGTCCGCAGGGCGGCCAGGCCGTACGCCTTCGAGAAGGTCCGCAGGACCACCACGTTGGGATGGTCGGGCTGCAGGTCGTGGACCGGGTCGCCGAGGTCCGTCGTCACGAACTCCCGGTACGCCTCGTCGACCACCACCAGGACGTCGTCGGGCACCCGCTCGACGAGGCGGCGGACGTCGTCGACGTGCACCGCCGTGCCGGTCGGGTTGTTCGGGTTGGCCAGCACCACCAGCTTGGTGCGCGGTGTCACCGCCTCGGCCACGGCGTCGAGGTCGAACGCCTCGTCGACCAGCGGGACGGCCACCTCGGTCGCCGCGGTGATGGCCACGTCCACCGGGTAGGCCTCGAACGACGGCCACGGGTACACCACCTCGTCGGCGGGGTCCACGTAGGCCAGGAACAGCTGCTGGAGCAGGCCGACCGACCCGCAGCCGCAGGCGATCCGCTCGGCGTCCACGTCCAGCCATCCGGCCAGGGCGGCCCGCAACTCGGCGGCCCGGTGGTCGCCGTACCGGTTGACGTCGCCGGCCGCGGCCGCCACGGCGGCCACGATCGACGGCACCGGCGGGTACGGGTTCTCGTTCGACGCCAGCTTCACCGCCTCGTCGAGACCGTGCTCGTCGGCCGCCTGGGCCGCCGACTTCCCGGGCCGGTAGCTGGCCATGGCGGCCACCGTGGCCCTCGGTCGTCCCACCATCGTCAGTCCTCCTCGGGTCCGGGGTCCGGCGCGCAGTGGGCGCCCCGACCCGGGTTGAACAGGTCGTCGGGGTCCAGCGCCGCCTTCACCCGCCGCATCATGTCCAGCTCGACGGCCGACTTCTGGCCGGCCACCCGCTCCAGCAGCTCCTGGCCGACGCCGTGCTCGGCGCTGACCGTGCCACCCATGTCCCACGTCAGCCGGTCGATGGCCGCCTGCACCTCGTCGACCAGCGCCGGGTCCATCCGGCTGCCCCGCTCCAGCGACGTCACGACGTACAGGTGCAGGTTCCCGTCGCCCAGGTGGCCGAACGAGTAGACGTGGCCGGCGTCGCCGCACAGCTCGGCGGCCACCGCCTCCGCCGCCCGCTGGTACTCGGCCACCCGGTCGATGGGCACGGCGGCGTCGAACTTGGCGCCCTTGGCGTCGAAGAGCGTCTCGGGCGGCAGCTCGTCGCGCAGCACCCACAGGTTCTCCTCCTGGGCGGCGGTGTCGGCCACCACGGCGTCCAGCAGCAGCCCGGCCCCGACGGCATCGGACAGGAACGTCGCCACGGTGTCGTCCACCGGGCTCGTCCCGCTGAACCGGCCCAACAGGTACCAGTCGGACCGGGTATCGGTGGGACGCGCCACCCCGAACGACTCGATCGTCCCGGCCACCCCGGCCTCGGGCACCAGCTCGAAGGCGGTGAGGCCGGGCTGGTCCAGGGCGCACGCCCGGTCGTACAGCTCGTGGACGTGCTCGAGCTCGGCCAGCGGTGCGAAGAAGGTCCGGTGGTGGTCCTGGCGGGGATGCAGCTTCAGCACCACCCGCGTGACCACCCCCAGCGACCCCTCGCCGCCGATGAACAGGTGCTTCAGGTCGTAGCCCGTGTTGTCCTTGCGCAGGGCCCGCAGGCCGTCGAACACCTCGCCGTCGGCCAGCACCGCCTCGAGGCCGACCACGCTGTCGCGGGTCGGGCCGTAGCGCAGCACGTTCAGGCCACCGGCGTTGGTCGACACCGCGCCGCCGACGGTGGCCGTGCCCCGCGCCCCCCAGTCCATGCCCAGCTGCCGGTCGACGGCCAGCGCGGCCTGCTGGACCTGCTCGATGGTGCAGCCGGCCTCCACGGTGATCGTGGAGCGGGCCGGGTCGACGCTCACGATGTGGGTCATCCGCGACGTCGACAGCAGGACCGACGGGCGATCCTCGGTGGGGACCGACCCGCCCGACAGCGACGTGTGGCCGCCCTGGGTGACGATGGCGACCCCGGCCGCCGCGCAGGCCCGGACCACGGCCCGCACCTCGTCGACGCTGCCCGGCCGCACGATGGCCACCGGCGTCCCCGAGAACATCCCCCGGAAGTCGACCGTCATCCCGGCGGCGTCGGCCGGATCCCGCCAACCGGACGGCCCGACGGCGTCGAGCAGCGTGGCCCGGAGGTCGTCATGGCCGCTGGTCATCGCCGGATCGTATGGCAGGCTCGGGAGGCGGCCCGGACCGTGGGCCGACCGGATGCAGGAGGAGCACGCCATGGGGGGCTTCCACGCCGAGGCGACCATCGACCGACCCGTTGCCGAGGTCTGGGCGGTGCTCACCGACTGGTCGGGGATCGGCCGGTGGATGGCCGGCATCGACGAGGTGCGGGCCGAGGGCCCGACGGCCGCCGGCACGACGCTCACGTTCCGGTCCCGCGGCAAGGACCGCACCTCGACCCTGCTCGAGGTGGTCGACGGCACGTCGGTGACCCTGCGGTCCACCCAGGGCGGGGTGACCGCCGACTACCGCTACGTGCTGTCGCCCGAGCCGTCGCCCGCCGGGGGCGACGCGGGCACCCGGGCCACGCTGGACGCCGAGTGCACGGCCACCGGCCTGTTCCGGCCCCTGCAGGGGATCATCGCCCGGGCCATGGCCAAGGCCGACGGCGGCCAGATGGACGCCCTGAAGGCGCTCGTCGAGTCGTCCTGAGACGGGCCGGGATCCGGCGCCCCCCTCCCGGGGGCAGCCCGACGCCCGGGGGCAGCCCTACACCCAGGGGCAGCCCTACACCCAGGGGCAATTCGAGTTGCGGTCGCCGAAGGTGGTGCCGTCGGCGTACCGGCCGAACGTGAACGGCCGCAGTTCCTCGGGCTTCTCGCCGTGGACGAGCATCGACGCCGTCAGCTTGCCGACGCCGATCATCTTGAACCCGTGGTTCGAGTCCGCGATCACGAAGGCGTTGTCGGTCACGTGGTCGAAGATCGGCACGTTGTCCGGGGTGAAGGCACCGATGCCGCCGTTCCGGCGCTGCTTGTAGTACGGCTCGAGGTCCTCGAAGCGTTCGAACAGCATCCCCAGGGTGCGGCAGTAGTACTCGGGGAACCAGTCGTCGGCCTGGTAGTCGTCGTTGAGGTGGCCGTACGGGTCGGCGCTGGCCTCCGGACCCATCTTGATGGGGATGGTGCCGCCCTGCAGGCCCGGCGCACCGACCCGCTCGGCGGCGTACCGGGTGTACGTGTACACGTGGTCCTGGATCATCTCGCCGTCGCGGCCGTACACCGGCGTGTCCATCAACTCGACGTGGAGGACCGGGGCGTCCTTCCCGTCGGCGGTGCGGTAGTCGACGCCCGGCGGCAGGAAGACCTCGCCCTCCAGCAGGCGCCAGTACGTCCACATGTCCATGCCGTGCTCGACGTGGCCGTCCGGGTAGTGGACGTCCAGCGTCGACGGGCCGCCCAGCCACTCCCAGTGCTTCGGCGTCCAGGCGCCGGCGCCGACGACCACCTCGTCGCACTGGATTCGACCGGCCGTGGTCTCCACGGCGGCCACCGAACCCGAGGCGTCGAGGTCGTAGCCGGTGACGGCCACGCCGTAGCAGCGCTGCACCCCCCACTGGCGGGCCTTCTGGTCGAGGCCCCACATCACCATGTGGGTGCCGGCGTACCCGGAGCGGTGCTCGTGGAGGACCACGTCACAGTTGTCGGTCTTGAAGTCGGGCCACAGGCCCTTGAGGAAGCGGTGGGCGTCGTCGCCGGTGTAGAGGTCCGACGGGTAGCCGCTGGCCACCTGCGACTCGTTGAGGCGCACGTAGTCCTCGGCCTGGTTGGCCTCGCCGATCGACACGTAGCCGACCTGCTGGAAGCCGAAGTTGATCGGGTCGGACTCCCACACCTCGACGCTGGCCCGCAGGATGGCGTGCAGCGGACCGGTCATGTACAGGTTGCGGACGCAACCGCAGGCCAGGCCGGTGGCCCCGGCGCCCGGGCCGGCCTTGTCGATGAGCACCACGTCGCTGCCCGAGCCCTTGCCGGTGCGCTCGAGCTCCATGGCCAGGTGGTACGCCGTCGACAGGCCGTGGATGCCGGCGCCGACGACCACGTAGCGGGCCGAGGCGGGCAGCGGGTCGGCGTCGTTGACGGGCACGACCGGCGGGTTCTGCAGCACGCCGTCGACCAGCGACGGGGCCGGCCGGTCCATGAACGGGTACCACTGGTTCTGGCCCTCGGTGGGCCGGCCGATGTTCGTCAACGGACGCTCCTGGGTGCTCGGGCGGGCGACGGTGCCCGCGACCGCGGAAGTCTGCCCGATGACGGGGACCGGTCGACAGGGGCCGAACGATCTTTTCCGGGGCCCGGCGCCCCGCCGGTGACCGGCCGGTCGCTCAGCCGGTGCCGTAGACGGCGCCGCCGTCGACCTTCAGCACCGAGCCGGTGGTGAACGAGGCCGCGTCGGACGCCAGGTAGAGGGCCGCGCCCACGATCTCGTCGGCCTCGCCGGCCCGCTGCAGGGCGAGGCGCTGGCGGAACCCCTCATGGGCGCTGTCGGGCCAGTGGGCGGCGATGTCGGTCAGGAACGGTCCGGGCTGCAGGCAGTTGACCCGCACGGTGGGCCCGTAGGCCCGGGCGAACGACTCGGTCAGCGAGTGCACGCCGGCCTTGGCCGCCCCGTAGATGGCCTCGACCGGCGTGGGCGCCGATGCCGAGATGGAGCTCACGTTGATGATCGACCCACCACCGTCGGCCACCATGCGGGCGCCGAAGGCGGCCGACAGGCGGAACGTGCCCCGCAGGTTGGTGGCCATCGTCTTGTCGAACAGCTCCGGGGTGACCTCGGCCAGCGACGGGTACAGCGGCGAGCTGCCGGCGTTGTTGACGAGCACGTCGCAGCGGCCGAACTCGGCGTAGGTGGCCTCGACGAGGGCGTCGCACTGGTCCCAGTCGCCGACGTGGCAGGCCACCGGCAACGCCCTCCGGCCGGTCGCCTCGACGACCTCGGCGGCCATGGCCTCGCACGACGCCACCTTGCGGCTGGCCACGACCACGTCGGCGCCGCACCGGGCGAACGCCTCGACCATGGCCCGCCCCAGTCCGCGGCTGCCGCCGGTGACCACGACGACCCGGTCGGTGAAGTCGGCCAGGCGGTCCTCGGGGGTGGGCGTCGACACGGCGTCGATTCTGGCAGGCCCCCTAGGGTGCCCCCATGGCCGGGACACCCGACGGCGACCGGTTCCCCAGGGTCGCCGACCACGTCGACGTCGACCTGTGGGACCCGGCCAACTTCGCCGCCGGCATGCCCGACGATGCCTTCACGACGCTTCGCCGGGATGCCCCCGTGGCGTGGCACGACGAGCGTCCACGCCGCGAGGGCGGCCATGCCGGCCCCGGGTTCTGGTGCATCACCACCCATGCGGACGTCCAGGCCGTGTCCATGCAGCCGGAGACGTTCTCGTCGTGGTTGGGGGGCTTCACCGGTGCCGACATCGGTGGACCGGTCCTCGACGAGACCCGCCTGAACCTGATGGGCATGGACCCGCCCGACCACACCGCCTTCCGGGCCTCGATCCGCGCCCCCTTCGGGCCGCGGGTCACCCGGGACCTGGGGGAGGTGGTCCGGGGCTTCGCATCGACCATCGTCGACGACGTCGCCCCGCTCGGCGAGGTCGACTTCGTCGAGTCGATCGCGTCGGAGCTCCCCCTGCGGGTCCTGTCGCACCTCCTCGGCGTGGACGAGGCCGACCGGCGCCTCTTCCACGACTGGTCGAACCGGATCGTCGGCAACCACGATCCCGAGTTCGGAGGCTCGGTGGCCGACTTCCTGGCCGCCAAGGACGAGCTCTTCGCCTACGGCCTCCGGGTCATCGCCGAGAAGCGGGCACGACCCGACCACGGGCTGGTCTCGACGTTCGTGGCCAGCGAGGTCGACGGCGTTCCCCTCGACGACGAGCAGTTGATCCTGCTGTGGTTCCTCCTGCTCATCGCCGGAAACGAGACCACCCGGTCATCGCTCACCGGAGCCATGGAGATGCTGTCGGCCCACCCCGACCAGCGGGCCTGGCTGATGGACGACCTCGACGCCCGCCTCCCCGGCTTCGTCGAGGAGTCGCTGCGGTGCACCAACCCGGTCCTGCACTTCCGCCGCACCGCCACGGTCGACGTCGATCTGAACGGCGCCCGGATCCGGGCGGGTGACAAGGTCATCCTCTGGTACCCGTCCGCCAACCGCGACCAGGCGGTCTTCGACCGGCCGTTCGCATTCGACCCGACGCGAGAGCCCAACCACCACGTGTCGTTCGGCTTCGGTCCACACTTCTGCCTCGGCGCACGGGTGGGTCGCCTCCAGATCGTCGTCATGCTGCGCGAGCTGCTGACCCGGTTGCCCGACGTCGAGGTGTCGGTCCCCGCCCGACGGGCCCACTCGACGTTCCTGAACAGCCCCAAGTCGCTCGGCGTGCGCTTCACGCCGGTCCCATGAGGCCGGGACCGTGAAACGGGGATCAGGAGATGCGATGACCGACGGCCGTGCCGAGGACCCGCCCTTCCGGACACGGGGCATCAACCACCTGGCGCTGGTGTGCCGGGACATGGCGGCCACCGTGGCCTTCTACGAGGGCGTGCTCGGCATGCCACTGGTCAAGACCATCCAGTTGGGTGGCGGGGCCGGCCAGCACTTCTTCTTCGACTGCGGCAACGGCGACGCCATCGCCTTCTTCTGGTTCCCCGAGGCACCACCGGCCGCCCCCGGGGTGGCCATGCCGGCCGCCATGCCCGGCGAGGGCGACTTCCGCACGGCCCACGGGTCGATGAACCACGTGGCGTTCGACGTCGCCCCCGAGGCCATCGACGGCTACGTGGAGCGGCTGCGGTCCGCCGGGGTCGAGTGCACCGAGGTCATGAACCATGACGACTCCGAGTGGGGCGTGGCCGCCACCGATGGTCCCGGCGTGTTCGTGCGGTCGATCTACTTCCGGGATCCCGACGGCATCCAGCTGGAGTTCGCCGCCTGGACCCGCGCCCTGGGCCCCGCCGACGTGGGCCACGAGCCCGCCCGCGCCGCCGACTGACCGGACCACCGATTGACCGGACCCGTTCGCCGGTTCCGTCGGCGGGGTGCCTCAGCGTCCGAACTCAGCGCCCGAAGAGGACGTGGAGGATCCCGAAGTGCCCGGCGTCGAGCGTCGAGCCCTCGGGACCCAGGTCGACGTCCACGGCGTTCGGGTACCAGGCGCCGACGTCCCGGTCGATGCCCACCGCGCCGAGCTCGACGAGGCCGCTGCGCCGCACGTCGCGGACCACGGCCGCCAGGTGGTCATCGAGGTAGCCGGGCCGGTTGTGCAGGTGCGTGGCCGAGTCCATGGGTGCGCCGTCGGAGACCACCACCAGCAGTCGCCGCGACTCCGGGCGGGCGGCGAGACGGGCGGCGGCCCACGCCACGGCCTCGCCGTCGAGGCCCTCGCGGTAGTGGCGGGTCTCGAGCAGGGCGGCCAGCGAACGCCGCGACCGTCGCCACGGGGTGTCGGCGTCCTTGAACACGACGTGGCAGGCCTCGTTGAGCCGACCCGGTTCCGGCGGGCTCCCGGCCCGCCGCCAGTCGGCCATGGCCCGACCGCCGTTCCATCCGCCGGTGGTGAAGCCCAGCACCTCGCTGGCCACCCCGGCCAGGTCCAGCGCCCGGCAGAACACGTCGACGAGCACGGCCACCGACTCGTAGCGCTGGGCCTTCATCGACCCCGACGTGTCGACGAGGAAGCCGACCACGGCATCGCAGGCCACCTCGTGGCGGGCGCGGCGGAACACGTGCGGCGTGCCCGAGCCGTCGCGGAAGGCCTGCCGGTCGGCGGCGGGGCGGGCCAGCTGGGCCAGGCGCCGGCCGTCGACCACGCCGCTGTCCACCTCGAACTCCCACCCGTCGACCACCGGGGCACCGAGCAGGTGGCGGAGCCGCAGGGCGAGGCGGCCGGGGCTGGTGGACTGGGCCCGGACCAGCTCGTCGAGGGTGGCCCGGTGCCGGTCCAGCACCGCCGGTCGGGCCAGGTCGGTGCCGACGCGCTCGACGTCGTGGGCCCGGGTGAACGCCCGGTAGTCGCCGTGGCCGTCGACGTCAGACCCCGAGGCGAGGGCGTCGACGGCGGGGGCGAACAGGTCGCGGTCGGACTCGTGGCCGAACCGGTCGTCGGCCTCGTCGTCCACCCACTCGACGGGCACGAGGATCCGGTGGCGGTCCCGGTCGACGACGGCCTCCTGCTCGGCGGCGTCGCCGACCATGGCGGCCACCACGCCGGCCAACTCGAGGGCGTGCACCGCGAACGCCGCCTGGTCGTCGATGGTGTGGCGCAGCTCGCGCAGGGCGTGGCCGACGTGCGGGTTGAGGTTGCCCCGGGTGACCTCGGTGATGGCGTCCACCTCCTCGTCGATGACGGGACGCACCAGCCGGGACCGGACCATGTGGGTGACGGTGTAGACGAGGGTGCCGAGGCCGCTCTCCTGGATCCGCTCGGCACGGGCCTGGCGACACCAGGCGTCGAAGGCCCGGTCCAGGTTGCGCGTCAGGCCGACCAGGCCGGGCTCGTCGCGGACGGCCAGCGCCTCGCACCGCAGCTGTTCGCACAGGTCGAACACGATGCGGGCCACGGGCGCCTCGGGGCTGAGCCGACGGTGGAGGGCCGCGTCGCTGGTCCGCAGCAGCAGGCCGAGGGCATCGACCACGCCGCGGCTGCGCGCCAGGGTCGTGGCACCGACGTCGGGGGTGAGGTACGGGGTGGCCATGGCCACGGCCCGCCCGTCGACGCGCAGGCGGCGTCCCCGCAGCTCCGCGGTGGGGGTGCGTCCGACGGCCCGCAGGGCGGCGGCGCCGTGGCGCTCGAGGAGGCGCCGACGGACCCGGGGGTCAGCCGTCGGCGCGTCCACCGCTCGACCCGCTGCCGGCACCGTCATCGGGGTCGGCGTGGGCGATCGAGTCGTCCAGCTCGACGTCGAAGGCCCGCTGGAACAGCTCGGCCACCAGCGAGCGCTCGGCGTCGTCGCACTTGTTGAGGAACGACAGCCGGAAGGCCCGGGCCACGTCCTCGAAGACCTCGAGGTTCTCGGCCCACGAGATCACCGTCCGCGGCGACATGACCGTCGACAGGTCGCCGGCGGCGAAGCCGGCCCGGGTCAGGTTGGCCACGGCCACCATGCGGTCGACGACGTCCGCACCGTCGGCCCGTGCCGCCAGCTCGGGCACGCGGCCGAGCACGATCGACGCCTCGACGTCGGGGGCCAGGTAGTCGAGGCGGGTGACCACGTTCCAGCGGTCCACCTGGGCGTGGTTCAGCAGCTGCGTGCCCCGGTACAGGCCGGTCAGGTCGCCGAGCCCGACGGTGTTGGCCGTGGCGAACAGGCGGAACGACGGGTGCGGGTCGAGCACCCGGTTCTGGTCCAGCAGGGTGAACCGGCCGTCGCGTTCCAGCACCCGGTTGATGACGAACATGACGTCGGGGCGGCCGGCGTCGTACTCGTCGAAGACCAGGGCGCACGGCCGCTGCAGGGCCCACGGGAGGATGCCCTCGCGGAACTCGGTGACCTGGTGGTCGTCGCGCACCACGACGGCATCGCGGCCCACGAGGTCCATGCGGGTGACGTGTCCGTCGAGGTTGACGCGGACGCACGGCCAGTTGAGGCGGGCCGCCACCTGCTCGACGTGGGTCGTCTTGCCGGTGCCGTGGAAGCCCTGGACCAGCACCCGACGGTTGCGGGCGAAGCCGGACAGGACGGCGAGGGTGACGTCCGGGTCGAAGACGTAGGCGTCGTCGACCTCGGGGACGTGGTCGTCGCGGACCGAGAACGCGGGGACGGACAGGCGCGACGCGAAGCCGAAGGCCTCGGCGACGTCGACCGTCGCGTCCGGATGCTCGGGCAGGTCGCCCAGGCCGGTCATCCTGCTACGCGCTCGTCAGGCCGTCCGGGGCTCAGACGTAGTCGGCGTACTTGTCGAGGTGGCGCACCGGCTTGGACAGGGCGTCCTTGCGGAACGGGTCGCCCAGCTCCTTGGTGCACATGATCTCGATGACCGTCGTGGTGCCCTCGTTCATCTGGGCGTCGACCGCCGCGGTCAGCGCCGGGCCGACGTCCTCGAGCCTGTCGACGCGGACGCCCTCGGCGCCCATGGCCCGGGCGATCTGCGAGTAGTCCTCGCCGCCCTCGAGCTCGCCGGCCACGAAGCGGCGACCGTAGAAGTCGACCTGGTTCTTCTTCTCGGCGCCCCACTGGCGGTTGTGGAACACGATCGAGGTGACCGGGATGTCGTGGCGCACGGCGGTCATGAGCTCGGACATGCTCATCGCCCAGGCGCCGTCGCCCGCGTAGCTGATGGCCGGGCGGTCGGGGGCGGCGGCCTTGGCGCCGATGATGGTCGGCAGGGCGTAGCCGCAGTTGCCCCAGCTCATGGGGGCGAAGAACGAGCGGGGCTCCTCGAAGCGCAGGTAGCTGTTGGCCACCGAGTTGATGTTGCCGATGTCGGTGGACACCATCGCCCGGGCCGGCATGGCCTTCTCGAGCTCGCGCAGGACCTGGCGGGGGTGGAGCCAGCTGCCCTCCTCGCCCTCGGCCTCGGCGATCATGTCGAGGCTGAAGTCGTCGTTCTCGTGCGTCCACTCGTCGAGCTCGGCCTCCCAGGCGGCCTTCTCGTCCGCGGTGCGCTGGGTGCGCTCGTCACGGGTGGCGTCGCACGCCAGGGTGCGGTCGGCCAGGCGATCGGTGAGCGCCACGGCCGCGGCGCCGGCGTCGCCGCAGATGCCGACGGAGACCTTCTTGACGAGGCCCAGCATCTTGTGGTCAGCGTCGACCTGGATGATCTTGGCGTCCTTCGGCCAGTAGTCCATGCCGTGCTGGGGCAGGGTGCCGAACGGGCCGAGGCGGGTGCCGAGTGCGAGCACCACGTCGGCCTGGGCGATGAGCTTCATGGCCGCCTTGGAGCCCTGGTAGCCGAGCGGGCCGCACCACTGCGGGTGGCTGGCCGGGAACGAGTCGTTGTGCAGGTAGCTGTTGACCACCGGGCAGCCGAGGCGCTCGGCGAGGGCCACGGCCTCGTCCATGGCGTCGCCCATGACCACGCCACCGCCGGCCACCATGACCGGGAACTCGGCCGAGGCGAGCATGTCGGCGGCCTCGTTCAGGCTGGCGTCACCGCCGGGGCCACGGTCGAGGCGCATGGGCTCGGCGATCTCCACGTCGATGTCGCCGTAGAAGCGGTCGCGGGGGATGTTCAGCTGGGTGGGGCCGATCTCGGACATGGCCCGGTCGAAGCACCGTGCGGTGATCTCGGCCATCCGGTTCTCGTTGTTGATGTGGCCCTGGTACTTGACGAACTCCTGGAACATCGGGAGCTGGTTGGCCTCCTGGAAGCCGCCCAGGCCGATGCCCATGGTGCCGGTCTCCGGGGTGACGATGACGACGGGGCTGTGGGCCCAGAAGGCCGCCGCGATGGCCGTCACGCAGTTGGAGATGCCGGGGCCGTTCTGGCCGATGACCACGCCGTGGCGTCCGCTGACCCGGGCGTACCCGTCGGCCATGTGGGCGGCGCCCTGCTCGTGGACGACGGGCACCAGGCGGATGCCGGCCGGGGCGAAGATGTCCATGGCGTCCATGAACGCCGAGCCCATGATGCCGAAGGTGGTGGTGACGCCGTTGGCCACCATCGTCTCGACGAAGGCCTCGCTGGGGGTCATGCGGGTCATGGCGGTGCTCCCGGGGTGGGTCGTTGGTCGTGGATGGTCGCGGGGCCGGCCCGGGTTCGGGGGCGGCGTCCTCGCGTAAGTGAGAGCCTATAACGGATCCGTGAGACTGTCTAGACCGACGCCCGACCGGGCCGGCGACCGGGGGCGGCGACCCCGCCTAGCGTGGTGGCGTGTCGACGATCCTGGTGACCGGAGGGACCCGGGGCATCGGCCTGGCCATCGCCCGGGGCCTGCGCGACCGCGGTCACGAGGTGGTGGCCACCGGCGCCCGGTCCACCCCCGACGACGAGCCGGGGCTGGACTTCGTCCTGGCCGACGTCACCGACGCCGGAGCCGTCGCCGAACTGGCCGACCGGTTCGACCGTCTCGACGGCCTCGTCAACTCGGCCGGGGTGATCCGGCGGGCCGAGGAGTTCGACCCCGAGGTGTTCACCGAGGTGGTCGACACCAACCTGCTGGGCACCATGCGGACCATCACCGCCTGCCGGAGCGCGCTGGCCGCCGCCGGCGGCTCGGTGGTCAACGTGGCCTCCATCCTGTCGCTGTTCGGCAGCGGCTTCGCCCCGGCGTACAGCACCTCCAAGGGCGGAATCGCACAGCTCACCAGGTCGCTGGCCGTGGCCTTCGCCGACGACGGCATCCGCGTCAACGCCGTGCTGCCCGGGTGGATCCGCACTGACATGACCTCGGCACTGCGAGACGCTCCCGAGCGGGAGGCCGACATCCTGGGCCGCACGCCCATGGGCCGCTGGGGCGACGCCGACGAGCTGGTCGGCCCGGTGGCCTTCCTGCTCGACCCCGACGCCGCCTCGTTCGTGACCGGCACCCTGCTGGTCGCCGACGGCGGCTACAGCTGCCGCTGACCATCGCTTCGCGTGGTCGGCTCGACGACGGGGATCCCGGTCGACGGAGGCCTGGTCGACCGGACTGGGATTCCGGCATTCCCTAGTTGGTCTTCATTCGGATACCATGACGGCATGGATGCCGCCGAGGTCCTCCGTCGCTGCCGATCCCGGTCTGGCCACACCCTTCGCTCACTGGCCGAGGCGGCGGGCACCTCGCACTCCACGCTGTCCGCCTACGAGTCGGCTTCCAAGGTCCCCACGGTGGCCACGCTGGACCGCATCGTCCGGGCCGCCGGCTTCGCCCTCGACGCCGAGCTCGCCGCCCGACGGACCGGCACGCCGGGACTCTCCCGCGGTGACGAGTTGGCCGCCGTCCTCCGCCTGGCCGGGACCTTTCCCGCCCGCCACGAGGCCAACCTCGCCTACCCCCCGTTCCCGACGCCCGCATCGCAGGCGGCCGCATCCACCGAGGCCGGGCCATGAGCGACCAGGGAATCGACCTGGTCGACCGGATCGTGGCCATCCACCGCTCGCTCGCCAGCGCGCACATCCCCCATGCCTTCGGCGGGGCGTTGGCACTGGCCTGGTGCACCGAACGGGCGCGGGCCACCATCGACATCGACCTCAACGTCTTCGTGGCCCACGACGACGCCGACCCGGCGCTGGACGCGCTGCCTCCCGGCGTCGAGGTCGGCGATGCCGAACGGGCCGCCATCGCCACCGAGGGCCAGACGCGGCTCTGGTGGGACGGCGTCCCGGTCGACGTCTTCTTCGACACCAGCCCGTTCCACGCCGAGGCCGCCAGACGGGCCAGGGTCGAGCGATTCGGTGACGCCGACGCCGTCCCGTTCCTCGCCTGTCGCGATCTCGCCGTCTTCAAGGCGTTCTTCGACCGCACGAAGGACTGGGCCGACCTCGAGGAGATGGCGTCGGCCGGGACCCTCGACGTGCCCGCCGTGGTCGCCGAACTGGTCCGCCACCTCGGCGCCGACGATCCGAGGGTGGTGCGGCTTCTCTCCCTCTGACCGGGCGGGTCCCGTCAGCCGGGTGGGTCGGGGAGTCCGGGGGTGCGGTGGCCGTCGTCGCTCCACAGGATCGGGAAGTCGGCCTCGTCCATGGTGTCGTCATCGGAGCGGGCGTACCGGGTGTAGATCGGCCCGTTGCCCTCGCCGAACCCCGGTCGGTGGAACCGAGCCTCGCTGCTGGCGCAGTGCAGGACCAGCGTCCGACGGTGCGCCCCGGTCCGGTTGGCGTCCGATCCGTGCCACGTCCAGCCGTGGTGGAACGACCCGCCACCGGCCGGCACCTCGACCGGGACCACCTCGGGGTCGATGCCCTCGTCGGCCGCCGCGGCCGCCATCGGCGCCCGGTGGTCGTCCGGAGCGTGGAACTCCATGGGCGGCTCGGCCCCGGTCGCCCACCGGTGCGACCCCCGGGTGAACTCGACGGTCCCGCCCGTCGCGGTGGTGTCGTCCAGGGCGATCCAGCAGGTGGCCATCTCCTGCGGCCGGTACCACCCCAGGTAGGCGTTGTCCCGGTGGAACCCCACCGACCGGGCCTCGGGCGGCTTCCACAGCACGTTGTCCTGGATGATCCGCGCACCGGGCCAGCCGGCCAGACGGGCCAACGCCTCCCCCAGCGCCGGGTCCAGGACCACCGACGCCACGAGGCGGTCGGCCTTCCACCCGTTGCAGAGCTGCCGGGTCAACGTCGGATCCCCGGTCCCCTCCTGCCAGTTGACCTCGTCGGGTGCCACGCCCGTCTCGAAGTCGCCGCGGAACAACCGGTCGAACCGGTCGTGCAGCGAGGCGACCACGTCGTCGCCGACCAGGCGCTCGACGGTGGCGAAGCCGTCGGCCTCGAATGCCTCCGCGACCCCCGTCGCCACGACGTCTCCGACCGGCGGCACGGTCAGTCCCTCAGGACGCCGGCCAGGCGGGTCAGCACCTCCAGGCACGCCTCGAGGTCGGCCACCTCGACGAACTCGTCGGGCCGGTGGGCCACGGCGATGTCGCCCGGCCCCCACACCACCGACGGGATGCCCGCCGCCTGGTACAACCCGGCCTCGGTGCCGTAGGCCACCACCCCCGTCGGCGGGTCGCCGTCCAGCAGCGACCGCATCAGGGCGATGGCCGGCGAGCCCTCGTCCCACTCCAGGCCGTCGATCTCGCACACCACCTCGGTCTCGATGGCGGCACCCGGGTGCACGGTGCGCATCTCGGCCAGCAGGTCGGCCTCGACGGCAGCCATGCGTTCCTTCACGAAGCCGGCGTCGGTGCCCTGCACGGGGCGCATCTCCCACTCGAAGGCACAGTCAGCGGCCACCGTGCACCGGGCCAGGCCCCCGCCGACCACGCCCACGTTGGTGGTGGTGTACGGCGGCTCGAACCGGCTGTCGGCCGGCGCCCGGTCGGCCAGCTCGCCGGCCAGGCCCAGCAGCCCGCCGATCCAGCGGGTGGCGTGGTGCACGGCACTGACCGCCTCGGTGGGGCGCGAGCTGTGTCCGTTCATGCCCGTCACCGTGGTCGTGTACTCGTAGCAGCCCTTGTGGGCGCCGACGACCTGCAGGCCGGTCGGCTCGCCGACGATGGCCGACGCCGGTCGGGGGTGGTCGCCGAGCGAGTCGATGAGGATCGGGGCGCCGTGGAAGCCGTCCTCCTCGTCGAAGGTGAGCGCCACGTGGACGGGTCGCACCAGGTCGAGGGCTGCGAAGCGGGGGACGAGGGCCAGCACGCAGGCCACGAACCCCTTCATGTCGGCGGTGCCGCGTCCGTACACCCGGTCGCCGACCCGGGTGGCGGTGAACGGTGGGGTGGCCCAGTCGGCCGGGTCGACGGGCACGACGTCGCTGTGGCCGGCCAGCATGATCCCGCCGTCGACGGCCGGGCCGATGGTGGCGAACAGGTTGGCCTTCGTCCCCGTCTCGTCGTGGGTCAGGGCGATGTCGGTGCAATGCGGCCGCAGGTACGCCACCACGTGGTCGATGAGGTCGACGTTCGGGGTCAGCGCGACCGAGTCGAAGGCCACCAGCTCGTCGAGCAGGGCCAACACCCCATCGATGGGGGGCGGGGCGACCATGGCGTCCGCTCAGCCCTTCACGTGGATGCCGCGGGACACATCGGCCAGCGGCTCGCCGGGCCCGTCCTCGACGATCACGAAGCTCTCGGTGATCTCGAGGCCCCAAGTGTCCATCCACAGTCCCGGCATGAAGTGGAAGGTCATGCCCGGCTTGAACACCGAGTCGTCGGTGTCGCGCAGCGAGATGGTCCGCTCCCCCCAGTCCGGCGGGTAGCTGATGCCGATCGGGTAGCCGCAGCGGCCCTCCTTGTGGAAGCCGGCGTCCTCCATGACCGAGTAGAAGCGTCGGGCCATGTCGCCGGCCCGGCTGCCGGCCCGGGCCGCATCGAGGCCGGCGTCGAGGGCGTCCAGCACCGCCTTCTCGGCCCGGCGCATGTCGTCGGGCGGCGTCCCCAGGAAGGTGGTCCGGCACAGCGGGAGCTGGTAGCGGCGGTGGGCGCCGGCGATCTCGAAGAACGTGCCCTCGCCGGTCTTCAGCGGCTTGTCGTCCCAGGTCAGGTGGGGTGCCGAGGCGTCCTCGCCGGTGGGAAGCATGGGTACGAACGCCGGGTAGTCGCCGCCGAACTCGTCGGTGCCGGACACGCCGGTGGCGTAGATCTCGGCCACCAGGTCGCACTTGCGCATCCCCGGCTCGATGACCTCGCGGATGCGGGCGTGCATGCGCTCCACGATCCGGGCCCCCCGCCGCATGTAGACGAGCTCCTGCGGCGACTTGACGCCCCGCTGCCAGTTGACGAGCGCCGTGGCGTCGACCACGTCGGCGTCGGGCAGACCGACGCACAGGTGCTGGTGCGACGCCGCCGAGTAGTAGTAGTTGTCGAGCTCCACGCCGATGCGGGCCGAGCCGTGGCCCATCCCGTCGAGCAGTCCGGCCAGCTGGCCGAAGGCGTGCTTCTCGGTCGACATGACGTGGTCGTCGGAGTAGTCGAGGATGCGGGCGTCGTCCATGTAGACGGTGCGCCGGGCGCCGTTAGCGTCCATGCGACGGCCCCACCACCACGGCTCGCCCTCGTGGGTGACGATGACGGCCTGCGGGGTGTAGAAGGACCAGCCGTCGTAGCCGGTCAACCACGACATGTTGGACGGGTCGGCGGCGACGAGGACCTCGATGCCGCGTGCCTCCATCGAGGCGCGCACCTTGGCCAGGCGTTCGGCGTACTCGGCTCGACTGAACGGGAGCTCGACGTCGGGCATGGTCCCTCCTCCTCGGCCCGTCCGGGCCGCGACCCGCGGAGGTTAGACCCGTCCGTCATCGCCGGGGAACGAGGCGGCCGGACCGGACCGGCCGTTCACGAGCGGGGCGGCCCACGATGGCGGCCCAGGACGGTGGCCTGGGAGATTGGCCTGGGAGATTGGCCTGGAATGGTGGTCCGGGATGGTGGCCTGGAATGGTGGTCCGGGATGGTGGCCTGCCCCATGGCGGATGATTTGTCCGTGCATTATCGGAGGCAGTCGGCTACCGTGCGGACGACCATGTCCGCCTCGTCCCTCACCCGCGACGGATCGACGCCCCTGTGGGCCCAGATCGAGGCCGACCTCCGCCGTCGGCTCCTCGCCGGCGAGTTCGCCGAGGGCTTTCCGACGGATCTCGAACTGACCACCTGCTACGGGGTGAGTCGCCACACCGTGCGCGAGGCGATCGCCCGCCTCAACCTCAGTGGCGTGCTCCGGCGGACCCGGGGGCGCGGCACGGTGGTGGACCGGGCCGAGTTCGAACAGACCCTCGGAACGCTCTACAGCCTCTTCCGCTCCGTCGAGTCCACCGGCGTCACCCAGACCAGCGTGGTCCTCGAGGTGGGCGTGGTGAAGGACGACGCGGCGGCCGGACAGCTCGGCCTCGACCCCGACGCGGACCTCGTGCTGCTCGCCCGCCAACGGCTGGCCGACGGCGTGCCGCTGGCCGTCGACCGGGCCTGGCTCCCCCACGAGGTCGCGTCCCCCCTGCTCGAGGTGGACTGGAGCCACACCGCCCTGTACGAGGAGCTGGCCCGCGTCGGGGCACCGGTCCCCGACCAGGGGTGGGAGCGCCTCACGCCGGTGGTCCCCGACGGACCCGACCGCGACCTCCTGGGCCTCGAGGCCGGCGCACCGGCCCTTTTCCTGGAACGCCTCGGGATCCACGCCGGCATCGCCGTGGAATGGCGGACGACCCTGATCCATGGCGACCGCTATCGATTCGTGACCGAATGGTCGTCGACGTCGCCCAACGGCGTCCGGGTGACCACGGCCGACCTCTGACCGCTGACCGCTGACCGCTGACCGCTGACCGAACACGGCCACGCGGTCCCCGACCGAACGAGAAGGCGAGACACCGATGTTCGACGTCCTCCCCGACCGGGTGCCCTGGTACCTGGTCGGCCCCGGCCTCGGCCTGCTGATCGTGGCCCTCTTCCTGATCGCCAACCAGCCCCTCGGGGCCAGCGGCGCCTACGTCCAGACCGGCCTCGCCCTGCGACGACGTCCCGGCGTCGCGGCATGGCGCGTCTGGTACTTCGTCGGCATGTTCGTCGGTGGCGTCCTCGCCACCCGCGTCCTGCGCGCCGGAGACGGCACCCGGTCCGGATACGACGCCCTCCGGGAGGTGCTCCCCCTGGCCGCCGTGGTTCCCGTGGTGCTCCTCGGCTCGATCCTCCTGGGCTATGGCGCCGGGATGGCGGGCGGGTGCACCTCGGGGCACGGAATGTGCGGCACGGCGCAGCGTTCGCCGGCCAGCCTGGCCGTGACCGCGACGTTCATGGTGGTGGCGGTCGCCGTCACGTTCGTCTTGCGGCTGGCCACGGGAGGCGACCTGTGAGGCTGAACCTGGTCGGGCTCGCCGCCGGAACGCTGTTCGGTGGCCTCCTGGGCGCCGCCCGACTCCACGAGTACGACACAATCCACGCCATGCTGCGTCTGGACGAGCCGGACGTCTTCCTCCTGATGGCCTCGGCGATCGCCGTGTCGGCCCCCCTGCTCTGGTTGGCCGAACGACGCCAGGGCCTCCGGACCCCGTTGGGAGGCCGATTCCACCTCTCGAGGTCCCGTCCGGGCCGCAACCACGTGATGGGCGGCGCCCTCTTCGGGGTCGGATGGGCAGTCGCCGGGACGTGTCCGGCGCCGGCCCTCGTCATGGTCAGTTCCGGCGCGTGGTTGGGGCTGGTGGCGATCCCGGGGATCTTCCTCGGCCTGCACCTCGCCCAGTCGGGGTCGGCCCTCGACGGCCGACCGGGGTCCGACGGCGAGCACCGGACGACCGTGGACGCCTGACCTCGACCAGCCAGCGGCGTCGTCGCCCCTCCGATGGGGGACGGGTTGACGGCCACCAGATAGGTCCGTACATTACACTCCATGTCCGGACAATTCGGCTGGCGGCGCCCTGCCGCCCGCGACCTCATCGCCGGCGCCACCGTCACGGCCATGCTCATCCCCCAGGCCATGGCCTACGCGGCACTCGCCGGACTCCCCCCCGAGGTCGGCCTCTACGCCTCGACGCTCCCCCTCGTGGCCTATGCGGCCCTCGGGACGTCGCGGAGCCTCGCCGTCGGTCCGGTGGCCATCGTGTCGCTGCTGACTGCCTCGGCCCTGGCGGGCGTCACCGAGGGTGGCGACACCTCTCCGGTGGCCGCGGCCGCCGTCCTCGCCACGCTCGTCGGGCTCGTCCACGTGGCCGCCGGCGTCCTCCACGGCGGGCGGATGGTCGCGAGGGTGTCCCGGCCGGCCCTCGCCGGATTCACCGCCGCCGCCGCCGTGCTCATCGGCCTGTCCCAGGTCGGTCCCCTGATCGGCGTCTCCGTCCCCCGGCATCGTGGCGCCCACCTCACCGTGGCGGAGATCGGCCGGCGCCTCGGCGACGCCCACGTCCCGACGATCCTCCTGGCCGTGGTCTCGATCGGCGTCTTCATCGCGCTGCGTCGGGTCCACCCCCGCTTCCCGTCGGCCCTCGTCCTCGTCGCGTCCTCGGTCGTCGCGGTCGGACTGGCGGACCTGGGCGCGCACGGGGTGGACCTGGTGGGAACCATCCCGGAGTCCCTCCCGACCATCGCCCTGCCCGAGGCCACCACCGGGCTCGTCCGGTCGCTCCTCCCCTCGGCGTTCGTCATCACCCTCGTCGGCTTCATGGCCTCCCACGCCGCCGCCGACGCGTTCGACGTCTCCGGCCGCCTCCCCGACCCCGACAGGGAACTGGTGGCGCTCGGGACGGCCAACCTGGCCGCCGGCCTCGTCGGCGGCCTCCCCGTCTCCGGAGGCTTCTCCCGAACCGCGGTCAACCACGCCGCCGGGGCCAGGAGTCGCTGGGCCTCGGTGGCGAGCGCCGCCGGAGTGCTCGTCGTCCTGCTGCTGTTCACGCCGGCGCTCGCGGACCTTCCCCGAGCGGTGCTCAGCGTCGTGATCGTCGTCGCCGTGAGCGGCCTCGTCGACGCGAGGGCCGTCCGCGGCCACCTGTCCCGATCCGGGTCCGATGCCGCCTCGCTGACCGTCACCGCCGCCGTCACCCTCGTGGCCGGCGTCGGTCCGGGGACGGTGGCGGCCCTCGCTGTCTCCGCGGCGACCGCCCGTCGGCGCCCGTCCGACCCCAGCCCCACCGTCGATGCCGGTGGATCCGAGTACCACCAGGAAGGGATTCCCTCATGATCCTCGAGCAGTACTACCTCGACTGCCTGTCCCAGGCCTCCTACCTCATCGGCGACGAGACCACGGGCCGTGCGGTGGTCGTCGACCCCCGACGCGACGTCGACGTCTACCTGGAGGACGCCGGGGCCTCCGGCCTGACCATCGACCTGGTCGTGGAGACCCACCTCCACGCCGATTTCCTGTCCGGCCACCTCGAGCTGGCCGCCGCCACCGGGGCCGAGGTCTGCTTCGGCGTCGGGGCGGTCACCGAGTTCCCCTCGAGGCAACTCCGGGACGGCGAACGGATCGAGCTGGGCGAGGTGGTCCTCGAGGTCCTCCACACCCCGGGACACACCCCCGAGTCGCTCTGCCTCGTCGTGTACGAGCACGCCGACGACACGGTTCCCCACGCGGTGCTGACCGGCGACACCCTGTTCATCGGCGACGTGGGTCGACCCGACCTGCTGTCGGCGATCGGCCACAGCCCGGATGGCCTGGCCGACCAGCTGTTCCACAGCCTCCACGACAAACTCCTCGTCCTGCCCGACGACACGCTGGTCCTCCCGGCCCACGGTGCCGGCTCGTCGTGCGGCAAGAACCTGTCCTCGGAACTCACCTGCACCATCGGCCGGCAGAAGCTCACCAACCACGCACTCCGGGTCCCCGACAAGGAGGCCTTCGTGGCGCTGGTGACCGACGGGCAACCCCCCGCTCCCGACTACTTCGTCTACGACGCGGTCCTGAACCGCCGGGACCACGACCTCCTCGACCCGGACGTCCCGACCACCCCGCTCGACCTGGCCGACGTCCAGCGGGCGGTCGCGGACGGCGCGGTCGTGCTCGACGCCCGTGAACCGGAGACCTTCGGCCGGGGCCACCTCACGGGTTCGGTGAACGTGGGGCTGGAGGGTCGCTTCGCCGAGTTCGCCGGCTCGGTGGTCGCCACCGACGCCGACATCGTCCTGGTCGCCGAATCCGGGCTGGAGCGCGAGGCCAGGAACCGTCTGGCACGGATCGGGTTCGATCGCGTGATCGGACACCTGGCCGACCCGGCGGCCACCTTCGCCGACAACCCCGGAAGCGTCCAACGGTCCTCGCGCCTCACGGCCACCGACCTCGGGGACTGCTGCGAGACCATCGACGACCTCCAGGTCCTCGACGTCCGGAACCCCGGCGAGACGGTCGACGGCACCATCGGGACCGCGATCACCATTCCCCTCGCGCAGCTCCGCAGGCGGCTGGACGAGCTGGACCCTGCCCGCCCGACGGTCGTCTACTGCGCTGGCGGCTACCGGTCCTCGATCGCGGTCAGCCTTCTCCGGCGCGCGGGCTTCGACGACGTGTCCGACCTCCGGGGCGGCTACCAGGCCTGGTCCACGAACCGCTGACCCACCCTGCAGCCGGACGACGGCCGGCCGGGGCGGGACCGCGCCGGATCCCGGGCACTACCGTGCGCGGCCGTGCCGATCCTCACCGACGACCAGGTCGCCCGATTCCGGGCCGACGGCTGGCTGGCCCCCGTCGACGTGCTCAGCGGGGACGAGGCCGCCGAGGCCCTGGCCGAGCTCGAGGCCGCCGAGGCCCGCTACCCGGACGACCTGCACGGCGGCCACCGCAACAACGCCCACCTTGTCCTCCCCTTCCTGGCCGACCTGGCGGTCCACGAGCGGATCCTGGACTGCGTGGCGTCGGTGGTCGACCGCCCCACGTCGCTGCTCAACTCGGTGCTGTTCATCAAGGAGCCGGACTCGTCCGCCTACGTGAGCTGGCACCAGGACTCCACCTACATGGGCATCGACTCGGGCGACATGGTCACCGCGTGGGTGGCGCTGACCGTGAGCACCACCGAGAGCGGCTGCGTGGCCATGGTGTCGGGCAGCCACCACGAGGGCATCCATCCGCACGAGGACCGCTACGGCCCCGACAACATCCTGACCCGCGGCCAGCACGTGACGGTCGTGGACGAGGACGCCGCCGTCGACGTGGAGCTCCGGCCGGGCCAGATGTCGCTCCACCATCCGTGGCTGGTGCACGGGTCGCGTCCCAACCGGACCGAC
>JAERSW010000089.1 GCA_016845305.1 Acidimicrobiales bacterium
TCGGCCAGCACGGCGTCGAGGACGCCCTGGCGGGAGCCGAAGTGGTAGGTCAGCGCGGAGGAGTTCCGCTGGCCGGCGGCGCGGACGATGTCGCCCGTGGCCGCCTGCCAGACGCCCACCTCGGCGAAGAGGCGCTCGGCCTCGGCCAGCAGCCGGGCCCGCGTCTCGGTGCCGTCACGTGCCACGGCCGGTTCCGGACGTTGGCGTGGGGGAGCGGTGCTCCTCGGGGATTCGGGCCGAGGGTCCTAGTCGAGGGGGAGCAGCGCGGTGGTCGGCAGGACCGACACGTCGAGGCCCTCGGGGACCGGGTACTGGAAGTCCGGGAAGCGGCGCTGGGCCTCGGCCCGGTAGCGGTCCGTGGAGTGGGTCCGGTCTCCGTCGTGCTCGGGGATCACCTGGTCGCCGAACAGCTCGATCATCTCGAGGGTCTGGTCGTGGGTGAGGCCCTCGGTGGGCAGGCCGAACACGACCTGATCGCAGCCCACGTCCTTGTAGCGGTTCAGCTGCTCGCAGACCTCCTCGGGGTTGCCGCAGAGCATGTAGCCACCGTCGATGGCCAGGTCGAGCATCTCCTCGGTCCAGCCCGGGTCCATCGGGGGGTTCGGCCACACGATGGCGTCGGGCGACTTGGGCATGGTGTCGTGGTACATGTTGACCATGGTCACCAGGTAGCCGCGGCCCTTGGCCATGGCCACCTTGCGGGCCTCGTCGCGGTCCTCGAGGCAGATGCAGGCGTTGGTCATCATGACGTTGTCGTTCTTGAACTGGCCGATCTGCTCGACCGGGTCCTGGATGGCCTCCTTGTAGGCGTCGACCCGGCCCTTGAGGTTGTGGATGGGCTCGAAGTTGAAGGCGATGGCGCCGATGCCCAGCGAGCCGGCCTTGGCGAACGTGGGCGGGTTGCCGCACGCCACCCACAGCGGCGGGTGGCCGGGCCCGTGGGGCTTGGGGAGGATGTTGTGCGGGGTGGGCACGGTGAAGAACTCGCCGTGGAAGTCGTAGTCCTTCTGTTCCCACATGCGCGGGATCTCGCGGATGACCTCGTCCCACTGGGCCTTGGTCTCGCTGGGGTCGGTCACGTTGAAGGTGAGCAGCTCGTGGCTGCCGGCGCCACGGCCGGTGCCGAACTCGAACCGGTTGCCCGTGACGTGGTCGAGCATGGCGGCCCGCTCGGCGATGCGGACCGGGTGCTCCTTGTTGGTCGGGAGGCTGGTGATGGCCGACCCGATGTGGATGTAGTCGGTCTGGGCGGCGACCCAGCCCATCATCGGGGCGGGGGCCGACATGTGGCTGTACTCGGTCAGGCCGTGGTGCTCGCCGAACCAGATGTACTTCCAGTTGTGCTTGTCGGCCAGGATGGCGTACTCGGCCTCCCGCATGAGCTCGGTGTGCTC
Organism: Acidimicrobiales bacterium; assembly: GCA_016845305.1. Lineage (GTDB taxonomy): Bacteria > Actinomycetota > Acidimicrobiia > Acidimicrobiales > MedAcidi-G1 > UBA9410. The sequence continues at coordinate 1,395 of JAERSW010000089.1, forward strand.
GCTCGCGGAGTCGTGGGCGGCCGGCCCGGGGGTGTAGCCGTTGCTGAAGATGCCGAACTCCATGGGTGCTCCTGTGGTCGGGGACGGTCCTGCACCGGCCCTGAAGTAATCGTGAACATTAGTATGCCGACGAACGGGCGCCGGGTCAAGTCGACGGACCCGCCCCCGGTACCGTCCCGCCGATGAGCGGATCGACGGGCGGCGCCCCCCGGCACTGGAGCGCCCACGTGCCCGGCGCGGAGGGGTCGTCGACGTTCGACCTCCCGGAGCCCGGGACCCTGGTCGGGGCGTGGACCGCCGCGCTCATCCCGGAGCCCGACCGTCCGCTCCTGCTCGACCCGTCGGTCGCCCCGTCGGTCGCCCCGTCCGACGGCGCCGACGGCTGGACCACCCGGGGCGCCTTCCTCGACCGGACGGCCGCGGCGGCCGTACGCCTCCACGCCGCCGGCCTGCGACCCGGCGACCGGGTGCTGGTGTCCGGCCCGTCGTCGGTGGACCTCGCCGTCGCCCACGTGGCCTGCCTCCGCCTCGGCCTGGTCGTCGTGCCCACCAACGGCTCCTACATGGAGGCCGAGCTGGCCCACGTGGTGGCCGACTGCACCCCGTCGGCGGCCCTCGTCGACCACGACGGCTGGGCCGACCTGCTGCAGGCCCTCGACGGCGACCTGCTCGTGGCCACGACGTCGTTGGACGGACTCGGTGACGGTGCCGCGACCGACGGGGGACCCGTGCTGGACGCCGTCGGACCCGACGATCCGGCCATCATCGGCTACACCTCGGGCACCACCGGCCGCCCCAAGGGCGCGGTGCTGACCCAGGCCAACCTGTTGGCCGGCGCCCAGGCGGTCCGGGTGGCCTGGCGGTGGACTGACGCCGACCGCCTCGTGCTGTGCCTGCCGCTGTTCCACATGCACGGTCTCGGCGTGGGCCTGCACGGCACCCTGCTGGCTGGCGCCTCTGCGGTGCTCCAGGCTGGCTACGACCCCGACGCCGTGCTGGATGCCCTCGTCGACCACGACGCCACCCTGTTCTTCGGCGTGCCCACCATGTACCACCGTCTGGCCGACCACGAGCGGGTCTCCCTCCTCGGAGGCCTGCGCCTGTGCGTGGCCGGCTCGGCGCCGCTGTCGGCCGACCTACACCGCCGCCTTGCGGAGGCCACCGGGGCCGCGGTGCTCGAGCGCTATGGCATGACCGAGACGGTCATGCTCGTCTCCAACCCCTACGACGGCGAGCGCCGTCCCGGCTCGGTCGGGATCCCCCTGCCCGGCGTCGAGGCCCGACTCGACGCGGACGGCGGCGAGATCCTGGTGCGGGGCCCCAACGTCTTCGCCGGGTACTGGGAACGTCCCGAGGCCACCGCCGAGGCCTTTGCCGACGACCCCGACGGTGGCGACCCGTGGTTTCGGACCGGCGACCTCGGCGCCGTCGACGACGACGGCTACCTGTCGATCGTGGGTCGGGCCAAGGAACTCATCATCAGCGGCGGCTTCAACGTGTACCCCCGCGAGGTGGACGACGCCCTGGCCCTGCACCCGGCCGTGGCCGAGGTGGCGGTGGCCGGCGTGCCGTCCGAGGAGTGGGGCGAGGAGGTGGTGGCCTGGGTGGTCGTCGCCGACGGCCACGAGTGCCCCGACGTCGGCGTCCTCCGGGACTTCGCCCGCGACCACCTGGCCGCCTACAAGCTGCCCCGCCGGGTGGTGCCCATCGACGCCCTGCCCCGCAACGCCCTCGGCAAGGTCACCCGCCACGAGTTGCGCCTGCCCGACTGAGCCGGATCCGGAGCCCTGCGCGAGGCTCCGGGCATGGACGAACGACCGACCCGCGTCGACTTCCACTTCGACGTGATGTGCCCGTGGGCCTACCAGACGTCGCTGTGGATGCGCGACGTCCGCGACCGGCAGGGCCTCGACGTCGACTGGTGCTTCTTCAGCCTCGAGGAGGTCAACCGCGTCGAGGGCAAGAAGCACCCGTGGGAGCGGGAGTGGTCGTACGGCTGGTCGATGATGCGCATCGGTGCCCTGCTCAAGCGCACCGATCCGGCGCTCAACGACGCCTGGTACCTGCGGTCCGGGACCGCGCTGCACGTCGAGGGACGCCAACCCCACCGTCCCGAGGTGGCCCGTGAGCTGCTGGTCGAGATGGACCTCGATCCCGGTCTGGTCGACGAGGCGCTGGCCGACGACACCACCCACGACGACGTCCGCCACGACCACGAGCGGGTCGTCGGCCTCGGCGGCTGGGGCGTGCCCACCCTGGTGTTCCCCGGCGCCGACGACGACGAGTCCCGCAAGCTGTTCGGCCCCGTCCTCCTCAAGCCGCCCACCGGCGATGCCGCCGACCGCCTGTGGGACCTCGTGCTGGGCTGGCTGGAGTTCCCCCACCTGTACGAGCTGCAGCGGCCCAAGACGCCGGCCGACCTGGGGAAGGTGGCCGAGGTCTTCCGGCCCTACGTCGAGGCCCGGGAGTGGAACACCGTGGCCAACCCGACGCCCTGACCGGCGACCTGACCGACCCCCCC
>JAERSW010000090.1 GCA_016845305.1 Acidimicrobiales bacterium
GTGGCGTCGTCGACGCCGGCCAGGCCACCGTTGACGGAGTCCCAGGCGATGGCTACGCCCGGCGCACCGTCGACGCCCGGTACGTGGACGGGTGGGGCGATGATCCCACCGCCGGGCGTGCCGAACGGGGCCACGGAGCGCACGTCGTCGGCGTCGTCGAGGGCGATGCGCAGCAGGCGCTGCGGACCCGACCACGGGGCGGGCCGTCGCCACGAGAGGTCCGGCGGCTGGTCCCAGCGGCCGTTCGGCTCGGTGCCGTGGATGGCCCGCACGGACTCGACGTCGCCGCAGTCCATGACCCAGCAGGCGCCGTCGGACAGGCAGGCGTCCCACGCCAGGCCGTGGTCGCCGCCGGAGCTCGCGCCGGTGGCGGTGCGGTAGCGGGGCCGCCAGCCGTCGTCCACGACGAGCCGGTCGCCGTCGACGACCAGGCGCCACAGGTGCTCGGTGCCCGGCACGTACACGTGCTCGGTGCCGTCGGGTCGCAGGTCGGCGGCGATGCGGCCCATGGAGCCCTCGGGCAGCACCAGGGGTTGGTCGACGAGGTCGAGGGTGTCGGGGGCGAGGCGGGTGATGGTGGTGCCGCCCTGGCCCTCGAGGCGGAGGTCCTTGGTGACGAGCGTGCCGTCGGCGAGCGCCAGCAACCCGTTGTGGCTGCGGTCGACGGGAAGGCGCCGTTCGGCGAGCACCGACAGGTCCTCGGGGTCGAGGCGGTGCAGGTAGGAGCCGTTGACCGACAGGATCGAGCCGTCGGCGTGGACGAGGATCGCCCCGCACCACACGTGCTCGCCGCACGGCAGCTCCGGCGACGTGGCCAGCGGTTCGAGGGTGTCGAGGTCGATGCGTTGCACCCAGCCGAAGGGGGGTGGACCGCTGAAGGCGGCCATGGTCCCGCCGACGTACCACTGGCCGGGGTCGCGTCGCACGGCCATGACGTTCCAGCGGCCGTTGCGGACCGTGGTCACCGTGCCGGTGCCGGATGCGGCGTCGAGGCGGCCGGCGGCGGCCTTCTGGCGGCGGTTGCCGCCGCACTCCACGGGCCACGGCGACGGCCAGTAGCCGGGGTGGGGGCTGGTCCGGTCGAGGGCGGTCACGAGCGGAGCAGGCGGCGGATGGCGGTGACGACCTCTTCGATCCGCTCGTCGCCTTCGTCGGCACCCCGGCGGACGGCGTCGCTGACGCAGTGGCGGATGTGGTCGTCGAGTAGGCCGACGCCGACGCCCTGGAGGGCCTTGGTGACCGACGAGATCTGGGTGAGGACGTCGATGCACCACGTGTCGTCGTCGACCATGCGTTGCAGGCCGCGGACCTGGCCCTCGATGCGGCGGAGCCGGAGGAGGACGTCGTCCTTGGTGGAGGAATAGCCGACCATAGGGGGTGGGGGTATCCTAGCGGCGATGGCCGAGACCGTCGTCCTCCCCGTCGAGGGCATGACCTGTGGAGCGTGCAGCGCCCGGGTGGGACGCGGCCTGTCGGACCTGGCCGGGGTCGACTCGGCGGTCGTGAACCTGGCCACCGAGCGGGCCACGGTGGTCTTCGACCCGGACGCCGTCGACGTGGACGCCTTCCGCCGGACCGTCGCCAGCCTCGGCTACCGGGTCCCTGACGAAGGACCCGCCGACGGGACCGCCCCGGCGACCGGTGGGGATGCCGGCGCGGCGCCATCGGGTCGCGACGTCCCGACCGTCCGACTGCTGGTGGCGGTCGCCCTGACGGTGCCGGTGTTCCTGGTCTCGATGGTCCCAGCGTGGCAGTTCGACGGCTGGCGGTGGGTGGTCGGGCTGCTGGCCACGCCGGTGGTGTGGGGGAGCGGGCTCGACTTCCACCGGGCGACGCTGCGCAACCTGCGCCACCGCGCCACGACCATGGACACGCTCGTCACCCTGGGCACGGTCGCCGCCTGGGCCTGGTCGGCTCGGGCCCTGGTGGCCGGGGGCCACGTGTACTTCGAGACCGCGGCGGTCATCGTGACCCTGATCCTGACCGGTCGCTGGTTGGAGGCCGGCGCTCGACGCCGCTCCGGCGACGCCATCCGGGCCCTCGCCGGCCTTTCGGTCCGCCACGCGACCCTCGAGGACGGCAGCACCGTCGCCGTCGACGACGTCCGTGTCGGCATGCGCCTGCTGGTCCGGCCCGGCGACGCCGTACCCGTGGACGGACGGGTCGTCGAGGGCACGTCCACGGTCGACGAGTCGATGCTGACCGGCGAATCGGTCCCGGTCGACGTCGGACCGGGCAGCGAGGTCACCGGGGCGACCGTCAACGGCCACGGGGCGCTCGTGGTCGAGGCGACCCGGGTCGGCGCCGAGACGACCCTGGCCCGGATCGTGCGCCTTGTCGACGAGGCCCAGGCGTCGACGGCGCCCGTCCAGCGCCTCGCGGATCGCATCTCGGCCGTGTTCGTCCCCGTCGTCCTGGCCGTGGCTGCCGCGACGCTCGTGGCCTGGTCGGTGGCCGGCCAGGCGTCCGACGGGCTGACGGCGGCCGTGGCGGTGCTGGTCATCGCGTGTCCGTGTGCCCTGGGCCTCGCCACGCCCACGGCGATCATGGTGGGGACCGGACGGGGAGCCCAGCTCGGCGTGCTCATCGGCAGCGGCGAGGCCCTCGAGTCGACCCGCCACGTCGACCACGTCGTCCTCGACAAGACGGGCACCGTCACCGAGGGACGGATGGCCCTCGCCTCGATCGTGCCCACCGCCGGCGTGGACGCCGACCGGGCCCTGCGCATCGCCGCCTCGCTCGAGGCCCGGTCCGAGCACCCGATCGCCACGGCCATCGCCGGCGTCTCGGAGCGCCACCTGCCCGCATCCGGCGTCGAGGCCCTGCCCGGCAGCGGGGTGCGAGGCACGGTCAGCGGGGTCGAGGCGCTCGTCGGTCGGCCCGACCTGTTCGACCGACTCCCGGCGGACCTGGCCGTCGCACGCGACGAGGCCCTGGATGCGGGCCGCACCGCCGTCGTCGTCGGCTGGGACGGCGAGCCACGGGCCCTGCTGGCCATCGAGGACCGCATCCGACCCACCAGCGCCGAGGCGGTCGCCGGGCTGCAGGCCCTGGGCCTCGGCGTCACCCTGCTGACAGGCGACGACGAGCGCACCGCCCGCACCGTCGCCGACGCCGTGGGCATCGACCACGTGGTCGCCGGCGTGCTGCCCGACGGCAAGGACGCCGAGGTCGCCCGACTGCGTGATGCCGGCCGCACCGTCGCCATGGTCGGCGACGGCATCAACGACGCCCCGGCGCTGGCCCGCGCCGACCTCGGCATCGCCATGGGGTCCGGCACCGGCGTGGCCATGGAGGCCGCCGACGTCACCGTCGTGGCCGGCGACCTCCGGGCCGTCGTCGACGCCATCAGGCTGGCCCGCCGCACCCTGGCCACGATCCGCGGCAACCTCTTCTGGGCGTTTGCCTACAACGCCGCCGCCCTCCCGCTGGCCGCCGCCGGCCTGCTGGACCCGATGGTGGCGGCCGGTGCCATGGCGTCGTCGTCGCTGTTCGTGGTCGGCAACTCGCTGCGACTGCGTGGCTTCACCGGTCGGTCCTGAACGAGACTGGTCCGATGGCGGATCGGACGGACGACGCGATGGGCGAGGTGTCGGCTGGCTACCAACCTGCCGTGCCGCTGGCCGTGGCACCGCTGTTCGAACGACCGCCCCGGCTGCTGGGAGCGCTGCGCTTCTTCGCCTGGAAGCAGTTCTGGCCCGGTGGGGCGACGTGGATCGCGGCCGCGTGGCTGGCGTGGCACTACCTGACGCCGGAGCTGGCGTCCATGGCGAGCTTTCGACCCGGCTGGATCGCCGCGATCTGGCTGCGGAACGCCGTGCTGCTGTCGCTGCTGGCCGGCGGCCTGCACTGGCTGTTGTACCGGCGCCGCGCCCAGGGCCACGAGTCGAAGTTCACCGACCGGTGGCCGGGTGACGCTGCCCGGTTCACGTTCGGGAACCAGAACCTCGACAACGCCTTCTGGAGCGTGGCCAGCGGCGTCACCGTGTCGACGCTCTTCGAGGTGGTCGGCTGGTGGCTGCTGGCCAACGGGCACACCCCGATGCGGACCTTCGCCGAGGACTGGGCGTACCTGTCGGTGCTCTGCCTCGGCGTGTTCGCCTGGGGCAACGTCCACTTCTACCTGACCCACCGGCTGCTGCACGTCCGGGGCCTGTACGAGGTGGCGCACTCGCTGCACCACCGGAACCTGAACACCGGGCCGTGGTCGGGGCTGGCCATGCATCCCATCGAGCACCTGCTGTACCTGAGCGGTCCGGTGCTGCTGTGGGTGGTGCCCGGGCATCCGGTGCTGCACCTGACGTTGCTGTTCTTCCGGATGCTCGCCCCGGCGCTCACCCATGCCGGGTTCGAGCGGGTGCGGCTGGGGAGTCGGGCCTCGTTCCTGGCCGGCGACTACTTCCACCACCTGCACCACCGGTACTTCGAGTGCAACTACGGCAACACGCTGGTCCCACTCGACAAGCCGTTCGGCACGCTGCACGACGGCACGCCCGAGGCCCACGTCGCCATGCAGGCCCGCCGCCGAGCCTCGGGGCGCTGACCGCCGGATCAGCGACGGGGTGGTCGACCGCACATTCCTCCAGATAAACTGTAGGTGGTGGCACCATAGGTGCTGAGAACTCAAGTTATCTAGGAGGATCACATGTCGACGCCTCGCCTCGACCGGAAGCGGGCGCTCACCGGGATCGCCGCTGACCAGGGCGGCTACTTCACCGCTGCCCAGGCGCTCGCCGGCGGCTACACGTACCAGGCCCATCACCACCACGTCCGCCAGGGGAACTGGGAGAGGGTGTCCCGTGGCGTCTTCCGGCTGAGCGACTGGCCGGTCGGTGAGCACGACGACCTGGTCCGGTGGAGCCTGTGGGCCGGTGGCGGTGCCGTCGTGTCCCACGAGTCGGCACTCATCGCGCATGGCATCGGCGAGTTCAACCCGGCGAAGGTCCACCTGACGCTCGCCCGAGGCCTTCGGCGATCGGCCAGCGGCGTCATGGTCCATCGTTCCGCGCTCCGAAGGGACGAGGTGGAGGTCCGTGCCGGGTACGCACTGACGACGCCGGGTCGATCCCTGGTCGACGTGGCCGGTTCCGGTATCGACGGCGACCACCTCGACCGGGCCATCGAGGAGGCCCATGGCGCCGGTCTGGTGACGGCGAGACAGCTGCGCGAGGCCGCCGAGTCGGTGAGCATGGTCGCCGCCCTCCGCATCGAACAGTCCCTCGGGCGGATCGTCACGTGATGCGTTACGAGACGCCCGCCGCCTTTCGGACGGCGCTGGAGCAGTGGGTGAGGAGCGGGTCGGAGTCCTCGGGTATCACCCACGGGCGGCTGCGCAACCAGATCGTCTTCGAACGCATCGCCGTCCGGCTCGACCATGCGGAGCCGGGGCGCTGGGTGGTCAAGGGCGGGCACGCGCTCGTGGTCCGCCTTGGTGCCGGGGCCAGAACCACAACCGACCTCGACCTCGGCGTGAGAGACGAGGAGACGAGCGTGGCTGGCCTCCGAGACCGTCTCATCGAGGCACTGTCCGTCGACCCCGATGGCGACTGGTGCACCTTCACCGTCGGGCCGGCACAAGTGCTCGGAGACGACGCGACGGGACGACCGACCCTCCGATTCACCGTCGGGTCCGCGCTGGCCGGCCGACCGTTCGGCGACCTCAAGGTGGACGTCTCGCCGAGGCCGGAGGAACTCGGTGCGACGGAGCGTCTCCTCGTCGGGGGATCGCTCGAGTTCGCAGGAATCTCCGCCCGCTCCGTCGAGGTCGTGGATGCCAACCAGCATGCGGCCGAGAAGCTGCATGCCCTGACACGCGACTACGGGGACCGACCGAACACGAGGACACGCGACCTCGTCGACCTGGTGCTCCTCATCGCACACGGACACCTGGACGACGAGGCCTGTCGACGTGCCGTGGCTTCGACATTCGCCGCCCGTGGCCTCCACGAGGTCCCCGGAGCGGTTCCCGATGTGCCTGCGGGCTGGGCGGCCGTCTACGAGAGGTTGGCGGACGACGTTCCCGTGGACGCCAGACGAATCGAGGACGCGATGGACGTGGTGCGTGACTGGTGGGCACGCGTCCAGCCATCGTCCGAAGCTTGATCCGCCCGGCCGGACACGGGAATCTGTGGAAGCGACGGAGATCGGGAGGGGAGATCCATGCCGACCTTGGATGACGTCGAGGCGTTCCTCGCCTCGGAGACGGGACTGGCCGTGGTCAGCACGGTCCGGGCCGACGGGACGGTGCTGTCGAGCGTCGTGAACTGCGGGCCCGTCGACCACCCGGTGACGGGGGAGCGGTGCGTGGCGCTCGTGTCGATGGGAACCGCCGCCCGCCTGGCGCACATCCGACGCGGATCGGAGGTGACGGTGGCCGTGCGGCGGGGTTGGCGGTGGGTGTCGGCGTCCGGCCCGGCCGACCTGATCGGACCCGACGACCTGCCCGACGGGTTCGCCGCCGACGACCTACGGCGCCTACTCCGCGACGTGTTCCACGCTGCCGGTGGCACCCACGACGACCTCGACGGGTACGACCGCGCCATGGCCGATGAGGGCCGGGTCGCCGTGCTCGTCCGCCCCACCCGCATCCACGGCAACGCCTGAGAACGGTCGGCCCGGAAACGAGACAACCGCAGGTCGCTGACCTGCGGCGTCACGTGGAGCTAGAGGGAATTGAACCCTCGACCTCTTCCATGCCATGGAAGCGCTCTTCCAACTGAGCTATAGCCCCGAGGAGCCGACAATCTACCAGCCGGTCCCGGCGACACGACCCGCCCGACGGCGGTTTCGGACCGCCGATGGGGGCGGCCCGGCTCGTAGCCTCCACGACGATGTCCCCTTCCCCCGACGGCACCGCCGGCGCCCCCACCGGCGGTCCGACCCGCTACGACCCTCAGGCCATCGAGGCCCGCTGGCAGCAGGTCTGGCACGACGAGGGCACCTACCAGGTCGACAACGACGACCCCCGCCCGCCGTTCTACGTGCTGTCCATGTACCCGTACCCCAGCGGTCCGGCGCACATGGGCCACGTCCGCAACTACACGATGGGCGACCTCCTGGTCCGGTACCGCACCATGCGCGGCGACGGCGTCCTGTCGCCCATCGGCTTCGACTCGTTCGGTCTGCCCGCCGAGAACGCGGCCATCAAGACCGGCACCCACCCCCGGGTCCACACCGACCGCAACGTCGAGGCGCTCTCCGCGTCGCTGCGCCGCATCGGCGCCGTCTACGACTGGCGACGCGTCGTCAAGAGCCACGACGCCTCGTACATCCGCTGGACCCAGTGGATCTTCCTCAAGTTCTACGAGGCCGGCCTCGTCTACCGCGACAACGCCCCCGTCAACTGGTGCCCCGGCTGCCAGACGGTGCTGGCCAACGAGCAGGTCCTCGGCGACGGCACCTGCGAGCGCTCCGGTGACCTCGTGGAGCGCCGCGACATGGAGCAGTGGTTCTACCGGATCACCGCGTACGCCCAGGAACTGCTCGACGACCTGGACCATGTCGACTGGCCCGAGAAGGTCAAGGTCATGCAGCGCCACTGGATCGGCCGGTCCGAGGGCGCCCAGTTCGGCCTGCCCGTCGCCGACGCCGACGGGAACGCCCGCACCGATGTCGAACCTCTGGCCGTCTACACCACCCGGCCCGACACGTCGTTCGGCATGACGTTCGCCGTCATCTCGCCCGAACACCCCCGCGTCGACGAGCTCACCACCGACGACCGTCGCGCCGACGTCGAGGCCTTCCGGGCATCGGTGGCCGGCCGCAGCGACATCGAACGCCAGTCCACCGAGGGCACCCTCGACAAGCGGGGCGTGGCCACCGGCGGCCGGGTCGTCAACCCGTTCACCGGGCAGGCCATCCCCGTCTTCCTCGCCGACTACGTGCTGATGACCTACGGCACCGGGGCGATCATGGCCGTCCCCGGTCAGGACCAGCGTGACTGGGACTTCGCCGTCGCCCACGGCTGCGACATCGTCCGCACCGTCCAGCCCCCCGACGACTTCGACGGCGAGGCCTACGTCGGCGAGGGCCCGGCCATCAACTCGGCGTTCCTCGACGGCATGGGCGTGGCCGAGGCCAAGGCGACGGCCATCGCCTGGCTCGAGGAGCACGGCCACGGCACCGGCAAGGTCAACTACCGCCTCCGCGACTGGCTGCTGTCCCGCCAGCGCTACTGGGGCTGCCCCATCCCCATCGTCTACTGCGACGACTGCGGCGAGCAGCCCGTGCCCGTCGACCAGCTGCCCATCGAGCCGCCCGACGACGTCGAGTTCATGCCCACCGGCCGGTCGCCGCTCACCACCCACGAGGGCTTCCTGTCGGCCACGTGTCCGTCGTGCGACGGCCCGGCCCGTCGCGAGACCGACACCATGGACACCTTCGTCGACTCGTCCTGGTACTTCCTGCGCTTCGCCGACCCGACCAATGACGAGTTGCCGTTCTCAGCCGACGCTGCCCAGCGGTGGCTCCCCGTCGACCAGTACATCGGCGGCGTCGAGCACGCCATCCTCCACCTGATGTACGCCCGGTTCTTCACCAAGGCGCTCGCGGATGTCGGCGTCGCCCCGAAGGGCCTGCGGGAGCCGTTCCAACGGCTCTTCACCCAGGGGATGATCCGCCTCGGCGGCTCCAAGATGTCCAAGTCGAAGGGCAACCTGGTCGCCCCCGAGGCCATCCTCGACGACCAGGGCGCCGATGCCCTGCGCCTCGCCCATCTGCAGGTCAAGCCTCCGCAGGAGGACGTCGACTGGGAGGACTTCGGCATCGACGGATGCGCCAAGTTCCTCAACCGGGTGTGGCGCCTCGCCGTGCCCGGCTCCGACCTGGCGGCCGGCGCCCGCACCGGCGACCCGACCGAGGCCGACGCCGAGGTCGACCGGGCCACCCACCGCCTCGTGGCCCGCATCACCGACGAGTACGACCGGTGGTCCTACAACACGGCCATCGCCGGGTTCATGGAGTTCACCAACACCCTCTACCGGTACGTCCAGGCCGACGACGGTCCGCACGCCACCACCCTCGACGCCGCGGTCGACGCGCTGCTCCTCGTCATGGCGCCCGCCGCCCCTCACCTGTGCGCCGATCTGTGGGAGGCCCGCAGCGGCGGCCACGTCCACACCGAGCCCTGGCCGACGGCGGACCCCGACAAGCTGGTCGACGACACCGTCACCATGGTCGTCCAGGTGAACGGCAAGGTCCGCGACCGCCTCGAGGTGCCGGCCGACGTCGACGAGGCGACGGCCACCGCCCTGGCCCTGGCCTGCGACAAGGTGGTCGCCGCGCTCGACGGCGGCGAGCCCCGCAAGGTCATCGCCCGGCCGCCGAAGCTGGTCAACGTCGTCGTCTGACCCGCGTCGGCCACCTCGCCCGGGACGGCCACCTCGCTGGGGAGGACAGGCCGACCGGGACCTCAGGCGTCGTGGTCGCGGAGGAAGCGCTCCAGCTCGGCCGCCAATTGCTCGCCGTCGGGTAGGTGGCCCCGCTCGTCGTGCAGGTCGTCGTAGGCCGCCTCCAGCTTCTCCAGCATGGTGACGTGCTCGGGGTTGCGGGCCACCAGGTCGTCGAGTCGGGTCCGGGCCGCCAGTGCCGCCTCGGCCAGCGGCCCCTGGTCGACCTCCACGCCGGTCAGTTCCGCCACGCCGGCCAGCAGCGCCTGGGCGGCCGGCGGGTACGACGACCCCGACAGGTAGTGGGGGACCTGGGCCCAGATGCCGATCGCCGGGATGCCGGCCCGCCCGGCTTCCATCTCGATCACGGCCTGCGCCCCGGCCGGCACCTCGATGCTGGCCCGGAGGAAGTCGAGGCGCTCGGCCAACTCGGGGCTGCCGGCGGTGCACGACAGTCGGGTCGGACGGGTGTGGGGCACGGCGGCCGGGTAGGCACCGAGGCCGACCACCATGCGGACGCCGAGATGCCGGCACAGGTCGACCACGGCGGCGGCGAAGGCCCGCCACTCGTGGTCCGGTTCCGGCCCGTGGAGGACCAGGACGTCGATGTCGGCCGTCGACTCCAGGTGGAAGACCTCCAGCGCCGGCCACTCCAGGCGGCGGCTCACCCCGTCCACCAGGTGCAGCGTGGGTCGACGCGCCCGATGGTCGAGCAGCCGGTCGGTGTCGAACCGGGCGATGCGCTGTCCGGGGTCGCCCTCGACGAGCCGTTGGCGGGCCACCCGGGCCGACCCGGCGGCGTCGATCCACCCGTCCATGGCCAGCAGGAGGACCGGATCGACGAGGTGGGGCTCGGCCAGGACCTCCAGCAGCCCTCTCCCGGTGGTGTCGTCGGACACGGTCAGGCCGCCCCGGGCAGGCTGCGGGCCATGTCGTGGGCCAGCGACGCCAGGTCCAGGACCCGCCGCCCGAACAACTCCACGAGGCGAGGATCGTCCTGGTCGCCCATCACCCCGGCGGCATAGCGGCTGTAGACGCCCTCCACGATGCAGGCGATCCGCCAGTAGGCGAACGCCACGTAGAAGTCGAGATCGTCGAGGTCACGGGTGCCGTGGCGGGCGTACAGCTCGCGCACCTCGTCGGTGGTGGGGAAGCCCTCGGCGGCGGTCGGCGGGGGCGCACCACCGGTGGTCCGCTCGTCGCCGTAGGCCACCATGCCGGCCACATCGGCCAGCACGTCCCCGAGCGTGCACAGCTCCCAGTCGAGCACCGCGGCCACCGGGCCGGTCGGGTCCATCATGCAGTTGTCAAGCCGGAAGTCGCCGTGGACGATGCCCACGCCCTGCTGGACGGGGATCCGGGCGGACAGGATTTCGTGGGTCTCCAGCACGCCGGGGACCTCCCGGGTGGTGGCGTCCACGAACTGGCGGCGCCAGCGCTTCAGCTGCCGCTCGATGTAGCCCTCGTGGCGACCCAGGTCGGCCAGGCCGACGGCGTCGAGGTCGACGGCGTGCAGCCGGGCCAGCACCTCGACCAGCGACTCGCCCATGCGGCGCCGCACGTCGACCGGGACCTCGTCGGCCTCCTCGATGGTGCGGACCACCACGCCGGGCACGAAGTCCATGACGTAGAAGGGAGCGCCGTTCACCCCGGCGTCCTCGCACAGTCCGACCACGCCGGGAACGGGCACGCCGCTGTCGGCCAGCGCCGAGATGATCCGGTGCTCCCGGGACATGTCGTGGGCCGTGGCCAGCACCTGGCCCAGCGGCGGCCGACGCAGCACCCAACGGCGGCCGTGCCCGTCCGACACCCGGAAGGTCAGGTTCGACCGCCCACCGGTGATCAGTTCGAAGTCGAGCCCACCGTTCGCCCCCGCGTCCAGGCCGCCCACCCGGTCGTCGAACCAGCGCACCAGGTTGTCGTGGTCGATTCCCGCGGGCGTCGTCATCGGTCCGGACGGTAGTGGAGCGCTCCGGCGGGGTGCCTACCCTGCACCCATGGCCGCAGCGACCACCATCGACGTCACCGACGCCACCTTCCAGGCCGAGGTCATCGACCGCTCCCATCAGGTGGCGGTCGTCGTCGACCTGTGGGCCGAGTGGTGCGGCCCGTGCAAGGCGCTGGGCCCGGTCATCGAGGACGTGGTGGCCGAGTTCGACGGCAGGGTCGTCCTGGCCAAGGTCGACGTGGACGCCAACCCCGGCGTCGCCCAGGCCTTCCAGGTGCAGTCCATTCCCGCCGTCTACGGCCTGGTCGACGGCAAGGTGGCCGGCAACTTCGTGGGCGCCCAGGGCGCCGACGCCGTGCGGACCTTCGTCCAGGGCCTGCTGCCCGGCGAGGAGGTCTCCGAGATCGACCGGCTGGTGGCCCTCGGCGACGAGGCGTCACTGATCCAGGCCCTCTCGATCGAGGCCGACCACGTCGGAGCGGTGACGGCCCTGGCCCTGCTGCTCGTCGAACGCGACGGCGAGGGCGACACCGACGCCGCCCTCAACCTGCTGGACCGCATTCCCGAGTCGGCCGAGACGCGTCGGATCGCGGCCATGGCCCGCACCGAGGCCGTAGACGACCTCGAGGCCACCCTCGAGTCGCTACTCCCCACCGTGAAGGCCGACGAGGACGCCCGGCAGCGCTTCGTCGACCTGCTCGAGGTGCTGAGTCCCGAGGATCCGCGCACCGCCGCCTGGCGTCGCCGCCTCACCTCCGCCCTGTTCTAGGGGCCTCTGCCTCGGGCCCGCCCGGGCCCGCCCTCCTCCACTTCCCCGGAGCGACCGCGACCCCGGAAAGGGGCGTGCCGTGTCCGGCCCCGTCGACGAGATCCGCCATCGGATCGACGACCTCCTCTACGAACGACCGCTGACCCCCGTCCGCCTCGTGGTGGCCGCCGCGGTGCTGCTGGCCGCCGCCGGCCTGCTCCTGGCCCTCTGGTGGCCCGGTGGCTCCGCCGACCCGGCCCGGCTGCCGTTCGTCACCGTCCCGCCCGAGCCGCCCGGCACGGTGCCGACGGCTCCGGCCGAGGTGGTGGTGCACGTGGCCGGGGCGGTGGCCCGGCCCGGCCTCTACGTCCGTCCCGAGGGCGACCGCGTGGCCGACGCCATCACCGCGGCCGGCGGCGTCCTCGACGACGCCCGTCCCGACCTGTTGAACCTCGCCGCCCCGCTCCGGGACGGCACCCGGATCTGGGTGCCGTCGACCGACCGGGACGTCGATCCGGGCATCGACCTGGCGGACGCCGGTCCGCCGCCGGTGGTCGACGTCAACCGGGCCGACGTCGACGAGCTCCAGGCCCTGCCCGGGGTGGGCCCGTCGCTGGCCGCGGCCATCGTCCGCCATCGGGACCGGATGGGGGCCTTCGCGACGGTCGAGGACCTCCTCCACGTGCCGGGCATCGGCCCGTCGACGCTGGCCGGCTTCCTCGACCGGGTCGACCTCTGACCGGGCCGAGGGGGATCGCCGGCCTCCGGTGGTGGGTGGCCGGTGTGCTGCTCGTCGCCGTGGTGGTGCCGGTGCGGGCGGGAGCGGCCTGGCGGGCCACCGCCGAGCCACCCGCGGGGCCGATCGCGGCCCGGGCCACGCTGGTCGGCGACCCCACGCCGCTGGCCGACGGCGGCTGGCGGGCCGAGGCCCGGGTCGATGGGCGACGCCTGCACCTGGCGTTCGGGGCCGCCCACGCGGTGTCCGCCGACCTGCTGGCCGGCGACTCGGTGGACGTCGACGGTTCGGTGGTCCGGCCGGCCCGTCGGTGGCAGCGGATCCGCCACGTGGTCGGCACCCTCGAGGTCGACCGGGTCGGTGCGGTGGACCCGGCCGGTCCGGTCCACGGAGCGGCCAACGACCTGCGCCGCCTCCTGGCCCGGGGAGCCGGGCCCCTGGACGACGCCCAGCGTTCCCTGCTGGCCGGCCTGGTCCTCGGCGACGACCGCGACCAGTCGGCCACGACCACCGACGACTTCCGGGCCGCCGGGCTCGGCCACCTGCTGGCCGTCTCCGGTCAGAACGTGGCCTTCGTGGTGGCCGCCGTGGCGCCGGTGCTGGGGCGGATCCGCCACCGGTGGCGGCTGCCCGCCACCCTGCTCCTGCTGGGCTTCTTCGCCCTCCTGACGAGGTTCGAGCCGTCGGTCCTGCGGGCCACGGCCATGGCTGGCGGGAGCGCGGTGGCGGTGACCCTCGGCCGGCCGGTGGTCGGGCTCCGCCTCCTGGTGGCCACGGTGGGCGTCCTGGTGATGGTCGACCCCCTCCTCGTCCACCGTGCCGCCTTCCGGCTGTCGGTGGCGGCCTCGGCGGGGATCCTGCTGGCCGCCCGCCCGCTGGCCGACCTGCTGCCGGGTCCCCGTCCGCTCCGCGACGCGGTGGGCGTCACCATGGCCGCCCAGTCCGCCGTGACCCCGCTGCTGCTGGCCGGGTTCGGACCGGTGCCGGTGGCCGCCCTGCCCGCCAACGTGCTGGCCGGGCCGGTGGCCGGGCCCCTCATGGCGTGGGGCCTGACCGGGGGCCTCGTCGCCGGCCTGGCCGTCGACGCGGGCTGGCCGACCGTCGCCCGGATCCTCCACCTGCCCTCCGCCATGGGCCTCGACTGGATCAGCGGGGTGGCCCGCTGGGCGGCCGACCATCCGACCGGCCTGCTGGGTCCGGTCCTCGGCACGGCGGTGGCCCTCGGCGTGGGCGCCGCGGCGTTCCTGTCGGGACGGGGTCGTCGGCGACCGGGACGTCGGGTCCTGGCCGGCACCGGAGCGGTCCTCCTGGTGGTGGCGATCGCCGCGTGGACCGGCGGCGCCCGCCCCGGGGCGGCCGACGGGGTCCGGGTGCTGGACCCCGACGGGACGGTGGTGGTCGTCGACCGGGTGCACCGTGCCGAACGGCTCCTGTCGACGCTGCGCCGCCACGGCGTGGACGCCCCCCGACTCGTCGTGTTCCGTGAACCCGTGCCCGAGGCGGTGGCCCTGGCCCTGGACGACCGCTACGGGCCCCACCTGCGATGGGGTCCGCCCGGCTCCTCGACGTCGGCCCAGCCGCCCGACGGCCAGCGGATCCGGGTGGCCGACACCACGTGGGCCGTCCACCTCCGCAGGGGCCGCTTGCTGGTCCGCCGGGTCCCCGAGCCCGTCGCCACCGGGCTGGACGGGACCGTCGAGGCACCCGGGGAGCGTCACCCCGCAGGTGTACCGTCGGCCGGGTGATCGTCGAACTGGGAGCCGGCCACCGCTTCGACGTCACCCACCGCTCGTTGGTCATGGGCATCCTGAACCGGACACCCGACTCGTTCTGGGACCGCGGCCGCTTCTGGGACTTCGACGACTTCCTCCGCCTGGCCGAACGGCACGTCGCCGACGGAGCCGACCTGTTCGACGTGGGGGGCTCCAAGGCCGGTCCGGGCCCCGAGGTGACGTGTGCCGAGGAGCTCGACCGGGTCGTGCCGGCCATCGAGGCGCTCCGGGCCCGCTTCGACCTCCCCATCGCCGTGGACACCTTCCGCGGGGCGGTGGCCGACGCGGCGATGGCGGCCGGTGCCACGGTCGGCAACGACATCAGCGGCTTCGCCGACCCGACCTTCCTCCCGGCGTGTGCCCGGCACCGTGCTGCGGTGGTGGCCACCCACGTCCGCATCGGGCCCCGCATCCCCGACCCCGAGCCCGACTACGCCGCCGACGGTGGCGTGGTGGCCGCGGTCCGGACCTTCCTGGCCGAACGGGTCCGATGGGCACTCGACGCCGGCATCCCCGACGAGCGGATCATCGTCGACGCCGGCCTGGACCTCGGCAAGACGCCGGACATGTCGGCCGAACTCCTGCGGGCCTCCGACGACCTGGCCGGCCTGGGCCGGCCCGTCCTGCTGTCGGCGTCCAACAAGGGCTTCCTCGGCGAGGTGGCCGGCGACGACCTGACCGAGCGAGTGGAGGCCACGTGGGCCGCCCACGCTCTGGGCATCGCCGGCGGCTGTCGCATCCTGCGGGCGCATGACGTCCGCGGCGCCCGACGGGTGGCCGACGCCATGGCCGCCGTGCTGGCCGCCGACGTGGAGGCCATCGGGGCCGGCGCAATCGGGGCGGCCCGGTGACCGCACCCCGGCCGGTGGTGCTGGTCACCGGCGACGACGTGGGCCTGGTCGCCGAGGCGGTCCGTGCCGCGGTGGCCGAGGCCCTCGGCGACGAGGACCGCTCCCTGGCCCTCGAGGAACTCTCCGAGGACGACTACCGCACCGACGACGGCTTCGAGGTGGCCCGCCTCGTCGACGCCGCACAGACCTCCCCGTTCCTGACCGGACGACGCGTCGTGGTGGGGCGCCACCTCGGTCGGTTCGGCGACAAGGACTCGGTCGCCCCGCTGGTCGCCTACCTGGCCGACCCGCTCGACACCACCGGGCTGGTCCTCGTCTGGGAGAAGGGCGTGGCCCCGGTCCAGCAGCGCCTCAACCAGGTGCCGAAGTCGCTGCTGGAGGCCGTCGCCGCGGCGGGCGGCGAGGTGCGCAAGACCGCGGTGGGGCGGGGCCGGGAGGCGCAGCAGTGGCTGGACGACCGCCTCGACGAGGCCCCGGTGGCCCTCGACCGGCCGGCCCGGGCGCTGGTGGCCCGACGCCTCGGCGAGGACCGTTCGACGGTGGTGCCGCTGCTGGAGACCCTGGCCGCGGTGTTCGGGCCCGGCGCCGAGGTGGGCGCCGATGACGTGGCCCCGTTCCTGCGCGACGGCGGCGACGTCGCCCCGTGGGACCTCACCGACGCCATCGACGGCGGGGACGTCGCCAAGGCGCTGGACTGCCTGACCCGGATGATGGCGGCCGGTGGGCGCCACCCGCTGGCCATCCTGTCGTCACTCCACGGGCACTACGGACGCCTGCTGCGCCTCGACGGGTCGGGGATCCGCGACGAGACGGGGGCGGCCGACGCCCTGGGCATCAAGGGGTTCCCGGCGAAGAAGGCCCTGCAGGCCTCGAGGAAGCTGGGTGGGGAACGGATCGCCCGGGCCGTGCGGCTGCTGGGCGATGCCGACCTGGACCTGCGGGGACGCTCGGCGTGGCCGCAGGAACTGGTGGTGGAGGTGCTGGTGGCCCGACTGGCGAGCCTGTCCCGACGCTGACCCGGTCGGGGCCCCGCCTAGCCGGCGAGGCCGTCGAGGCGCTTCTGCAGCCGGGACTTGCGGCGGGCCGCGGTGTTGGGGTGCAGCACGCCCTGGGCGGCGGCCTTGTCGATCCGCTTCATGGCGGCGGACGTGGCCTCGGCCAGGCCCTCGCCGGACTCGGCGGCCTCCAGCGCGCTGCGGGTGCGGGTCTTCAGCTCGGTCCGCACGGCCTTGTTGCGCAGGCGGCGCTTCTCGGTCTGGCGGTTCCGCTTGATCTGGCTCTTGATGTTCGCCACGGGAGTGGTCCCTCGGTGTTCTCGTCTCGCTTCCCGGCGGGGCACTGCGCCACCCGGCGGGGTCCGGTCCTCGGACCGGCACGGTGGACGATTCTACCGCCGGTACCGTCCTGACCGGCATGGACCTCGCACGGCTTCGCAACACCTCGATCATCGCCCACATCGACCACGGCAAGTCCACGCTGGCCGACCGGATGCTGGAGCTCTGCGGAGCCGTCGACCCCCGCGAGATGCGCGCCCAGTACCTCGATTCCATGGACCTGGAGCGGGAGCGGGGCATCACCATCAAGCTGCAGAGCGTCCGCCTCGACTGGAACGACGCCGTCATCAACCTGATCGACACCCCCGGCCACGTCGACTTCGGCTACGAGGTCAGCCGTTCACTGGCCGCCTGCGAAGGCGTGATCCTCGTCGTCGACGCCGCCCAGGGCATCGAGGCCCAGACGCTGGCCAACTGCTACCTGGCGCTGGAGAACGACCTGGAGATCGTGGCCGCCCTCAACAAGATCGACCTGCCGGCCGCCGAGCCCGACCGGTACGCGGAGGAGATCGAGCAGGTGCTGGGCATCCCCGCCGAGGAGGTGCTCCACATCAGCGCCAAGACGGGGGAGGGGGTGGCCGAACTGCTGGACGCGGTGGTGGAGCGCACCCCGCCGCCGGTCGGCGACCCGGATGCTCCGCTGCAGGCACTGGTCTTCGACAGCCACTTCGACCAGTACCGCGGCGTGGTGTCGTCCATCCGGGTGGTCAACGGGCGCATCGGTTCGAAGGACGTCCTCCGCTTCATGCAGGCCGGCGCCGTCCACGAGGTCGACGAGATCGGGGTGCGCCGCCCCGACCCGACCCCCGTCGACGGCCTCGGTCCCGGCGAGGTGGGGTACCTGCTGGCCGGCATCAAGGACGTCGGCGAGGCCCGCTCGGGCGAGACGGTGACCTCCAGCCGCCACGGCTCCGACGAGGCCCTCGAGGGCTACCGCGAGCCCCAGCCCATGGTGTTCAGCGGCCTGTACCCGATCGACGGCGACGAGTTCAACGACCTCCGCGAGGCGCTGGAGAAGCTGCGACTCAACGACTCCAGCTTCACCTACGAGCCGGAGACCTCCGGCGCCCTGGGCTTCGGCTTTCGCTGCGGCTTCCTCGGCCTCCTGCACATGGAGATCGTCCGCGAGCGCCTGGAACGGGAGTTCGGCCTGAGCCTCATCACCACGGCGCCGTCGGTCGAGTACCGGGTGACCCGCACCGACGGCCAGGCCCTCGAGATCGACAACCCGTGCGACCTGCCGTCGGGCGCCGAGATCGACCACATCGAGGAACCGTTCCTGCTGGCCACGGTCATCACGCCGAAGGCCTTCACCGGCACGCTGATGGAGCTCTGCCAGGAACGACGTGGCGAGTTGGAGGGGTTGACCTACCTGTCGCCCGAGCGGGTCGAGCTGAAGTACCACCTGCCCCTGGCCGAGGTGGTCATCGACTTCTTCGACCAGATGAAGAGCCGCACCCAGGGCTACGCCAGCCTCGACTACGAACCGGAGGGGTACCGGCGCTCCGACCTGGTCCGGGTCGACATCCTCCTGCACGGCGAGGCCGTGGACGCCTTCTCCACGGTGGTCCACCGCGACTCGGCCGACGTGTACGGCCGGAAGATGACGGCCAAGCTCAAGGAGCTCATCCCGCGCCAGCAGTTCGAAGTGCCCATCCAGGCGGCCATCGGCGGGCGGGTCATCTCACGGGAGACGGTGCGGGCCTTCCGCAAGGACGTGACGGCCAAGCTCTACGGCGGCGACATCACCCGGAAGCGGAAGCTGCTGGAGAAGCAGAAGGAGGGCAAGAAGAAGATGAAGTCCATCGGGCGCGTCGACGTGCCCCAGGAGGCCTTCATCTCCGCCCTGAAGTTGGACGACTAGGTCGCTCGCCCGGGCCGGGGCCCACCCGGGTCGGTCCCGGATCTCCGCCCTCAAGCTGGACGACTGAGGTTCTTCCGCCCATCCGGCCGGGCGGGGCCCCGCCGGTAGCATCGGAGCCGTGTTGGAGGACCGGAAGGCGGCCATCCTGAGCGCGGTGGTCGAGGAGTACATCCAGACGGCCCAGCCCGTCGGCTCGGCCCGCGTCGCCGCGGCCGACGAGGTCGGCGTGTCGTCGGCCACCGTCCGCAACGAGCTCGTCGCCCTCGAGGAGCAGGGCTACCTGGCCCAGCCCCACACCTCGGCCGGTCGGGTGCCCACCGAGAAGGGGTACCGGTTCTTCGTCGACCACCTCGACGGAACCCGGGCCCTCGACCCGGCCGACCGCGACCAGGTGCAGGCCTTCTTCCGACGCTCGCACCGGGAGATGGAGCAGATGCTGGCCGACACGTCCAGCCTGCTGGCCGACCTGACGGGGAGCGCGGCCGTCGTGCTGGCCCCCGACCGCGACCACCAGGAGGTCCGCTCCGTCCAGGTGGTCGGCCTGACCGACGACCTGGCCCTGCTGGTGCTGGTCATGGCCAACGGCACCGTCGAGAAGCACACCCTGGAGTTGGCCGGTCCGGCCGCCGGTCCGACCGAGGCCACGCTGGCCGTGGCCGCCGCCCACCTGTCCGGGGCGCTGATCGGCCGCAGCCTGGCGACGGTCGTCGACACCCCGGTGACCGGCGACGAGGGCGTCGACGCCGTGCTGGCCACCGTGGCCACCGTCCTGGCCGCCCGCACCGAAGCCGGCGACCTGGCCTGGGTCGGGGGCACCGCCCAGGTGGCCTCGGCGTTCGGCGAGGTCGAGCGGGTCCGCCAGGTGCTCGACGTCCTGGAGCGCCAGTTCATCGTGGTCAGCCTCATCCGCGACGTCATCGACCGGGGCCTCAGCGTGGCCATCGGGTCGGAGACCGGCGTGGAGCCCCTCGCCGACTGCTCGCTGGTCGTGGCCCCCTACGAGATCGACGGCGAGGCCGCCGGGTCGATCGGCGTGCTGGGCCCCACCCGCATGGACTATTCGCAGGCCCTGGCCACCGTGGCCGTGGTCGGTCGGCGCCTCGGCGACCGGCTGACCGAGGGCTGAGCCGCCCACCGGGACGATGACCGAACGCGACCACTACGAGGTCCTGGGCGTGTCCCGGGACGCCACCCCCGACGAGGTCAAGAAGGCGTATCGGCGCCTGGCCCGCCAGCACCATCCGGACGCCAACCACGGCGCCGACGCCGCGGCCGCCGAGGCCGAGTTCAAGGCGGTGGCCGCGGCCTACGAGGTGCTCTCGGACCCGGAGCGACGGGCCCGCTACGACCGCTTCGGCCACGACGGGCCCGGCGGCACGGGCGGTGATCCGTTCGGCGGGTTCGGCGACATCTTCGAAACGGTCTTCGGTGGCTCGCCCTTCGGTGGGGGAGGAGGTGGTCGCCGGCGGGCCGGGCCGGTGCCCGGCGAGAACCTGGAGACCACCCTCGAGGTCGACTTCGAGACCGCGGTGTTCGGCTCCGAGGAGGAGGTCTCGGTGCGGACCGCCGTGGCCTGCGTGGACTGCGAGGCGACCGGAGCGGCGCCCGGCTCGGGGGGCCCGGAGGCCTGCGGCGGATGCGGGGGGACCGGTCAGGTCCAGCGGGTCCGTCAGTCCATGTTCGGCCAGATGGTCACCGCCACCGCGTGTCCGACGTGCTCGGGTCGCGGTCAGGTGATCCCCGACCCGTGCCGGGCCTGCCACGGCGAGGGGCGGGTGGTCGAGGACCGGTCGTTCACCGTCAACGTGCGGGCCGGGGTCGACGAGGGCACCACCCTGCGTCTCACCGGGCGGGGCGCGGTCGGCCCCCGCGGGGGACCGGCCGGCGACCTCTACGTGCGCCTCCGCGTACGCCGGCATCCCGTATTCGAACGGCACGGTTCGGACCTGTTGCACCGGCTCGAGGTCCCGATGACGCAGGCGGCCCTCGGCGTGGTGCTCGACTACGAGACGCTCGACGGCACCGAGGAGCTCCAGGTTCCCCGGGGGACCTGCACCGGCGAGGTCTTCCGGTTCCGCGGGCGGGGCGTACCCCACCTGGAGGGTCGGGGTCGGGGCGACCTGGTGGTGGAGGTGGTGGTGACCACCCCCGACGGCCTGACCGACGAGGCCGAGCGACTGCTCCGCGAGCTGGCCGAGGAGCGGGGCGAGGTGGTCGCCGAGCCCGACGAGGGCCTCATCTCCCGCATCCGCTCGGCGTTCAAGTAGGCGGTTCGATGGGTGACCGGGGGCGTGGGCCCGTGCCGGGAACCGCTCCCGACGGCCGGGGCGGGCCCCACGCCTTCGTGGCCGACCTGGCCGCTCCACGCCTCGACGACGCCGACCACCACCACCTGGCGCGGGTGCTCCGCCTCCGCGACGGCGACCCGATGACCGTCGGCGACGGGCGGGGTGCGTGGCGGCCGGCCCGCTTCCGCCTCGATCCGGAGGCGGGGCCCGACGCGGACGGCGAGGTCATCGAGGTGGCGGCAGCCGAACGGCCGGTGGCCGTGGGTTTCTCCCTCATCAAGGGCGGTCGGCCCGAGCTGGTGGTCCAGAAGCTCACCGAACTGGGGGTGGACCGGATCCTTCCCCTGGCCGCCGAGCGCTCCGTGGTGCGCTGGGACGAGAGCAGGGCGGCGGCCAACCTGGAACGGTTCCGACGGGTGGCCCGCGAGGCGGCCATGCAGTCCCGGCGGGTCCACCTGTCCGAGGTGGTGGCCGTGGGCAGGCCGGCCGACGTGGCCGACGGCCCCGGCCTGGCCGTGGCCGAACCGGGCGGGGAGCCCCTGGGCGGACCGGGCACCGACCCGGTCGACGTGGTGCTGGTCGGTCCCGAGGGCGGCTGGACCGACGACGAGTTGGCGGGACGACGCACCGTCGGCCTCGGGTCCACGGTGCTGCGGGCCGAGACGGCGGCCATCGCCGCCGGGACCCTGCTGGTCGCCCTGCGCGACGGTCGCCTGTCGTCCGGGTCCTGACGGACCCGGCCCGTTGCGAACCACGGAGCGCGGTCGCTACCGTCACGTGCCGTGGTCACGTCCTCCCGAGCCTCCCGAGCCTCCCGAGCCGTGGCCCGTCCGCCGGCCGGCGGCAACGGCTCCGACGACGACTACAGCGTCCGGCTCGGCGAGCGCATCCGGGTCATCCGCCGCCAGAAGCGCCTGTCGCTCCAGGACGTGGAGGCCCGCTCGGAGTCGGAGTTCAAGGCATCGGTGCTCGGCGCCTACGAGCGCGGCGAGCGCGCCGTGTCGGTGCCCCGGCTCCACCGGCTGGCCGAGTTCTACGACGTCCCCGTGGACCAGCTCCTCCCGGTCGGCGACGGCGACCAGCCGGTCGAGACGGGCACCGTCGAACCGCCGGCCTGGGTCCCCGGCCAGAAGGTGGTCATCGACCTGGTGGCCCTGGCCGACGTGGACGGTCCGGAGGTCGAGCTGATCCGTCGCTACCTGGGGATCATCCAGGTCAAGCGCCAGGACTTCAACGGGCGGGTGCTGACCATCCGCCAGGACGACCTCCAGGCCCTGGCCGCCATCCTCGGCACCGGGGTGGACGACGCCGCGCCGGCCCTCGCCGAGCGCGGACTGTTGCGCCCGCCCGCCGCCCCCTGAAGGGGTCCCGACCGGTCCGCCGCCGACCCGGCGGCACACCCTCGGGCGACGGGGCCGACCGGTAGCCTCCGACGACGATGAGCGTGTTCTCGCGCGTCCTGCGCAGCGGTGAGGGGAAGAAGGTCAAGGCCCTCGAGGCCATCGTCCCCGACATCAACGCCCTCGGCGACGCCACCTCCGCGTTGTCCGACGACGCCCTACGGGCGCGGACGGGCGAGTTCCGCCAGCGCCTCGACAACGGCGAGGAGCTCGACGACCTCCTCGTGGAGGCGTTCGCCGTGGTCCGCGAGGCCGCCTGGCGGGTTCTCGGCCAGCGCCACTACGACGTCCAGCTCATGGGCGGCATGGCCCTGCACCTGGGCTGGGTGGCCGAGATGCGCACCGGCGAGGGCAAGACCCTGGTCAGCACCCTGCCCGCCTACCTCAACGGCCTGTCCGGTCGGGGCGTGCACCTGTGCACCGTCAACGACTACCTGGCCAGCCGGGACGCCGAGTGGATGGGCCAGCTCCACCGCTGGCTGGGCCTGAGCGTCGGGCTGGTCGTGCCCGACGAACGCGACCGGGCGGCCAAGCGGGCCGCCTACGCCGCCGACATCACTTACGGCACCAACAACGAGCTGGGCTTCGACTACCTGCGCGACAACATGGCCATGGCGGGCGCCGAGAAGGCCCAACGGGGGCACGCCTTCTGCATCGTGGACGAGGTCGACTCGATCCTCATCGACGAGGCCCGCACCCCGCTCATCATCAGCGGCCGACTCGCCGAGGCCGCGGCGCTCTACCAGCGGTTCGCCACGGTGGTCCGCGGCCTGGACCGGGAACGCCACTACGAGGTCGACGAGGAGAAGGGGATCATCGCCCCGACCGAGGACGGCGTGCACGCCGTCGAGGCCGCCCTCGGCGTCGACAACCTCTACGACCAGGTGTCGGCCAACCTGGTCCACCAGTTCCACGCCGCCCTGAAGGCCAAGGAGCTCTACAAGCGCGACAAGGACTACATCGTCGTCGACGGCGAGGTCCGCATCGTCGACGAGTTCACCGGCCGGGTGCTGGAGGGCCGCCGCTGGTCGGACGGCATCCACCAGGCCGTGGAGGCCAAGGAGGGGGTGTCGATCCGCGAGGAGAACCAGACGCTCGCCACCATCACCCTCCAGAACTACTTCCGGCTCTACGAGAAGCTGGCCGGCATGACCGGGACCGCCGAGACCGAGGCGGCCGAGCTGGCCGGCATCTACGGGCTCCAGGTGGTGCCCATCCCCACCAACCGGCCGCTGGTCCGCCAGGACCAGAGCGACCTGATCTTCAAGACCGAGGCGGGCAAGTTCGCGGCGGTGGTCGAGGACATCGTGGAGCGGCGCGACGCCGGCCAGCCGGTGCTGGTGGGCACGGTCAGCGTCGAGAACTCCGAGCGGCTGTCCCGCGAGCTGGAGAAGCGGGGCGTGGACCACGAGGTGCTCAACGCCAAGCAGCACTTCCGGGAGGCCGAGGTGGTGGCCCAGGCGGGTCGGCCCGGGGCGGTCACCGTGGCCACCAACATGGCCGGCCGCGGCGTCGACATCCTGCTGGGCGGCAACCCGGAGAACCTGGCCGAGCGCGAGGCCCGGGCGGCCGGCCACGATCCGGACACCCCGGAGGGCGAGGCGAAGGTGGCCGAGTTGGTGGCCCGCTTCGAGCCGGAGTGCACGGCCCTCGGCGAGGAGGTCCGGGCCAACGGCGGGCTGTACGTGCTGGGCACCGAACGGCACGAGTCTCGCCGGATCGACAACCAGCTGCGGGGACGCAGCGGCCGCCAGGGCGACCCCGGCGAGAGCCGGTTCTACCTGTCGTTGGAGGACGAGCTGATGCGGCTGTTCGCCTCCGACACCATGCGCGGCGTCATGGACCGGGCACTGCCCGAGGACGTCCCCATCGAGTCGAAGATGGTCACCAAGGCCATCGAGCGGGCCCAGACCACCGTCGAGCAGAAGAACGCCGAGGCCCGCAAGAACGTCCTCAAGTACGACGAGGTGATGAACGAGCAGCGCAACGTCATCTACCGGCGTCGCGACGGCCTGCTCGGCGACGACGACCTGCGCGAGGAAGTGCTGGTCGCACTCGGCGTGGTGGTGGACGGTGCCATCGGGGCCTTCTGCGCCTCGGAGCTGCCCGAGGAATGGGACCTCGACGGCCTCCGGGTGGAGCTCGACTCGTACTGGCCACTGGGTGCCGCTCCGACCGGGGAGACGCCCGAGGACGGGGAGTTCGACGCCGCCGCGGCGGCCGACGCCCTGTGGGCCACGGTGACGGCGGCCCGGTCCACCGACCAGCTCTATGACCTGCTGACCGCCGACGGCCTGGCCGTCTTCGAGGCCCGCGAGATCGAGCTGGGCGCCGACGGCATGCGGGAGGTGGAACGCCAGGTGATGCTCCGCATCATCGACCAGCGGTGGCGCGAGCACCTCTACGAGATGGACCACCTCCGGGAGGGCATCCACCTGCGGGCCATGGGCCAGCGCGACCCGGCCACCGAGTGGAAGCGGGAGGGCTTCGAGCTGTTCGGACAGCTCGACGAGCTCATCGACCGCGACTTCCTGCGCTACGTGATGCGCATCCGGGTCACCACCGCCGAGGAGTCGGCGCAGCCCACCGAGGTCACCACGAGCGGCCCCGACGGGCCGGTGGCCGGAGCGGCGGCCGTCGCCGCGGCGGCCGGGGCGCCGGCCCGGGTGGAGGAGTCCACCCCGACCCCGCAGACCACCAAGGTCAACACCGAGTGGGAGAAGACGCCCCGCAACGCCCCCTGCCCGTGCGGCTCGGGACGCAAGTTCAAGCAGTGCCACGGGGGCTGACGTGCAGGACTTCGCCCCCGACCTGGCCGCGCTGCGCTCCCGCCTGGAGGAGGCCACCGGCTACCTGCGCATCGACGAGCAGCAGCAGCGTCGCGACGCCCTCGAGGCCGAGATAGCCGACCCGGACCTCTGGAACGACCAGGACCGGGGACGTCGCGTCCAGAAGGACCTCGCCGCGGTGGTCGAGGACCTCGAGCTGCACGCCGAGCTGACCGGACGCCTCGAGGACACCGAGACGCTGGCCGAGATGGCCGCCGAGGAGGGCGACGACAGCCTCGAGGAGGAGATCGCCGAGGCCGTGGCCGACCTGTCGACCCGCTTCGACGACCTCGAGCTGCGGTCGCTGTTCAGCGGCCAGTACGACGAGGGCGACGCCGTCTGCCACGTCCAGTCCGGCGCCGGCGGCACCGACGCCCAGGACTGGGCCGAGATCCTGGTGCGCATGTACACCCGGTGGGCCGACCGTCGCGGCTTCCAACTGGAGGTCGAGTCGGTCTCGGAGGGCACCGAGGCCGGGATCAGCTCGGCCGAGTTCGTGGTCCGGGGCCGCTACGCCTTCGGCCTGCTGCAGTCCGAGCGGGGGGTCCACCGCCTGGTGCGCATCTCCCCGTTCAACAAGGAGGCCAAGCGCCAGACGGCCTTCGCCTCGTTGCAGGTCGTCCCGTTCTTCGACGAGGTGGCCGACGAGGTGGACATCGACGAGGGCGACCTGCGGATCGACACCTACCGGTCGTCGGGGGCCGGTGGCCAGCACGTCAACGTGACCGACTCGGCGGTCCGGATCACCCACCTGCCGACGGGCATCGTGACGTCGTGCCAGAACGAGCGCAGCCAGCACCAGAACAAGGACAAGGCCATGCAGATGCTGGCCGCCCGCCTGCTGGACCTGGAGCGCCAGAAGCGCGACGCCGAGATCGCCGAGATCGGCGGCGAGAAGCACAACGTGGACTTCGGGAGCCAGATCCGGTCCTACGTCCTGCAGCCGTACCAGATGGTCAAGGACCTGCGCACCGAGCACGAGGTGGGCGACGTGGCCGGGGTGCTGGACGGCGACCTGGACGGCTTCATGGAGTCGTACCTGCGCTGGACGCGGGCCAACGCCGGCGCCTGACCGACCCCGCCGTCGAAACTCGCTGAGCGGTCCCGGGTCCCCCTGAGCGGCCCCGGGGGCGCCGCGATCGGTCGGAGCCCCTCTGGTACCGTGCGCGCCGTGCCCCTCCGAGCCCCGTCCTCCGACCCGACGCGGCCCGCGGAGACCCGTCCGGTGGCCGACCGATGATCCGGCTCGAAGGCGTCTCGAAGGTCTACAAGGGCGACGTGGTGGCCCTTCGCCACGCCACTGCCGAGATCCAACGGGGCGAGTTCGTGTTCCTCGTCGGGCCGTCGGGATCGGGCAAGTCGACCTTCATCCGGCTGCTGAACCGGGAGGAGGTGGCCGACGAGGGCCGGATCACCGTCTCCGGCAAGGACGTCGGCGAGATGAGCTCGTGGAAGGTGCCGTTCCTGCGCCGCCAGATCGGCTGCATCTTCCAGGACTACAAGCTGCTGCCGAAGAAGACGGTCTTCGAGAACGTGGCCTTCGGCCTGGAGGTCATCGGCCGCCCCCGCCATGCGGTGCGCGAACAGGTGCCGGCCATCCTCGAGCTGGTGGGCCTGAGCCGGAAGGCCGACCGGCTGCCCGACGAGCTGTCGGGCGGCGAGCAGCAGCGGGTGTCGATCGCCCGGGCGTTCGTGAACCGCCCGCTGATCCTGCTGGCCGACGAGCCCACCGGGAACCTCGACCCGGGCACCGCGGTGGGGATCATGCGCCTCCTGGACCGCATCAACCGCAGCGGCACCACCGTGGTGATGGCCACCCACGACCGGGGCATCGTCGATTCGATGCGGCGCCGGGTCATCGAGCTGGACCGGGGCGTCATCAAGCGCGACGAGTCGCAGGGCGTCTACGAGTGAGCGCCCCCGCGCTGCCCTCGCATCGGCCTGTGCCGGCCCGGACGGGGGCCTGACGTGCTGTACCGACTCTGGTACTACGTCCGGGAGACGTTCACCAGCCTGTGGCGCAACCTGAGCCTGACGCTGGCCGCCATCCTGACCGTCGCCATCTCGTTGTCGCTGGTGGGCTCGTCGCTGCTGATCCGGGAGGGGGCGGCCCGGGCCACGGCCCAGTTCCAGGAGGGCGTGGAGTTCATCGTCTTCATGCGGGCCGACGCCACCGTCGACCAGGACGCGGCCATCCGGACGGTGCTGGACACCAGCCCGGCCATCGCCGGCTACGCCTACGTCGACAAGGAGGCGGCCTACGTCGAGTTCCAGCAGTTGTTCTCCGACAAGCCGGAGCTGGTGGAGAGCGTCACCGCGGAGGTCATGCCGCCCTCGTACCGGATCGTCCCCGCCAACCCGGACGCCGGGAACGTGGCTGAGATGGCCCGACAGTTCGGCGAGCAGCCGGGGGTGAAGGAGGTGGCCACGGCCACCGACGCCATCCGCCAGATCGAGGACTTCTCCAACCGGGTCAGCCAGGCCCTGCTGGTGGCCGCCGTGGTCCTCGTCGGGGTCTCGGCGCTGCTCATCCTGAACACGGTGTTCACCGCCATCGGGGCCCGCCGCCAGGAGATCGAGGTGATGAAGCTGGTCGGGGCGACCAACTGGTTCATCCGCATCCCGTTCATGCTGGAGGGCACCATCCACGGCCTGATCGGCGCGGGCCTGGCCGTGCCCGCCCTGTTCGTGGTCGACCGCCGGGTCCTGGCCTACTTCCAGGAGTCGGACGCCGTGCCGCTGTTCCGGGGCTTCGCCGTGCCCGAGGGCTTCGTGTGGGACACCGGCATCTGGTTGCTGGTCATCGGCGGGGTGGTGGGGATGATCGGCTCGGCGGTGGCCGTGACCCGCTACATGGACGTCTGAACCCTTGTCGTCCGACTCGTCGGCGGAGGACGGGCGTCCCGGCGAGGGCTGGGTCCGGGTGGCCGACGCGGTGCCCGAGCCGGGCGCCATCGTCGAGGCGAGCGTGGAGCGATCGGGCCGGACCGACGACCTCGTGGTGTGGACCACGGCGTCGGGCGTGCCCTGCGTGTCCGAGGCCCGGTGCCCGCACCAGTGGTCGCACCTGGCCCACGACGGCGCCGTGGACGGCGAGGAACTGGTCTGCATCAGCCACTTCTGGCGGTTCGGGACCGACGGCGAGGGATGGAAGCAGAACGTGAACGGCCGGCGGGACCGCAAGGGCGACCTCGAGGTCCTGCCGTGCGAGGTCCACGACGGAGGGGTCTGGGTCCGGCCCGAGGGCTGACCGGGGCGTCCCGCCATGGGATGCTCTGCCGATCGACGAGCGGGAGGCACCGGCCATGGGCATCGACAAGGACCTGTTGGGGAAGTACACGCTGACCACGTGGGGCTACAAGCAGGGCGAGATGGTCGGCCTGATGATCCACCTCGGGGTGCGCCTCGGGATCTACGAGGCCCTCGACGGGGCCGGCCCCGTCACCGCCGAGGAGCTGTCGCTGGCCACCGGGCTGCACGAACGCTGGCTGCGGGAGTGGTTGCGGGCCCAGGGCGCCGCCGAGCTGCTGGTCACCGCGGACGGCGAGACGTTCGAGCTGGAGACCGAGGCCGCCATGGTGCTGGCCCGCCGGGACACGCCGACGTACGCGGCGGGCGTGTTCGGCTCGATCCGGGATCCGAGGGTGGCCGACGGCCTGGCCGAGGCGTTCCGCACCGGGATCGGCCTCTCCTACGACGACCAGGGCGAGGGCTCGGAGATGCACGTCGAGGCGATGCTGGCCCCGATGGCCCGGGCCCTCCTGGTGCCGACGGTCCTGCCCGCCCTCGACGGCGTCGCCGACCGCCTGGCCGCCGGGGCGAAGGTGGTCGACGTGGGGTGCGGGGCCGGCCTGGCGTTGCAGTTGATGGCCGAGGCGTGGCCGGAGAGCACCTACGAGGGCTACGACGTGTCGGAGCGGGCCGTGGCCGTCGCCCGGGAGCGGTTCGAGGGCGTGGACAACATCACCATCCACCTGGCCGGCGGCGAGGACGTGCCCCCGACCGGGGACGTCGACCTGGTGATGACCCTGGACTGCCTGCACGACATGCCCCGGCCCGACCTGGCCATGGGGGCCATCCGGTCGGCCATCGCGGATGACGGCACGTGGCTGGTCAAGGAGATCAAGTCGGCGCCCGAGTGGGGCCGCAACCTCCGAAACCCGATGCTGGCCATGATGTACTCGACGTCGGTGGCCACCTGCATGGCGTCGGCCATGTCGACCGAGGACGGGTTGGGGCTCGGGACGCTGGGCCTGAACCCGGTGGCGTTGGAGGAGATGGTGACCGAGGCGGGCTTCACCCGCTTCGCCATGCACGACTTCGAGGACCCGACCAACCTCTACTACGAGGTCCGTCCCTGACCGACCCGTCGGGGCGTCCGGCCTACCGGAGGTCGAAGAAGGTCCGGCGGTCCCGGTCGGGCGAGACCTCGAGGAACATCACGAGGTCGCCGGCATCCGAGCGGTCGACGATGAAACAGACCTGGCCGGAGACCCGGTCCCCGTCGGCGAGCACCCGCAGTTGCCACAGGAGGTCGTCGGTGCAGTGGCCGCGGTAGTAGCGGTACAGGCGCCTCGACGGCCCGACGGCCTTCAGTCCGCGGAGGGCCCGCATGGCGAAGTCCTCGCCCTGGCCGAGGTACGACATCTCCAGGCCGACAGCGACGACGAGGGCGTCCGCGGGCTTGGCCGGTCGCCCCGGCTCGGTGCGACCGAGGGTCACGGCTGCCTCGGGGACCTCGAGTGACCACCCGCCGTCGATCCTCACCTCCTGACCGATGGGGAACGGGTTGTGGGGTGATCCGTCCGGTGGGACGACTGCCACCGTGGCACTCGTCGTGGAGGTCGGAGCCCTCGTCGCCGACGGCGGATCCGGTGGATCCTCGGCACACCCGAGAGCCAGGGTCAGGATCGCCGACACCACCCACCCCCGCATGCCCTCACCGTAGGGGAGGCCTCCCTGTCGGGTGCCCGATGCCGGTTCCGAGGGGCGACGCGGTCAGTCGTCGCGGAGGCGGCGGGCCAGGTCTCGGCCGATGACCACCACGACGTCGGCCGACCGCACCCGGGCCACCGACCGCTGGGGGACAAACCCGGTGTCCGAGGGCATCGGCTCGACGCGCAGGTAGGGCGAGACGGCCTCCCGGACGGCCCGGGCGTCGCCGAGGTGTCCGGGGCGGTAGTAGGCGAATGACTCGTCGACCGACTCGGCGTTGCCCGGTCGGGCCGTGTCGTAGCCCGCCTCGTCGAGCATCCCGGTGGTCAGGCCGGCCACGCCGCCGAGGCCGGAGCCGTTGGCCACGAACACCCGGACCTCGTCCGGCGGGAGGCGGGGCGGCTCGAGGCCGGTGACCGGCAGTCCGGACCGGTCCATCACCACCGGAGGGCCGACCGTCACCAGGCAGCCGCCGGACTCGCCGAAGCCGACGCCCTGTCGGCAGGGGTGCTGGTAGCGGCGGACCTGGAGGGTGCGGAGGTGCCGGTCGTCGACCGTGGTCGGCCGCATGTCCGGGACGTCCACGGGCCCGACGTTGGCCAGCGCCACCTGGAGGCCCAGCAGGCTGGGGTCCGGCCCGGCCAGTTCGGCGGCCCGGGCCAGCCACCGCACCAGGCTGCAGGTCTCGACCACCGTGCGGTGGACGTCGTCGGCCGGGTCCTCGACGAGCGGGACCGACGAGCCGGTGGCCTCGGCCCACGTCCGGGCGCACATGCGGTCGAAGGGCCGCCGCTCGGCGTCGTCCTGCCGTTGCGAGCCGGTGGCCGAGGCGTCGACGACCAGCGCGCCGTCGTAGTGGTCGCCGGCCGGGGTCCCTCCGAACTCGGCCACCCGGGCCGCCACGGCGTCGAGGCCCTGGCCGTCGAGGCCGGACTGGATGAAGAGCGGCTTCGGCATGCCCTGGTCGAGCATCTCCAGGACCAGCCACGGCAGCGACGTCATGCCCAGCAGGGGGACGACCACGTCCACCCCGTCGTCGACCATGGCGGCGACCGCGGTGGTCAGGCCCACCCGGCAGGTCGTGGTGCCCTCGCACCCCACCTGGTAGGCGACCGGCTCGATCCCGGTGCCGTCGAGGGCGCCGACGATGGACGCCACCAGGTCGTCGGAGCGCTGCGGGGCGTCGGGCAGCACGATCCCGACGGTGGCGTCGTCGAGCAGTCCCTGGTCGAGGGCGGTGAGGAGCGCCAGGCGGAGCCCCGAGCGGTCGCCCACCTCGAGGGACTGCACGAGGCCGCCGGCCCGGACCAGGTCGCGGTCGGACACCCCAGCGGTCGTCAGGTGGGCCGTCCGGTTCATGGGCCCGAGGCACCCCGCGGCGGTGCCGGGGATGGGCGTGACGGCGAGGACGACGGCGGCCCGGTGGACCTCCACGGCCTCCAGGCAGGTGGCCTCACGGAGGGTGTCGATGTCGAGGCCGCCGCCGCCGAGGGCCGACACCTCCACGGTGTGCAGCTCCAGGGCGCGGCCGTGGATCCCGCCACACGGGCCGTTGACCAGGTCCACGAAGGCCCGGACCATGCCGTCGACGTCGCCGACCGGTACGCCGAAGCCGATCCGGGGCAGCTCGTCGAGACGGGTGGCCACGTGGACGACGGTGATCGCCTCGGCCGAGATCCCCGGCTCGACGTCGACGGGGGCCGCCTCGGGCGGGTCGTCGGCCGGGCGGCAGAAGGCGTCCAGGCCGCTGAATCGGCCCGCACGGTCGAAGGACCGCTGGAACTCGGCGAAGAGGCCGCCACGCGGATCCGGATAGGCGCCGTCGACCACCGGCCCTTCGGGGAGCGCCTCCACCGCCGCCACGGGTGACACCTCCTCGGCGGGCACCGTGGCGCCGGAGGTGGTCGGTGTCCCTGCCGTGGTGGATGTGGTGGAGGACGACGTGGTGGAGGACGTGGTGGGCGAGGAGCTGGTGGCGGGAGCCTCGGTGGTGGCCGGAGGGGCGGCCGTCGTGGCGGGCGGGGTCGAGGTGGAC
>JAERSW010000091.1 GCA_016845305.1 Acidimicrobiales bacterium
CAGTAGACCTCGCCGGTCGGGTGGACGACGACGTAGTGCCACGGGAAGTCCCAATGGTACTTGTCCTTCCAGATGACGACGTTCCAGCGGTCGTCGGTGGTGAGGCGGTAGCACCCGGCGTCGACCTTCTTCCACTCCCAAGTGGTCTGGGGAGCGTCGATCCCGGTGTAGGCGGGGTGCTGATCGGTGATCTGCTCGGTGAAGTCGGTGATCGAGTTGACGTTCATGGCGGTGGTCCCTTCGTTGGTGGTGGTTGCCATGGCCCCAGTATAGACACGGTTAGATCGGGATTGCTAGTCATTCCTCGCATTTGACGACGACCTGTTCCACGCGACCTTCCGGGCCGTCGTATGCGCCCGCAGGCATTCCGGCGAGCACAGCCGCTTCGTGCGAGGCGGCGTGGCGAACACGGAGCCGCACCTGTCGCAGACACGGGGGTAGCCTCGGCGGCTCGACTCGTCGTGTCGTTCCGACGGGGTCAGCCCTCCCCACAGTCCGGCGGGGAGACGGTTCAGGATCGCCCAGTCGAGGCACGCGGTGCGGACCGGGCACGCGGCGCAGACGAGGCGCGCTTCGGCGTACCTGCCGGAGATGCGAGGGTCGTCGGGGAAGAAGACGGTCGTGTCGACTCCTCGGCAGGCGGCGTCGGCCATCCACTCGGTCGAGCCTGACATGGTCGGGAAGTCGTTCGTGATGTCCATACCCGGGACGCTAACCGGGGGCAGGCCGGTCGGATAGATGGAAACGTCGGCGTTCTATGCTTGTCGGCGTTGTGGGTTGGTGGGAGCAGGCGGCGTGCCGGGGCATGGATGCGAACCTGTGGTTCCCTGAGCCCGGCGAGCGGGCGAACCCGGAAGCGGTGGCGATCTGCCGGGGCTGCCCAGTCAAGGACGATTGCCTCGACGAGTCGCTGTACCCGTTGGAGATCGGAGTGTGGGGCGGGCTCGGGGAGCGGCAGCGGAGACGGCTCCGAGCGCGACGAAGCCGGGAGCGCTCCCCCCGTCCGTGAAGGTCGCTCCCGGCTTCGCCTGTTGCCGCCGGTGGCATGGAACCGGTGCTGCGCCATGAATCGCAGCGCCCCGGCGGCGTGGTCTCGGTTGTGGACGTACCGTACCCGTCAGCGGTGACGGCGGACAGCCGCTTTCCGTGACTTTCTGATCTGGTAGTAGTCGGCGTTCGCCTGTCGGCAGTTGTCGCAGCGGCAGCCCTTGTTGTACCGGTTCATCGTCCCGGCGTGTTCCGGTTCGGTGAACGAGTCTCGGTCAGGGACGGGGACGGGGCGGAGGTCTTCGCCTCGGATGCGGAGCAGCGCTTCGCGGGTCAACGCCCCGTCGGGTTCACGATCGAACGGCACGGCGCCTCCGATCTGCGGCACGGCGCTTCTCTCGTTGCGCCTCGACCTTGTCGGCCCGCCACCGCTTCAGGAGAGCGAACGCTTCGTCCGGGTTCGACCCGGCGGCGTTGAGTGCCCGCTGGCGGCGGGGAGCCATCTCGCCTCCACGGATCGTGAAGAAGTAGAGGTTCGATCCGTTCGGGAGGTGCTGCTCGTCGTAGAGGGCGGTGATGAGGCAGTCGTCGGCGACTCCGCATTGGCGGCAGAAGCCGGGGGAGATGTCGTCGAGTTCGAGGTCGGCGCAGGCGGCGCGGTCGCGCCACCGCTTCAGGCGGACGGGTGCTTCACGCATCGGGTGGTTCCTTTCGTGCGAGTTCGTCGTCGTGGAGGTCTCGGCAGTCGGGGCAGTCGTCGGGGCGCCCCGGGTGCCACGGGCAGCCGGTCACGATTCGACCCGGATGAGTCCGTCGTCGTCGACGAGGTTGCTGGTTCCCTCGGTCGTGACGGTGAACTTCTGGTGGCCGGGGCGGGTGCCCTTCAGCCGGAGCCGGACCTTGACGCCGTCCTCGCGGGTCAGGACGATCTGGCCCTTGAGTGGCCAAGCACTGTTGACGTAGGCAGCGACGTAGGGGCTGACGACCCGGTCGCCGAACCGGCGCCCTCCGACCGTCCACCCGTGGTCGGCCATGTCGTGGATACGGTCCGTCCAGAACGTGGAGACGCCGCGGGCGACGGCGAGGTCGGCGACGTCGGCAGGGGTAAGGGTGACCTTGTTCATGGTGGCGCCCTCCTTGTGGGTGCTCGTCGTTTCCATGACGACAGCATAGCCCCACCTAGACGGGATTACAACTCATCTGTTCCAGTCGAGAACGTGGCGCAGCCAGAGCGCCAGCAGCACCAGCCCGACGACCGCGCAGACGCCGAGCAGAGCCGCTCTCACGACCCGGTCTCCCGGTACCGGCGGATCTCCATGTAGACCGTCTGCTTCGTCACCCCGGCGGCGGCAGCGAGAACGTCCTGAGTGATCCCAGACCGGTTCGCTTCGTGCCAGAGGCGGCGGCGTTCCTTGCCGAGCGACGTCACCTCGTCGAGGTGGCGGCGCATCGCGGCGGTCAGGTCGGCGGCTCGAGTCTGCTGGTCGACAGTCATGTCAGGCTCCCTTGGGTGCTTCGGTGATGATGAGGCGCAGCCCGGATCGACCGGACGTCACCTCGGTTGGATAGAACGTGAGTGCCCGGACGTACCGGGGGTCGTCGTCGGGGATGATCCCGGCGTCGACGATCCCGTCGACGGCTGCCTTCACCATCGGGAGGCACGCGCCGACGTCTTGAATGCCGCGCCG
The DNA here is from genome assembly GCA_016845305.1 of Acidimicrobiales bacterium. Lineage (GTDB taxonomy): Bacteria > Actinomycetota > Acidimicrobiia > Acidimicrobiales > MedAcidi-G1 > UBA9410. The sequence continues at coordinate 2,676 of JAERSW010000091.1, forward strand.
GTCCTTGGCGAGCGGGACAGCGGAGATCGTGACCGCGTCGAGGCGGGGGATGTCTTCGGAGATGGCGAGCCACGCGAACGCTTCGCGGGCGGCGCGGACATGGCTCGCTCGCTTCTGGTAGTGCCATGTTCGTTCTGCGTTGACCGTCCATGGCTTCTCCCAATGGTGGAGCATCCACGACCGGGGCGCGTCGATAATCATGCCCCGATGATACGGGTTACGGCGCCGGGTCTGAGTCCAAGCGTCGGCGGAGCCGTCGGAGCCGGTGCGCGATCTTATGGCCCCCGTGCCGGATGAACTCCAGATCGTGTCCGGCGGCAGCGCCGAGCCAGACGCCGGTAGCGACGAACGAGCAGGCCATCTCCATCCACTCCGGCGGCGGATGGTCGACCGGGGAACCATCGTCGGCGTCGAGGTACTCCTGCTGCTCGAGGAACTCGTAGGCGATCTCCCAACACTCCGTGAGCAGGCGCCGCTCGCGGGCCTCGTGCGCTGCGGGTTCAGCGTCGAGGCTCGCAAGCCCGGCATCCCAGTCGAACGGAGGAGCAGGGTCACGCTTCTTGCCCATGTCCCGATCGTAGAAGACCGAGAGCGAGAGCGGCGGCGGGGTGGTCGTGGACCCAGTCGTGGCAGGGGCGGCAGATGGCGATCGTGTTGGCTTCGTCGACGATGGAGCCGCCTCGGGCGCGGGTGAGGGGTTCGTGGAGATCGACGGCGTACCCGCCGCACTCGTGGTCGACGCGGGCGACGGCGTAGGGGCCGCTGGCGATCCCGTCGCAGATGACGGGTCCGGCTTCGCACCACGGGCGCAGCGCGAGTTGCTCGACGACGAGGTTGCGGCGCTTCTTGCCGAGCCGGGACCGTTTCACGGAGATCGGCTTCAGCCGGGTGCGGCGCTTCAGCGGGGTGCGGCGGTTCAAGGGGGTTCGTTTCATCGGAGTGCTCCAGACTGCGGTGAATGGGTTGGTTCAATCATGGCTCGTCTCGGCGGCCTCGTTGCGGGCGAGGGCCTTGTCGATCTCGTCGCGGAGCGCCCGCGCCTGTGCCGGGTCGAGGTACATGGTGGCTCCGGACGGTGGGTCGACGTTCGCGTCGGCGTCGTACAGGTTGAACCGGACGAGGTCCCGGTAGTCGTCGCGGAGCAGGGCCGGGACGGCCATCGACACCATGAGAGTCGGGGGTTCGCCCCAATGTTCGCCGCGCTCAACCTCCGCCAGCCCGGCTCCCTGCCGGAGATGGAGGACGGTGCCGAAGACACTCATCGCCCGCACCGGCATTGGCGGCTGCCGCACGATCCGCATTCGCCGGTCGATCGGACCTGCGGGTCGCCGTACTCGGTGAAGTCGACAGCGTGCCGCTCCCGGGCGAGCCGCCACTCGTGCGCCTCGTTGTGATCCAGCCGCGAGAAGAAGTGGTGGTCGTCGAGGATGGCCCAAGTCTGTTCTGCGGTGAACCCGGCGATCGGCTCGGTGGACGAGTGGTCCTGCTGGCAGACGGGGCAGATGTCGCCGGGCTTCGACCTCGGGATCTGCCCGGTTCGGATGAGTGTGGCTCGGTCGGTCATGGTGGTTCCCTTCGTGGTTCCCGGCCATCCTAGACCGGGATAGATGGATGCGGCTAGGGGGTTTCGGCGGCGGGCAGCGGCCCGGAGCCGGACAGCCAGAGCCGGTCGAGACGGTCGACGGTGAGGCCCCGGGCGAGCAACTGGGCGGCGGCGTCGTGATCGAAGTGGAACCGACCCGGCATCCCGGTCGGGTAGCGGACGGCGAGCAGCGCCCGAGTCCGGTCGTAGGGCCACCCGTCGGCCTCGACGTCCTGCCACGAGTCGCCGGGGAGGTCGCCGGTGAAGACGACATGGTTGCCTTCGTTGCGGGCACCGGCTCCTTCTCCGACCCGGTAGGGGTCCTGAACGAGCCCGGCGGCGTCGACGTAGGCGGGGTCGGTGGTGCGGTGGACGTACACGCCGGACGCCCCGGCGATCGGCGACAGGAGCAGGACGAGGACGAGGCCGCAGAGGGCGATGACGAGAACCGCCCAGCACGTTTCGCGGAACGCCGGGTCGGACAAGCGGGCGCGGATGCTCCGCCGTTCCAACGCGGCGACGCGGGCTTCGAGGGCTTCGAGGGTGGTCATCGGTTCCTCCAGCAACGCTCGGACGGCGCCCAATGCCGGGAGCCACCTCCGTCGTAGAACAGCCACGCCGCGACAGCGACGTTCGCTCGGGGATGGTTGATCGGCCAGCCGTCGAACCCGGCGGCGTCGGAGCGTTCGCCCCAGAACTTCGGGAGGTGCTGGAACCAGCCGGTCGCGCCGGACCCGGGATGCTTCGCTTCGGAGAACCGGTCGGTCGGCTTGCCGGACGACTCGCAGAAGACGACGCGGTACGCCCACGGATGGTCGGCCCGGTCGAAGTATTCGCCGACGAGCCCGGCGAGGGTCGGCTGCTTCGCTTCCCAGTCGTCGTCGTGGCAATGCCGATCCTCGGGGCATGGCCCGGGTGGCCTCGTCGCCTGAAGGAACCGGTCGAACGAGGTGGCCGGGCGGGGAGCCTTGACCGGCTTGATACGGCTTGACTCGGCGTCCACGCGCATCCCCCTGAGGCGATCAGCCCCGAAGGTCGTGTCCCGAGCAGGCTCCCCTTCTCCGGGCATGATCGTCCCGGCTAGCCCGACATCTTGTGGACCGCCGCAAGTGTTGGCGGTCAGCGTGATGAGTAGCGCCGCGAGAATCTTCACGGCTGCTCCCGGTAGGCGGCGACGAACCCGGCTCGGAGCGGGCCGACGTTCACGGCGTTACAGACCTCCCAGTAGCCGCCGATCGCCTGAAGCGCCGGACGGACCTTCGGGTCCTCCCACTCCGGCTTGTGCGTCCGACCGAACCGGGCGACGACAGCGAGAACGTCGTCCCACGCCTGCTCCGCCGCCGACGACACGAGTTCCATCACCGGCATGCCCCCGGCGCAATCGCGGAAGTATTCGATCTTCTCCGAGTCGCGGAGCACCAAACCGAGATCGTTGTAGACCTTCCCCTTCGGGTTCTCGCCTGCGTGCCACGGCGACTGCTCCCATCCCTGAACGGCGGCGACGACATCGCCGACCGGGTAGCCGTCGAGCGCCTTCTCGATCAGGCGGCGACGCCGGGCATCCAACTTCGTTCTCGACGGGTCCCGATGCGTTGCCCCTACCCACGCATCGAACACGGTGCGGACGTCGCCAGAATCACGAGGGGTTTCTTCTAGTTCACTACTGGATCTAGTTTGGGCCGTACCGGTACGGCTCCCCCCCTCCGCATCCGTGCGGCCCCCGTCTGGTGCCGGTGCGGCCACCGGGTTCACGCGGTGAACGAAGTAGAGGTTCGACCGGGACCCGCCCTCCGGGTCCGACCGGCGATGAATGACGAGCGCCCCAGAGTCGACGAGTTCCCGGCCCCACCGGTCGATCGAGTCGACGGACGCTCCGAGCCGCTCAGCGAGCGTCGACCGAGACGGCCAGCACTTCCCCGACTGGTTGTCCGCATACGACGACAGGACGGCGTACAGGCGGACCGCTCCGTGCGAGACGTCAGAGTCGACGAGCCAGCAGGGAACGATGACGAAAGGGCCTGTGTCGGAACGGCCCCGGTTGGTAGTGTCCGTGTCGGGCACGGTGTCCTCCTTTCCGCCGGGCTCCTCGACCCGGCATCGTGGTCGACGTCGCCCCCCGGATTCATCCACCGGGGGGCGACGCAGTTTTACTCGGCGTCGTCGCCGCCGGACAGAGGGAGTTCGACGACTTCGGCTTCGACGATCTCGTCGGTCAGGTCGTACAACTTGGCGAAGATGAGTTCCGCCTGCGACCCGGTGACGAGCCCGGAGTCGAGCGACGGGATGCTCTCGGCCTTCCACCAGTCGCGGATGTCGTCCCGCTGGAAGCCGTCGAGTTCGTCGAGGCGGTTACGGATCGCGGACCGCTCCTCCGGGTCGATGCGAGGGTCGGTCGGGTCGTCGGTGCTGAACGCCGAGCCGACCGGGTCGCCGTGCTCGTTGACGTCGGCGCCGAACTCCTCGGGGACATAGCCCGCGCCCAATACGACGTCGGGGAACAGGACGCGGCAGAGCGCCGACACGGCCCGCCATGTCAGCATCGCGTCGCGGTACTGCTTCCAGTTCTTCTTCCCGGCGAGGCCAGCCGCCGCAGCGTCCGCCATCGAGAACCGCGCCTCGTGCGTGTCGCCCGTGTCGATCCGCTTGCCGGTGGCGACAGCGGCGTCGCCGTCGATGTCGACATGGACCGAGTGTCCGGCGAGGCGGACGAGGCCGAGCATCGCTTCGGGCTTCAGGGAGGCCATGCCTTCGATGACATGGAACTGGCGCAGCGACGTCATCGCGTCCCATCCGTAGGCGCCGCCTGCCATGGCGGCGGCGACGATGTCGGCGGGCTTCCTCCGGTACGCGGCGGGGATGATCGACGACTGGGCGTAGACCTCCGCCTGCCGCATGACGAGATCGAAGTGCTGTGCCTCCGAGGCTTGAACGAGTTGGGTCATGGCCGGGTTCCTTTCGCTAGTCCGGTCCCCTGACCCTACCCTCCCCTAGTGACAGCGGGATAGGTGGTTTTCGCTACGGGATCATCGAGGCGGAGTCGTCTCCGACCGGGAGCACCGTCGCCAGCCAGCCCTTGATGACCGACAGGGCCGCAGGGATCGACGCGACCGCGATCGCCCGCATCGTCCCCATGTCCAGATCCGTCATCCCGGCGGCGAGCACCAGACCGATCGCCGTCTGGAGGTAGGTGGCGACCGCCCTCTCGACGACGTCCTTCACCTGCCGAACGTTCAGCCTCATACTGCTGCGTGCCATCACCGTTTCCTCCTGAGAGTCGAATCGAATGTACCGGGCCAGATAGTCCCGGCTGCGGGGCCTCACCAGCCCTCCGCTGACCGATCCATCACGAGGATCGGGGCGGACATCGTAACGCCGTGCTCCGGCGACACGATCCACCATGCCTGCCTCGGGTCCTCGTAGGCGAAGCCCCTCATGGCGGCGTACTCGTCGTAGCCCTTGGTCGACCCATTGACGATCAGCCCGGCTGTTGACGCGAGAGTCAACTGGTGCCAATGGCCCATGATGAGCAGGTCGTGCTCGGTGATCGGGTTCGTCTGGAGGCGAGCCTGAAGCCGCTTGATCGGAGGCCAGATGCCGCCGATCCCACCACCGCCCGTCACCTTGTCGCCGTGCGTCATCAGAATCCGGGTGCCGTGAACGTCGATGACCGTGTCCGCCGTCTCCGGCACCTGCCATGTCAGACCCTTCCGGTCGCCGAGCAGCGTCGCCGCCGTATGGACGATCAACCAGTCGAAGTTGTCGTGGACCTTCCCCTTCGCTCTCGGCTTCCGGGTTCGACGCCCGTGATTACCGACGACCGATGCGACATGGAGGGAACCGAAGTGATTGTGGAGCGCTTCGATCGCTGACGCGAGCCGGGCCGACCAATGGACGACGGTCTCCAGCATCGACCCCTCGTTCGACTCGGTGAGTTCCTCGTGAATGTCACCGCTCACCATGTCGCCGCCGAGGAACAGGCACGCCCCGTCCACGGTCACGCCGCCGATGTACGATGTAGACAGTTCGATCGTCTTCTCGACGAACCGGTCGAGCCGCATCTCCGCGATCCGCCGGTCGTACTTGTTGACGCCGCCCAACTCCTCCGGGCGAACCACCTCGTCCCAATGCGTGTCGGACAGCATCGCGCAGACCGTCACCGTCGACTTCCGCTTCTTCGACTTGCGGCTCAGCCACGCCGGAACCGACTGGGCGGTCGCCGTCTCGTAGATCGACAGCCGCCCATGGAGCGCCTCGACCTCCCGGGTCAACGCCTTCACCTTCGCGTTAGCGAGCGACAGGTCCGCCTTCGCTTTCTCCGCCTTGCGTTCCCCGGCGACGAGAGTCTCGTCGTCGACGAAGTCGTCGAGATCAGCCACGCCGTTCCTCCAGCAGCGGACGAAGTTTCTCCCGGGTCGCGTCGTCGTAGCCGAGAGACTTCAACCAGCGGACGATCTGCGCCGCATGAACGCCTTGCGGGGCGTCGAGGATCTGCTGGCGAACGTCGTCGGGGAGGCGGCTCACCCAGTTCGCTCGATGCCTCGGCGGTTCCGTTTCGACGAACTCTCCGAGCGTCGTCACCTGATCGCCTCCAGTCCGGCTGCCCGCCGGATGTCGTCCATGCGCCCGTACAGCAGATCGCCGGGACAGGTCGTCCGCGAGAACCGGGAGTTCCGATGGCCGAGGATCTCCGGCTCAGCGACCACCCACTCGTGGTCGATGAGCCAGCGGATCAACTGGCCTGCCGCCGAGATCGAAGCATCGGACGGCTTCTCGTTGACCGGGTAGTGGAAGTCACCCATGAAGCAGATCGAGTACGAGGCGGCGTTCTCATGCTTCGTGGCACCCGATCGGATACCAGCCCCCCGGCCCTCGATGACCCTGCCGGACGGAGTCACGAGATAGTTGTACGCGATGTCCCACCAGCCCTTCGTGTCGAGGTGGTAGTTCTGGAACTTCTGCGCCTCGCGGAACTCCCCGGCGATCGCCGGACGAGGATCAGCCGCATGGTGGATGAACACGATCGGGCGGTGCTTCAGCAGAGGCCGCGTCGTCTTCGGAGCCCGCGCCCCCCACTCGTCTCGTGCGACGATGCGGAACTCGACCGGCTCGCCGGGCTCCTCAGGGACAGCCCGCTGGAAGGCCAGAGCCGTCCCGAGAGCGTCCCAGACGGGCCGGGTGACCCGACCATCCACCGGGAGCCCCTGATCGCGTTGGAAAGCCTGTACGGCGCTCTCGGAGCGTCTCCCGTACACGCCGTCCGACACGCCCGGGTCGTAGCCGAGTTCGGTCAGCCAGTCCTGTAGGAATCGGACTGCGGGGTGCCGCCGGTGTCGCCACCGGGACAGGGTGGGTAGCCAACTCACAGAGGGTCTCCTCGGGTCGCCGCCTGTACGGCACCCAGTTTAGCCCTCGTAACGGCCCCGCCCGGGGCCTATCCGCACGCCTCGCACTCGTCGGGGTTCTCGACGCCGCAGACCAGCGGCTCGTCGTCAGCGAACGGGTCCGGGTACTGGTCGAGCACCTCGATGATCGCCTCGATCTGCTCGACGTCGAGGACCAGCCACTCGCCGCCCTCCGGCAGGTCCGAGGCGGTGACGCTTTGATGCTTATTATCCGTCACGCCGCCTGCCTCGCGTTCGCCGTCAACCGCAACACGACCGTAATCGCCGCGACGAGGATCGCCGTGTCGCCCGGCTTGTTGCTGAAGATGGTGACGACGTCGCTGAGAGCACAACCGGCGTAGGTAGAGACCCCGGCCTGAACGCCGTCATGGACATAACTCTTTCCCTTGCGAAACACTTCCGTCAGCGGAACCATTCTGCTTCGCACCAGTGGGCAGACGCACTC
>JAERSW010000092.1 GCA_016845305.1 Acidimicrobiales bacterium
GGGTCAGGCGGTGTCGTCGGGGCGTCGGTGGCGGGCCTGCTTGGCGGCCAGCCGGTCGGCGACCTTGGCGTCGTTGCGCTCGACGGCGGTCTTGGCGGCCAGCATCACCAGCTGCACGATGGTGAAGATGATGGACAGCAGCACCAGCACCGGCCACCCGACGACCAGGCCGATCACGAGGGCCAGCAGCCCGATGCCGGTGGAGACGATCACGCGCCGGACCCTAGGGGGCGGGCGCGCTCCCGGAGAAGTCGCCGCTGCGGTCATTGGTGAAATCGCCCGCGGCGGCCCGCAGTGACTGCAACGCCCCGTCGACGGCGGCCAGGTCGCCGCTGGCCATGCCGTCGAGGCCGAACTCGATGGTGGCCAGGGCGGCGGCCGCCTCGGTGACCAGCGCCCGTCCCCGGTCGGTGAGCTCGGCCAGCGTGGTGCGCCGGTCCGACGGGTGGGGGACCCGGGCCACGAGCCCGTCGGCCTCCAGACGGTCGATGGTGTTGGTGACGCTGGTCGGGTGGACCTGGAGCCGCTGGCCGATCCTCGACAGCGGCAGGGCACCGGTCCGGGTGAACGACAGCAGCGCCAGGGCCTCGAAGCGGCTGAACACCAGCCCGAACGGTTCCAGCGCGGCGTCGATGCGCTTCAGCAGGATCTGGTGGGCCCGGGTGATGGAGGTGGCTGCCGACATGGCGTCCACGGCACCCCACCCGTGGGACTCCCAGTTTCGGCGGGCCTCGGCGATGGGATCGAAGGGCAGGGGGTCGGACGGGGCCACCCGGCCACCCTAGCCAGACCTTTGGGTGGCAGATAGTAGGAAGTCAGAGTAATCTCCGGAGGTGGCCGACGACGACCGCTTCCGCACCCTGTCGGGGATCCCCGTCGACGCCGTGTACGGCGACGGTCCCGCCCCCGGCGAGTACCCCTACACCCGGGGCGTGCACGCCGACATGTACCGCTCCCGCCTGTGGACCATGCGCATGTTCGCCGGGTTCGGCACCGCCGGGGACACCAACGCCCGCTTCCACGAACTCCTGAAGGCCGGGGGCACCGGCCTGTCCACCGCCTTCGACATGCCCACCCTGATGGGCCGCGACTCCGACCACGACTGGGCCCTCGGCGAGGTCGGCCGGGCCGGCGTGGCCGTCGACACCGTGGAGGACGTGGCCGACCTGTTCGCCGGCATCGACCTGGGCGCCGTGTCCACCTCGATGACCATCAACGGGCCAGCGCCCATCGTGCTGGCCATGTACGTGGCCGTGGCCGAGGAGGGCGGCGTCGACCGGGGGCGCCTGTCCGGCACCCTGCAGAACGACATCCTCAAGGAGTACCAGGCCCAGAAGGAGTACCTCTTCCCGCCCCGGCCGTCGGTCCGCCTGGTCACCGACGTCATCCGCTTCACCACCGCCGAGATGCCCCGCTGGAACCCGGTCTCCATCTCCGGCTACCACATCCGGGAGGCCGGTTCGACGGCCGCCCAGGAGCTGGCCTTCACGCTGGCCAACGGCTTCGCCTACGTCGAGGCGGCGGTGGCCGCCGGTCTGGCCGTCGACGACTTCGCCCCCCGCCTCAGCTTCTTCTTCAACAGCCACCTCGACTTCTTCGAGGAGGTGGGCAAGTTCCGGGCCGCCCGGCGCATCTGGGCCCGGTGGATGCGCGACCGCTACGGCGCCTCCGACGAGCGAAGCCTCAAGCTCCGCTTCCACACCCAGACCGCCGGCGTGTCGCTCACCGCCCAGCAGCCCGAGGTGAACGTGGCCCGCGTCGCCCTCCAGGCCCTGGCCGGGGTCCTGGGCGGCACCCAGAGCCTCCACACCGACTCGTTCGACGAGGCCCTCGCCCTGCCCTCCGAGGACGCGGCCCGCATCGCCCTGCGCACCCAGCAGGTCATCGCGCATGAGACCGGGGTGGCCAACGTGGCCGACCCCCTCGGCGGATCGGCCTACGTGGAGTGGATGACCGACGAGCTGGAGCGCCGGGCCGAGGAGGTGTTCGCCCACCTCGAGGACCTCGGCGGCGGGTCGATCCTCGAGGGCGTGCACGCCGGCATCGAGAGCGGATGGTTCGCCGGCGAGATCGCCGACTCGGCCTACCGCTACGAACGGGAGGTCAATGCCGGCGAGCGCATCGTGGTCGGCGTCAACGCCTTCACCGACGGCGACGACCCCGAGAGCCGGCGCCTCCTGCGCATCGGCCAGGACACCGAGGACCTGCAGCGCAAGCGACTGGCCGCCGTCCGGCAGGCCCGGGACGACGAGGCCGTCGCCACCGCCCTGGCCCGGGTGGCCGCCGACGCCGCCGAGCCGACCACCAACGTCATGCCCGCGCTGCTGGACGCGGTTCGGGCTCGGGCCACCCTCGGCGAGGTGGCCGACGCCCTCGAGGGGGTCTTCGGCACCTGGACCGAGAAGGCCGTCGTGTGAAGGCGGTCGCCTGATGGGCCACGCCCCGGAGGAGGGGACGGAACCGCCCGTCCGGGTGGTGCTGGCCAAGTTGGGCCTCGACGGCCACGACCGCGGCCTCAAGGTCGTGGCCCGCATGTTGCGCGACGCCGGGATGGAGGTCGTCTACCTCGGCCTGCGCCAGACCACCGACACCGTCATCGACGCCGTCGAGCAGGAGGACGTCGACGTGGTCGGCATCTCCATGCTGAACGCCGGCCACCTGACCCTCGGCCCCCGCATGGTCGAGGCCCTCGCCGACGCCGGCCTCGACGTCCCGGTGGTGATCGGCGGGATCGTGCCCGACGAGGACCGCCCGGCCATGGCCGCCGCCGGGGTGGCCGGGGTGCTCGGGCCGGGGGCCTCGGCCGACGAGGTCGTGGCCTGCGTCCGCGCCGCGTGCCGGCCCTGAGGGGCCGACCCGGGTGAGGGCGACGAGATGACGGGGGTCCGGTGACCGCACGCACGGTCGATCAGCTGGTCGCCGCCGCCCGGGGTGGCGAGCGGCGGGCCACGGCCCGGCTCCTCACCCTCGTGGAGCGGGGCGGCGACGCCGCCGCCGAGGTGGCCGCCGCCACGTGGCCCCACGTGGGAGCGGCCGGCACCGAGGCCCACGTGGTCGGGGTGACGGGTCCGCCGGGGGCTGGCAAGTCCACCCTGGTCGGCGCCTGGTTGACCCGGCTGGCCGCCGAGGGCCGACGTCCCGCCGTGCTGGCCGTCGACCCGTCCTCGCCGTTGACCGGCGGGGCCATCCTCGGCGACCGGGTCCGCATGGCCGAGGCCTCGGCCGCCGGGGTGTTCATCCGCTCCATGGCCACCCGGGGGCACGCCGGCGGCCTGGCCCTTGCGGTGCCCGGCATGGTCCGGGTCCTGGAGCTGGCCGGCTTCGACCCGGTCGTCGTCGAGACGGTGGGCGTCGGCCAGGTGGAGGTCGACGTCACCTCGACCGCCGACACCTGCCTGGTGGTCGTCACCCCGGGCATGGGCGACGCCGTCCAGGCCAACAAGGCCGGCCTGCTGGAGGTGGCCGACCTGTTCGCCGTCAACAAGTCGGACCGGCCCGACGCCGCCGACGTGCGACGCGACCTCGAGCTCATGCTCGACCTGTCGGCCATGACCGGTCACCGGCGTCCCGGCGTCGGCTCCGGGACGGCGGCTCGGCCCGCCGTGGTGTCCACGACGGCCACCACCGGCGGCGGCGTCGGCGAGCTGTCGGCTGCC
>JAERSW010000093.1 GCA_016845305.1 Acidimicrobiales bacterium
CGACGGGGAGGTCCCCGTGTCCTACCTCCTGGCCCGCGTCCGCTCGTGGGCCGCGCACCACCGCGCCGGCTGGTGGTCGGGCGCGGCCGCCGTCGCCCTCCTGACCGGCCTCACCGTGCAGGCGGCCACCGCCGTCGAGCCCTGCCCGGCGGCGGCCGACCCCACCGTCCACCCGGACCGGCCCGACGGCCGGCCGGGCGAGGGGGAACGCGCCGTCGCCCTCGGACGGGGCGCCGACCCGCTCCCGGTGGCCGTCGGCGACCGGGTGGACCTGTGGGGCGCGGGCGGTGACCCGTCGATCGGACCCGCCGTCGACCGACTGGTCGCTCCGGCGGCCCGGGTGCTGGTCGTCGACGACCGCACGCTCACCGTGGCCGTCCCCACCGGCCTGGTCGCCGACGTCACCGGTGCCCTGCGCTGGGGCTCCCTCACGCCCAGCCTGCTTCCCGGAGGACGGGGGCTCCCGGGCGACCGGGGAATCGGTCAGCGCACCCCGGTGGCGAGGAGCGCCAGCACGGCCAGCCCGGCCACCACCCGGTAGGCGGCGAACCCGCCGAGGCCGGCCCTGGCCACCACCCGCAACAGCACGTGGACGGCCACCCAGCCGCTGACCGCCGAGGCCAGCGTCCCGGCCAGGAACGGCGCCCACCAGCCCGACGGGACGGTCAGGCCGCCCAGCGACACCAGGGCGGCACCCGACACCACCGGCAGGGCCATGAGGAACGACAGGCGGGCCGCCTCGGAGCGCTCGACGCCCATCCCCCGGGCCACGGTCAGCACCACCCCCGAGCGCGACACCCCCGGCTGGAAGGCCAGGCCCTGGGCCACGCCCAGCCACGCCGCACGACCGAACGACAGGTCGGCCATCGACGAGCCTCCGGCGCCGGCCCGCCGGTCCACCCGCCACATCACCACGCCGAAGGCGATCAGGCAGGTCGCCACCAGCCAGGTCCGATCACCGGGGTCACCGGCCACGGCCAGGACCACCAGGCCGAGGGCGGCGGTGGGCACCGCCGTGGTGGCCAGCAGGCAGGCCGTGCGGGCGTCGCCCTCGGGCCGGCCACCGGTCCGGAGCCAACCCAGCCCGGCCCGCCCGAGGCGGAGCACGTCGTCCCGCAGGTAGGCCACCGCCCCGACCAGGGTGCCGAGGTGCAGGGCCACGTCGAAGGCGTCCTCCAGGGCCGGGTCGCCCCCGAAGTCGTCCCATCCGAACAGCCACGGCACCAGGGCCAGGTGCCCGCTGGACGAGACGGGCAGGAACTCGGTCAGGCCCTGGACGAGGCCGAGGAGGATGGCGTGCAGGATGGGCACGGTCCGACGCCCTCCGGCTCCCCTACCGTCCGGAGACGGTCAGCTCGCCGACCACCAGGGTGACGCCGGCGGCCCGCATGGGCAGCCACTGCACGTCGTCGCCCACCGCGGCGAGGTCCTGGAGCATCTTCTGGATGGTCGAGGCGATGGTGAACTCCCGGACCGGCTCGGCCAGCTCGCCGCCGCGGATCCGCAGGCCCTCGGCGCCGGTCGAGAAGTCGCCGCTGACCGGGTTGACCCCGGAGTGCAGCCCGCTGACCCCCTGGACGAGCAGGCCGTCGTCGATCGAGGCGATCAACTCGCTCGGACCGAGGGGTCCCGGCGCCACCTTCACGGCCCGTGCCCCGACCCCCGGCGTCGAGGAGTAGCCCCGCACCGCGGAGCCGGTTGACGCCGTGCCGGCCCGCCGGGCCGTCTCGCTGTTGTGCACGAACCGCTCGAGCCGGCCGTCGGCCACCAGCACGTTGCGCCGGGTGGCCAGGCCCTCCCCGTCGGCCGCGGTGGCCGAGGTGGCCTCCGGGTCGGTGGGGTCGTCGACCAGGGTGAGCAGCGGGGCGGCCACCGCATCGCCGAGGCGGTCGGCGAACATGGACCGGCCCTTCTGGACGGCCTCGCCGCTGAGGGTGCCGGCCACGATCCCCAGGAACTGGGCGCTCACCCACGGGTCCAGCACCACGGTCATGCGACCCGACTCGGGCTTGGTGGCCCCCAGCATCCGGGTGGAGCGCTCCGCCGCGTCGGCGGCCACCGCCTCCACGTCCAGGTCGCCGGGTGCCCGGCCCAGCGAGAAGCCGAAGCCGGTCTGGGTCTCGCCGTCCTGCTCGGCCAGGGCGTAGGCCGAGAGGAAGCAGCCGGTCTCCCGGCTGGTGGCGCGGATCCCGGTGGTGGTGGCCACCGCGCCGACGGCCACCGAGTCGCCGTACTCGGCCGACTCCACCCCGGAGATCCGCGGGTCGGACGCCTGCACCAGGCGCTCCAACTCGAGGGCCACGGCGACCTTGTCGGCCGTCGGGTGGGCGACCAGCTCCGGTCGGTACAGGTCCAGGTCGGCGAAGGGCGCCCCGTCGGGCTCGGCCACCGCACAGTGCTCGTCGGCGGTGGCGAAGGCCACGTTGTCGCGGGCCTCGGCCAGCACCTCGGCGGCCACGTCGCCCTCCAGCGTGCCGGCGTGGGCGAAGCCCTGACGGCCGTCGCGCACCACCCGCACCCCGATGCCGTACGACTCGGCCGACGTCAGCGACTCGACCTGGCCCTCGTAGGCCCGGACCTCCGTCTCCCGCTCGTGGACCACCACCGCCTCGACCTGCTCGCCGGGTCCGGCCAGGCCGACGACCCGTTCGGCGACGGCCAGCAGGGCCGCCTCGTCGGGCGAACCGTTCGACCCTCCGCTCGCGGCCACCTCAGGCCGCCGTTCCGCCGACGGTCAGTCGGGCCACGCGCAGGGTCGGCGTGCCGTCGCCGACCGGCACCCCCTGGCCGTCCTTGCCGCAGGTCCCGGGCGAGCCCATGGCGAAGTCATCCGCGATGGCGTCGATGGCCATCAGCGCCTCGGGGCCGTTGCCGATCAGGTTGCCGTCGCGGATCGGCGCGGTGAGGCGGCCGTCCTCGATGAGGTAGGCCTCGGTCATCCCGAACACGAAGTCGCCGGTGGCCGTGTTGACCTGGCCGCCGCCCAGCTGGGCCACGTACACGCCGTGGTCGGTCCCGGCCACGATGTCGGCCGGGTCGTCGGTGCCGGCCTCCAGGTAGGTGTTGGTCATCCGCACCATGGGGAGGAAGCGGTAGCCCTGCCGTCGACCGTTGCCAGAGCCGGGACGGCCCTCCTTCACGGCCCGCAGGCGGTCCCACATGTAGTCGACCAGCACCCCGTCCTCGATCAACACGTTGCGCTGGGCGGGCCGGCCCTCGTCGTCGATGGCGAACCGGCCCCACTCGCCGGCCATGGTGCCGTCGTCCACCAGGCTCACCGTCGGCGCGGCGACCACCTCGCCGCGTCGCCCGGCGAACACCGAGGCCGACTTGGCCACCAGGTCGGCCTCCAGCCCGTGGCCGCAGGCCTCGTGGAAAAGCACCCCGCCGCCACCTGGTCCGACCACGACGGGCATCTCGCCGCTGGGGGCGGGCACCGCCTCGAGCTTGGTCAACGCCCGACCGGCCGCCCGGCGGGCCACCTCGTCCACGTCGACGTCGTCGAACAGCTCGAAGCCGACGGTGTGGCCGACCGACTCGCGGCCGGTCTGCAGGCCGGTGTCGCCCGACGCCACGCAGGACACCGAGAACAGGGTCCGGACCTGGCGGTCGCCGGTCAGGAGGCCCTCGCTGTTGGCCACCTGGATGCGCCGCTGCGAGTCGCCGTAGCGGGCCGTGACCTGGCTGACGGCACCGTCGGCGGCCCGGGCGGCCTCGTCGGCACGCTCCAGCAGGGCCACCTTGCGGGCCTTGGGCACGTCGGCGGGCAGCAGGCGGACCACCGCAGGGTCGGGGCCCGACGGCCCGTCCAGGGCCACCTCGCGCACGCCGCCACCACCGGAGGCCGCGGCGGCCGAGGCGGCCTCGGCGGCGGCCCGCAGGCCGGTGGGCGACAGGTCCGCCGTGTGGGCGAACCCGGTGGTCTCGCCGGCCACCACCCGGATCCCGGCGCCGCGGTCCCGGCCGCTGGACAGCTCCTCGATGCGGCCGTCGTCCAGCACCGCCGAGGTGGAGCGGCGGTCCTCCACGAACACCTCGGCGAACTCCCCGCCGGTGGCCATGGCGGCGGCCAGCGTGGATCGCAGGAGGTCCGGATCCAGCATGGTCCCCGTCACGTCGCCGTCGCCCATCTGCACCCTCGCTCCCCTGCTCCCCGGCGGCCCCGGGCCGGGGCGTAGGGTACCGCCCGTGCCCCCCATGCCCGGGTTGCGCGGACACGCCGCGCACACCGTGACCGACCCCGACACGGCGCTGTCGTCCCGCTCCGGCGAGGTCGCCGTGCTGGGGACGCCCCGACTGGTGGCGCTGCTCGAGGAGGCCACCATGGCGGCTCTCGACGGGGCGCTGGCCGACGGCGAGACCAGCGTGGGCATGCGGATCCACGTCGACCACCTGGCCCCGGTCGCCCCCGGGACCGGGGTGATGGCCGAGGCGGTGCTGGACGGCGTCGAGGGTCGGCGCCTGACCTTCTCGGCCGCGGCGACGGTCGGCGACGCCCAGGTGGCCCGGGCCAGCATCGTGCGGGTCGTGGTCGAGACCGACCGCTTCCTGGGCCGCGTGGACGGCGGCCCCGCCTGACCCGTGGCCGAGGCGACCAGGACCGGACCGGACCGACCGGTCGGCCTACGACGGGACCACGGGCCGGGCAGCGGCCTGCACTGGTGGGCCGAGGTCCTCCTCGTCCTCGGCTTCTACGCCGTCTACTCGGCCATCCGGAACCTCTTCGGCTCCGAGTCCGTCAGCCCGGCCGCCGCCCTGGCCAACGCCGAGCGAATCATCGACCTGGAGGAGGCCCTCGGCCTCTACGTGGAGCTCGACGTCCAGCAGGCCTTCCTGGGGTCCCGCTGGTTCATCCAGTCCTGGAACCTCTTCTACGGGACGTTCCACTTCGCGGTCACCGTCTTCGCCCTGGTGTGGGTGTACCGACGCTTCCCCCACCTGTACGCCCGCCACCGGTCCACCTTCCTGTGCACCACCGGCCTGGCCCTGGTCGGCTTCGCCCTGTTCCCCCTGATGCCGCCCCGGCTGCTGTCGGACTGCGGCGAGTACGGCGCCTGCCTGGCCGCGCTGCACCCCTACGTGGACACCGTCGCCGAGGTGGGCGGCCTGTGGTCGTTCGACTCGGGCACCATGCAGAAGGTCAGCAACCAGTACGCGGCGATGCCCAGCCTCCACTTCGCCTGGGCCACCTGGTCCTCGCTGGTGCTCTGGCCGACGCTCCGGGGACCGTCGCCGTCGACCCGGGCCAGGGTCGGGCGGGCGCTGGTGGCCGCCTACCCGCCGGCCACCCTGTTCGCCGTGGTGGTGACCGGCAACCACTACTGGCTGGACGCCGTGGGCGGGCTGGTGGTGCTGGCCGCCGGATGGCTGCTGGCCGCCCTCCTGGTCCGGGCCTGGGTCCGCGCCCACCGGCCCGCTCCCCCCGCCTGACGGCGGCTCCCACGGGGGCGGTACCGTTGCGGGTCGTGCGCCTCGACGCCCTGCGGTCCCCCGCCGACCTCCGCACCCTCGGCCCCGAGGAACTGCGCCTCCTGGCCGACGACCTGCGCCGTCGCATCGTCGACACGGTGGGCCGCACCGGTGGCCACCTCGGCTCCAACCTGGGCGCGGTGGAGCTCACCATCGCCCTCCACCGGGTCTTCGAGAGCCCCCGCGACGCCATCCTCTGGGACACCGGGCACCAGACCTACGTCCACAAGCTGCTGACCGGTCGGGACGCCGACTTCGACGGGCTGCGCCAACCGGGCGGCATGTCCGGGTACCCGTCGCGGGCCGAGTCGTCCCACGACTGGATCGAGAACTCGCACGCCTCGACCGTGCTGTCCTACGCCCACGGGCTGGCCACCGCCCGGGCGGCCACCGGCCAGCCCGGCCGCGTGGTCGCCGTCATCGGCGACGGCTCGATGACCGGCGGCATGGCCTTCGAGGGCCTCAACAACCTCGGACACGGCGGGCACCGGGTGACCATCGTGCTCAACGACAACGGCCGGTCGTACGCCCCGACGGTGGGGCGCCTGTCGGAGAGCCTCATCCGGATCCGCTCCAACCCGACCTTCATGCGCCGCCAGCGCCACCTCGAGGACCTGGCCGAGCGCCTGCCGTGGGTGGGCGAGCTCGTCGAGCGGGGCATCAGCGCCACCAAGGCCGCCCTCCGCGAGATGTTCGAGC
This sequence comes from Acidimicrobiales bacterium, assembly GCA_016845305.1. Lineage (GTDB taxonomy): Bacteria > Actinomycetota > Acidimicrobiia > Acidimicrobiales > MedAcidi-G1 > UBA9410. The sequence goes on from JAERSW010000093.1 coordinate 6,169, forward strand.
CCACGGCGTTCTTCGAGGCGCTCGGCGTCCACTACCTCGGCCCGTTCGACGGACACGACGTGGCCGAGGTGGAGGACGCGCTGACCAACGCCGCCGAGTTCGACGGTCCGGTGGTCGTCCACGTGCTCACCCAGAAGGGCCGTGGCCACGCCCCGGCCGAGCAGGACCCGATCAAGCACATGCACGACACGGGCGGCGTGAAGCCCGGGAGCTACACCGAGGCCTTCACCGAGTCGCTGGTCAAGGCGGCCGAGTCCCGGCCCGAGGTGGTGGCCATCACGGCGGCCATGCCCGACTCCACCGGCCTGCTCCCCTTCCGCGACCGCTTCCCGGACCGGTGCTTCGACGTGGGCATCGCCGAGCAGCACGCGGTGACCGCGGCGGCGGGCATGGCCATGGGCGGCCTGCGCCCGGTGGTCGCCCTGTACGCCACCTTCCTCAGCCGGGCCTTCGACCAGGCCAACCTGGACGTCGGCCTCCACGGCCTGCCCGTGGTCTTCTGCCTGGACCGGGCCGGCATCACCGGCGACGACGGGGCGTCGCACCACGGCGTGATGGACATGGTGCTGCTGTCGAAGGTGCCCGGCATGGTGGTCCTGGCGCCCTCGTCGTACCAGGAGCTCCAGCAGATGTTCGAGGACGCCCTGGCCATCGACGACCGGCCGGTGGCCATCCGATGGGCCAAGACGGCCGCCCCCCACGTGGGGTGGGACGAGGTGGGTCGGGGCCTCGAGGCCCGTCGGGTCCGTACCGGCGACGGCTCGGTGTGCCTGCTGGGCGCCGGGAAGATGCTGGCCGCGGCGGTGGCGGCGGCCGAGGAGCTGGCCGCCGACGGGATCGACGCCACCGTGTGGGACCCCCGCTGCGTCCGACCCCTGGACGCGGCGATGCTGGACGACGCCGGTTGGCACCGCGTCGTGGTGACGGTGGAGGACGGCTTCCGGGAGGGCGGGTTCGGTGCCGGGGTGCTGGACGCCCTGTCGCAGCGGGCGCCCGACGTGCGGGTATCGGTCCTCGGGGTGCCGGTGGCGCACCACGCCCACGGTCCGGCCGACGAGCTGCTGGCGTCGTTCGGCCTGGACGGGGCCGGCGTGGCCGCCTCGGTCCGCGACCTCCTGGCCTGAGCGGCCCGGCCCACCCCCGGGAACCAGCCCGGGGAACCCAGCGCCGGGTGCTTACGAGTAGAAGGGGTTGTCCCCGGCCGAGTGGTCGGTGGCGTCGACCACCTCGGTGATCTCCGGGACCGCCTCGAGGATGGCCCGCTGGATGCCCTCGGTGAGGGTGGCCTGGCTCATGGCGCAGCCCTGGCAGCCGCCGCCCA
>JAERSW010000094.1 GCA_016845305.1 Acidimicrobiales bacterium
ATCGTGGCCGACGGCCGGCACGCCACCCTCGACGTGGCCGCCGAGCTGGCAACCGCCATCGCCGACGTCCTGGACGGATGACCGTGGCCTCGGGAACGGGCCGGGCGCTGGTCGTCGACCGCATCGGCTCGCTGGTCACCAACGACCCGTCGTTGGGACGCGGGCCACTCGGAATCGTCGAGGACGCCTCGGTGGTCATCGTCGACGGAACGGTGGTCGCCGTGGGACCGGCGGGTGCGACCGGCGACGACCGCCTCGACGCCGACGGTGCGTGCGTGCTCCCCGGCTTCGTGGACAGCCACACCCACCTGGTGTTCGCCGGTGACCGGGCCGAGGAGTTCGCCACCCGCATGGGCGGCCAGCCGTATGACGGCGGCGGCATCCGGGTGACCACCGACGCCACCAGGGCCACCCCCACCGACGAGCTGGACCGCCTGCTGCGGCTCCGCCTGGCCGAGGCCCACCGGGCCGGGACCACGACCATCGAGGTCAAGTCGGGCTACGGCCTGAACGTGGACGACGAGGCCCGCAGCCTCCAGGTCGCGGCGGCCCACACGACCGAGACGACCTTCCTCGGCGCCCACCTGCTGCCGTCGGAGTACGCCGGGCGGGCCGACGAGTACGTGGACCTGGTGTGTGGCCCGATGCTGGCCGCTGCGACACCCCACGCCCGGTGGATCGACGCCTTCTGCGAGGAGGGCGCCTTCGGCGCCGACCAGTGCCGCGCCGTGCTGGAGGCCGGCCGGGCCGCCGGACTCGGGCTGCGCCTCCACGGCAACCAGCTGGGCGAGGGACCCGGCGTGCAGCTGGCGGTGGAGTGCGGCTGCGCCTCGGTCGACCACTGCACCCACCTGTCCGACGCCGACGTCGACGCCCTGGCCGGGGGCGACACCGTGGCCACCCTCCTGCCCGCCTGCGACTTCTCGACCCGTCAGCCCTACCCCGACGCCCGACGGCTGGTCGACGCCAGCGTCCCCATCGCCATCGCCTCGAACTGCAACCCGGGATCCAGCTACACGACGTCGCTGTCGTTCTGCATCGCCCTGGCCGTGCGGGACATGGGCCTGACCATCGACGAGGCCGTGGCCGCCGTCACCGTCGGTGGGGCCGCCGCCCTGCGTCGCACCGACGTGGGTCGCCTGACCCCCGGCTCGGCCGGACACGCCGTGGTCCTGGACGCTCCCAGCCACCACCACCTCGCCTACCGGCCCGGCGTCCCCCTGGTCCGCCACACCGTTGGTCCCCTCGGCGGCCCCCTCGGAACCACCGCGCCAGCCTGACCGAAAAGGGCCTGATCGAAGCGGCCTGACCTGAGCAGCCCGACCCGGACGATCAGTCGGCGGCGGGCAGGTCCAGCAGGAGGGCCTGGAGCAGGAGCGGCTCGTTGGGGTTGCGGACCAGCTCGCCGGTGGCCTCGGTGATCCGTGCCGTGGCGGCCAGCAGGCGCTCCCCGTCCCCATCCGGACCGGTGTCGGACCCGGCGTCGATCCCGGAGCCGTTCCCGTTCGGGTGGGCCCGGGCCAGGTAGGCCCGGCTGAGGGTGGCCAGGCCGAACCGGAGCTCGTCGTCCCGGTGACGACGCACCTCCCGACGCTGGCGCTCCACCAGCTCGCGGCGCCCGGACCCCCGGGTGCCGACCACCTCCTCCCGCTCGGCCAGCTCCTCGAGCTCCTGCTGGTGGCGGGCCTCCAACGGTGCCTGGGCGTCGTCGATCAGGCCCCGTAGTTCGGCCACCAGGACGGCCACCGCGGCGCCCGAACCGTCGAGCCGGTCGGGCACCGACCGCCAGGCGTCCCGCCGGGCCACCACCGCCGGGTCGGTGGCCAGCAGGCGGGCCCGGTCCAGGCTGCCCCCGGCCGCCTCGGCCACGTCGGCCGCCCGTGCGGGGTCCACCCCGTCGGCCTCCAACAGGGAGGCCAGCACACCGGCCGCGATGGGCCCGGCGTCGACCCGGACGCACCGCGAGGCGACGGTCACGTGCTCGTCGGGCACCTCGTCGGCCAGCAGGACGAACACCGCGCTGGCCGGCGGCTCCTCGATGGTCTTGAGCAGGCTGGCCGCCGCGGCCGGTTCGGCGGTGTGGAACCGGTCGACCACGATCACCTTGCGTCGGGCCTCGATCGGCGACCGCCACCCCTCCACCGTGATCCGCTCGGCATCGGCCACCAGCAGGGCCCGTCCCTCCGGCTCGATGGCCACCAGGTCCGGGTGCCGGCCCGCCGCGGCGAGGGCCCGGTGCCGTCCGGCGGCGTCCCCGTCGTCGGTGGACGACGCGAACAGTGCCCCCGCGAAGGCCCGGGCCAGCTCGGAGCGACCAGCCCCGGGAGGACCGACCAGCAGGTAGGCGTGCACCGGTGCCGCCACCGCGCCGCGCAACAGCGCGACGGCCGCCGGCTGGCCCGGCATGCCGGCCCACAGGCCGTCGTCGTCGAGGCGCGCCGGCCCGTCCGGCGCGGTCACGACGCCAGACGTCCGTCGACGGCGGCGGCCACCCGGGCCGCCACCTCCTCGATGGTGCCCGAGCCGTCGACCACCACCCAGCGGTCCGGCTCGGCGGCCGCCATCTCCCGGTAGGCGTCCACCACCACCGCCTGCAGGTCGTCGCCGGCCCGCTCGATCCGGTCCCGGTCGCCGTCACCGCCCAGTCGGCCAGCGGCCAGCGGGACGTCCAGCACCACCAGCACCACCAGGTCGGGCTCGAGGCCCACCGTGGCGAAGCGGTTGACCTCGGCCACCGCGTCGGCACCCAGGCCCCGCCCGTGGCCCTGGTAGGCGATGGACGAGGCCACGTACCGGTCCGACACCACGTCGCGACCGGCGGCCAACGCCGGAGCCACCACCCGCTCCACGTGCTGGGCCCGGGCGGCCGCCATGAGCAGTGCCTCGGCCCGGTCCACCGGCCCCTCGCCGTCGGGGTCCAGCACCAGGCCCCGGATCCGCTCGCCCAGCGGCGTCCCCCCCGGTTCCCGGGTGAACACGGCGCCGAGGTGCTCGGCCAGCAGGCGGGCCTGGGTGGACTTGCCGGTCCCGTCGGCCCCCTCCACGGCGATGAACCGGCCGGTCACGAGGGGTCACCGCCGCCCGCACCGTCGACGGTCCCACCCCGGGCCCCGGAACGAAGGCCGGCCCGCAGCGACCCGGCCGCCACGGCCCCCGAGGCGAAGATGATGAGCGCGGCCAACCACAGGGTGAGCCGCACCCCCGGCACCGCCACGCCGACGCCGAACAGCTCCACGTGGCGGTCCCACAGGACGCTGGACAGGCGGTCCAGTAGGTCCTCCATGAGCGGCCCCACCACCAGGGCCAGCAGCACGCAGCCCCGGACCAGCAGGTACAGGGTGGAGAAGATCCGGCCCCGCAGGTCGTCGTCCACCGTCTCGTGCAGGAGGGTGAAGCCCAGCACGTACACCGCGCCGGCGCAGATCCCGATGCCGAAGACCATCGACGTCGAGACGTGCACCTGGCCGATCGACGCCGCCAGGGCCAGGAAGACCCCGGCCCCGGTCAGGGCCACGGTGAACGACCGGGCCTTGTCGAGGTGCTTCTGGCGCCAGGTGACCAGGCCTACGCCGGCCGCCACGCCGAGCCCCAGCGCGGTGATGAGCACCCCCAGCCCGGACTTGCCCGCTCCCAACACCTCGTCGGCGTAGATGGCGCCCAACGGGACCAGCATCCCGCCACCGATCAGGCCGGTGGCCAGGCCGAGGTTCACGGTCCGGGCCACCGGGTTCCCGAAGGCGAACCGCCAGCCCTCGCGCAGCTCGGCCACCGGATGGGCCAGGGCGAGGTGCCGCCCGCGGGCCTCGTCCTTCTCAGCTCGGGGCCTCTTGGGCAGGTCCAGGGTGAGGATCAGCCAGCCGGTGACCAGGAACGACAGGGCGTTGGCGTAGAACGCCAGGCCCATGTCGTCGAGGCGCACGTCGTCGGCCCACGCCGAGTCGAACAGCGCCGTGGACAGGCGGCCGAACAGGGCCATGAGCCCGGCCCCGAGGGGGAACGTCCCGTAGGCGGCGACCAACGACAGCGAGTTGGCCGTGGCCAGCTGGTCCTCGGGCACCACGTGGGGCACCGAGGCCTCCTTGGCCGGGCCCCACAGCATGGTGAACGCCTCGAGCAGCAACGAGGCGATGAAGAGGCCGACCAACGTGTCCACGAACGGCAGGGCGACCATCACCGCGGCCCGTCCGACGTCGCAGGTGACCATGGTTCGCTTGCGGTCCCACCGGTCGACCAGCACGCCGGCCACCGGACCGAAGAAGAAGCCGGGGACGATTCGGGCGGCCAGCACCAGGCTGAGCGCCGCACCCTCGTTGCCGGAGCCCACCCGGATGGCCAGGATCGAGATGGCCAGCAGGCCCAGCCAGTCGCCGGTGGCCGACACCACCTGGGCCAACCACAGCCGGAAGAAGGCGGGCGTCCCGAACAGCCTGGACCGCAGCGACGGTCGACCGTCGAGGGGCAGGAACGGCGTGAACTCGTCGCCGGGAACCGGCCGATCGCCGCGTTCCCCACCGGGCGGCGGCCCGCCCACCGGTCCGTTCCCCTCGGTCACCCGGCCACTCTACGGGAGCCGTCCCGGGCGTCCCGGGTGCCTCCCCGGACCGGCGCGGTCTACCGGCGCCGGGGCTTCTTCTTGGCCGGGCCCTTCATGCGACGCTCGGCCAGCAGCTCGGCGGCCCGCTCGTCGGTCAGCTCCTCCACGGCGTCCCCACGCTGCAGCGAGGCGTTGAACTCCCCGTCGGTCACGTACGGGCCCCAGTTGCCGTCCTTCAGTTCCATCGTCTTCCCGGTCTCCGGATCGACCCCCAGCAGGCGCAGGGGCGCCTTGGGGGCGTTGCGCCCCCGACGCTTGGGCTGGGACAGCAGGTACAGGCACTCGTCGAGGGTGATGGTGAGGAGTTGCTCCTCCTTCTCGATGCTGCGGGTGTCCGGCCCCCTCTTCAGGTAGGGACCGAACCGACCGTTGTGCAGCGTGACCTCCTCTCCGTCGGCATCCACGCCCACCGTGCGGGGAAGGCTCAGCAGCTGCATGGCGTCCTCGAAGGTGATGCGCTCCAGGGTCATCGTCTCGAACAGCGAGGCCGTCCGGGGGCGGGGCTGGTCGTCGAGGCCGGCCTGTCGGTCCATCTCGTCGAGGACCGACTCGACGTCCTCGAAGGCACCCACGGCCTCCGCCAGTTTCTCCAGGTTCTCGAACCGGGCGGCCCCCTTCTCGTCGGCCCGGAGTTCGTCGCCGTAGCCGGAGCGCTCGATCGCCGCCTCCAGCACGGCGGCCGGGCCCTCGTCGCGCAGGCCGTGCAGCTCCTCGCCGAGGGCCAGGAAGGCTCCGATGCCGGTCAACGGCTTGCCCGTGATCCCCAGCCCCTCGGCATCCCGCAACGCCTCGACGACGGAACGGCCCGTCGAAACGGCGTCCTTCACGGCATCGACCGCCCCCTTTCCGATCCCCCGCTTGGGGACGTTCAGGATGGTCGTGGCAGCGGCCAGGTCGAGGCGACCGGCGGCCAGGCGAAGGTAGGCCAGCGCCACCTTCACCTCCTTCTTGTTCCGGGGCAGGGCCATGAGGCGGCCCTCCGGCGACGACGGGGCCGGGCGCTCCGGCGGGCGGCCGAGGGACACGTAGGGCCCGAAGCGCCCGGACCGGGCCACCACGACCAGCCCGGTCTCCGGGTCGGTGCCCAGTTCCCGGTCGGCCGGTGCGTTCAGGTACTCCAGCGCCTTCTCGACGGTCAGCTCGTCGGGTGGCAGGTCGTCGGGGATGGACTGGGTGTCGTCGCCCACCTGCACGTACGGTCCGAACTTCCCGAACCGGGCCACCACCGGCTCGCCGTCCGACGTGACGCCCAGGTCCACGGTGCTCACGCCCTTCGGGTCGATGTCGCCGAGGCGGGTGGTGACCTTGGCCTTCAGGCCGATGTCGTCGTCGGAACCGAAGTAGAAGGCGTCCAGCCACGGGACGCTCTCGGCGCGACCGCCGGCGATCTCGTCCAGGTCCTCCTCCATCGAGGCGGTGAAGCCGTAGTCGACCATCTTCGGGAAGTGGCGCTCCAGCAGGGTGGTCACCGCGAAGGCACTCAGCGTGGGCACCAGGGCGTTGCCCTTCTTGAAGACGTACTTCCGCTGGATGGTCTCCATGATCGAGGCGTAGGTGGAGGGCCGGCCCACGCCGTGCTCCTCGAGACCCTTGACCAGGGAAGCCTCGGTGTACCGGGCCGGAGGCTTCGTGGCATGGCCGTCCGCCTCCACCTCGGCGACGTCCACCGACTCGCCGACCGACACCGCGGGCAGCACCCGCTCCTCGGCCGCGTCGTCTCCCGGGTCGCCACCGTTCCGGGGGGCGTCGGGGGTTGCCGGGGTGGCGAGGTCCTCGTAGGCCAGACGGAAGCCCTGGTGGTGGATCACCGTGCCGCTGGCCGCCACCGTGGCCCGGGCCCCCACCGACGAGGCGCCGGTCGCCAGGTCGCCGGAGAGGCGGAGGCGCACCGTCTCGCCGGTGGCGTCGGTCATCTGCGAGGCCACGGTGCGCCGCCACACCATCTCGTACACGTCGGCCTCCGACTTCGGCAGCTCGCGCCGCACCTCGTCGGGGTGGCGGAACCGGTCGCCGGCCGGACGGATGGCCTCGTGGGCCTCCTGGGCGTTGCGCACCTTGTTGGCGTACGTGCGGGGGGCGTCGGGCACGTGGTCCTCGCCGAACCGCTGCCTCGCCTCGGCCCGGGCGGCGTTCACCGCGGTGTCGGACAGCGTGGTGCTGTCGGTCCGCATGTAGGTGATGTAGCCCTTCTGGTACAGGCCCTGGGCGGCGTGCATGGCTCGCGACGCCGACAGGCGCAGCCGACGTCCGGCCTCCTGCTGGAAGGTCGACGTGGTGAACGGGGCCGCCGGGCGCCGCCGGTACGGCTTGGGCTCCACCGAGTCCACGGTGACCGGCCGCCCCTCGAGCCCGTCGCGCACCGTGCCGGCCGCCGCCTCGTCGAGCACCAGCACGTCACCGGTGGTCCGGCCGTCGTCGTCGAAGTCGCGGCCGGTGGCCACCTTCCGCCCGTCCACCTCCACCAGGCGGGCCGTGAACCCCTCGCCGCCCGCCGTGGCCAGATGGCACGTCAGGTCCCAGTAGTCGGCGGCCGTGAAGGCCATCCGCTCCCGCTCGCGCTCCACCACCATCCGGGTGGCCACGCTCTGGACCCGACCGGCCGACAGGCCGCTGCCGATCATCCGCCACAGGACCGGCGAGAGCTCGTAGCCGTAGAGGCGGTCGAGGATGCGGCGGGTCTCCTGGGCGTCGACCAGGCGGGTGTCCAGGTCCCGGGTGTTGGCCAGGGCCTCGGTGATGGCCGACTTCGTGATCTCGTGGAAGACCATCCGGTGGACCGGCACCTTGGGGTTCAGGACCTCCAGCAGGTGCCAGGCGATGGCCTCGCCCTCCCGGTCCTCATCCGTGGCCAGGTACAGCTCGTCGGCGTCCTTCAGGAGGCGCTTCAGCTGCGAGATCTGCGACTTCTTGTCGGCGTTGACCACGTACAGCGGCTTGAAGCCGTTGTCCACGTCGACGCCCGTCTTGGCCCAGTCGAGGTCCTTGTAGGCGGCCGGGACCTCCGAGGCCCGCATGGGGAGGTCGCGGATGTGGCCGATCGACGACTCCACCACGAACCCGTCGCCCAGGTAGCCGGCGATCGTCTTCGCCTTGGCCGGCGACTCGACGATGACCAGGGCCCGGCTCATGTTCCGGCCTCCGGGGGGTCCGACCCGACGATCGCCGGGCCGACCTCGAGGTCCGCCTCCACCTCGGCGTCGAGGTCCTGCGACTCGCTGCCGTCGGACCGCGCTCCGGCGAGGATGGCCAGGCCCACGGTGGCGGCCACCGCCGAGGCGGCGAGGATGCCCACCTTGGCCTCGTCCAGCATGGCCGGGGTGTCATAGGCGAGCCCCGCCACGAAGATCGACACGGTGAAGCCGATGCCTGCGATCGCCGCGATCCCGAACACGTGGCGGACCGTCGCACCACCCGGCAACGCCGAGAGGCCGAGGCGCACGGCGGCCAGCGTGAACAGCCCCACGCCGGCGATCTTGCCGACCACCAGGCCGAGGGCCACGCCGAGGGTCACCGGAGAGGTCAGGGCGTCCGACAGCGAGTCGCCGCTGAGCTCGATCCCGGCGTTGGCCAGGGCGAAGACCGGGATGATGACGAACCCGGTGAGGGGATGGAGCTGGTGCTCGAGACGGGCGGCCACCGACACCGACTCGTTCAGGCGGAACCGGGCCGACCGCAGCCCGTGGGCGTCGACCGATCCCACCTCGATGGCCGGCCGGTCGTCGGGCCCCAGCAGCGGCCGGGCGGGGGCCAGCAGGCCCATGGCGACGCCGGCGATGGTGGCGTGGATCCCCGAGCGGAACGTGGCGTACCAGACGACCGCTCCCAGCACGACGTACACCGGTACGTACCAGACCTTCATCCGGGCCAGGACCGTCACGACCACCAACGTGGCCACGGCGAGGCCCAGCCAGCCGGTGGCCAGCTCGCTGGTGTAGAAGACGGCGATCACGAGGATGGCCCCGATGTCGTCGACGATGGCCAACGACAGCAGGAAGACCTTCAGCGGGGTGGGCACCCGGGGCCCGAGCACCGACACCACGCCGACGGCGAAGGCGATGTCGGTGGCCATGGGGATGCCCCAGCCCGCCGCGGCGTCGCCCGACGGGTTGAGGGCGAAGAAGAGGAGTGCCGGGACCACCATCCCGCCGACGGCGGCCGCGGCGGGCAGCATCGCCGCCCGGCGGTCCCGCAGGTGGCCGTCGACCAGCTCGCGCTTGATCTCGAGGCCGACCACGAAGAAGAAGACGGCCATCAGGGCGTCGTTGACCAGTTCGTGGAGGGTCAGCGGGTGGCCGTGGTGCTCGAGGGCGAAGCCGCCGATGGCCAGGTGGACCTCGCTGTGCCAGAGGTCGTGGTACGACCCGGACCACGGCGAGTTGGCCCACACCAGGGCGACGACGGTGGCCACCATGAGCAGCACGCCACCGGCCGCCTCGATGCCCAGGAACCGCATGACGGGACGCCCGATGGCCCGGGCGAGGGCGCGATCGCTGCCCAGCCACGTGCTCCTGGTCATCGGCATGCCACCGGCCACGGTCGTCCTCCCTCCCGGTCGGCTCGTCGGTCGTTCGCCGGAAACCGTAACGGTCGGGCCGTGACATCCGGTGGGAGGCCCGTTGCGGGGCGCCCGGCGATCGGCACCGTGAGGGGCCGGATGCGTCGGTCAGGAGTGGTCGACGGTGAGGCGCACCAGGGTGCCGTCGGGACCGGTCTCGACCACCGCGCCGTCGGCCAGGCGGTCCATCAGCGAGAGGCCCAGTCCGGACTCGTGGTCCAGCCGCTCGTGGTCGGTGACCGGGGGGAGGTCGGGGACGGCGTCGGGATCGAAGCCGGGGCCCCGGTCCACGATCTCGACGACGATCCGACCCTCCTCGGGCCGGCACCGCACGAGGATCCGTTCGGGCGCGCCCACCGCGGCCTGGGCCTCCATGGCGTTGGTGACGGCCTCGGACACCACCAGGCGGAGGTCGGCCACCCGGCCGGGATCGGGAGGAGTCCTGCCCGTCGGGCCCGTCCCGGCCGCCGCCCCGACCACGGCCCGGACGAGCTGCAGGTACTCGGGCCGCGGCGGGATGGCCAGCTCGATGCCCGACGTGGTCCGCCCGCGCCGACGGGTCATCGGACGGTCGCCTCCGCTACCGCCGCGTCGACGTCGGCGTGGAGCTCGAGGATCCGGTCCAGGTCGCAGGCCTCGAAGACCCGTCGGAGCCGGGATTCGGGACACACCAGCCGCAGGTCGCCGTCATGGGCCCGCAGGCGGCGGAGCGCCCCGATGACCACGCCCAGGCCGGCCGAGTCGAGGTGGTCGACCCCGGTCAGGTCGAGGACCAGCAGGCGGGCACCGGCGGCCACCTCGGTGACCACGGCGCTGCGGAGTCGCGGAGCACCGGCCATGTCCAGGTCGCCGAGGGCCCGGAGCACCACCCCGGCCGGAACGGCGGGCGCCAGCGATGACCGGTGGACGTCGAACTGCACCTGGCCGTCGACCCCCGTGTCCACGGTCCGGCCCGCCGGTCGGGCCCCTCGCCCCCGACGCTAGACCACCGGTCCGTTCCCCACCCTTCGCAGCGACGGCCTCCGCACCGGCACCTCTCTCCATGAGAGCCCCCTCCGGAGAGCCCCCGCCGGACGGCCCGTCACTCGAGGAACATGCTGGCGCTGGCCACGAGGCGCACGTCGGGGACCAGCGGGCCGACGAGGGGCGCGTCGGTCCGGGCGAGGTGGACCACGGTGACGGTGACCCGCCGGTCGACCACCACCCGTTCCACCTCGGTGTCGGCCGGCGAGAGCCCGGACGAGCCGAACACCGCGTCCTCCACCCGGCGCATGGATCCGCCGACCGCCGCGGCCCGCACGCCTTCGCGCGCCGAGTGGTGGACGAGGACCGCGGTCCGCGCCGTGGTCCCCACCTCGACGAGCAGCATGGCCATCACCACCAGGACCGGCAGCACGAGGGCCAGCTCCACCGTGGCCTGCCCGTGGTCGTCCCGCCTGCCGTGGCGCTGCATCACCCCACCTTGTTGGTCAGGGAGTTGAGGACCCGGTCGAAGAGCCGCGAGACCTTGTCGGTGGCCGAGGCCCAGCTGGTGACGAGGATGGCGATGGTCGCCGCGCCGAGGATGAGGAGCACGTACTCGGCGGTGGTCTGGCCCCGGTCGTCGTCGTCGGCGGGCTGGAGGCACCACACGACGAGTCGGGCGTGGCAGGCCGTCGCGATCGACGACCTGGGCCTGGTTGACCCGTAGAAGGTCGCCTCGCGGGTGGTCGGCCCGTGGGTGGTCGGCCCGTTGCGAGCTGGCAAGTGGATGCCCGGTGGATGGATGTCAGGTCGGTGCACGGAGCACCTCCTCGTGGTCTGTCCGGTCTCGGGGGAAGGCCCGGGGAAGGCCCCGGAG
>JAERSW010000095.1 GCA_016845305.1 Acidimicrobiales bacterium
CCCGAGGGGGTCGGCTCAGCCGGTTCCCCAGGCGAACGTCATCTTCTCCATCTTCAGGATGGAGAACACCTCGGTGGACGCCACGCCGTCGATCGACCGGATCCGGTCGTTGACGAGCGCCAGCAGGGCGTCGTTGTCCTCGCAGATCACCTCGGCCAGCACGTCGTAGCGGCCGGCGGTGATGAGGACGTACTCGGCCTCGCGGTTGGCCGACACGGCGGCGGCGACCTTGCGCACGTCGCCGGAGACGGTGATGCCGACCATGGCCTGCGTGTTGAGGCCGAGGCTGAGCGGATCGGTGACGGCCACCACCTGCATGACGCCGCGCTCCAGCAGGCGGTTGACCCGCTGGCGCACCGCGGCCTGCGACAGGCCGACCCGCGGCGACAGGTCGGCGTACGACATCCGGCCGTCGTCCTGCAGTTCGGTGATGATGGCCCGGTCGACGTCGTCGAGGACGAAGACCTCGCTGGTGGAGCGGCCGGGCGCTCCGGTGAGCTCGTTCACGCCGCCGCTCCTCCGCCTTCGGTCCTGGACACGTCGATCACATGCCCATCTCGGCCATGGCCTCGGTGAGGGCCTGACGCAGCTTGGCGTTGATCTCCTCGAACTCGTCCGGCCCGGCGATCAGCGGCGGCGACAGCTGGATGACCGGCTCGCCGCGGTCGTCGGCCCGACAGATCAGGCCGATCTCCAGCAGGCGGTTCGACAGGAAGCCCCGCAGCAGGTGCTCACGCTCGTCGTCGCCGAACGAGACGCGGCCCTCGCGTTCCTTCACCAGCTCGATGCCGTAGAAGTAGCCGGCTCCGCGGATGTCGCCCACGATGGGCAGGTCGGCCAGGTCGTCGAGGGCGGCCCGGAAGGCGTCCTCGTTGGCCTGGACGTGGCCGATGATCCCCTCGTCCTCGAAGACCTGCAGGTTGGCCAGGGCCACGGCGCAACTCACCGGGTGGCCGGCGAAGGTGATGCCGTGCAGGAACGAGTCGCCGGTGCCGACGAACGGCTCGGCGACCCGGTCGCCGACCAGCATGGCGCCGAGCGGCGCGTAGCCCGAAGTCAGGCCCTTGGCCGACGTGATCATGTCGGGCTGGTAGCCATAGCGCTCGCAGCCGAACATGTGGCCGATGCGCCCGTAGGCGCAGATGACCTCGTCGGACACCATCAGCACGTCATACCGGTCGCAGATCTCCCGGACCCGCTGGAAGTAGCCGGGCGGCGGGGTGAAGCAGCCGCCGGCGTTCTGGACGGGCTCCACGAACAGGGCGGCGACGGTGTCGGGGCCCTCGCGGAGGATGGCCTCCTCGATGGCGTCGGCGGCGTGCAGCGAGCAGTGGGGGTCGTCCTGGCAGGTCGGGCACCGGTAGTGGTTGGTCTCCGGGACCTTCACCGCGCCGGGCACCAGCGGCTCGAAGACCGTCTTGATGGACTCCAGGCCGGTGATCGACAGCGCCCCCATGGTCGTGCCGTGGTAGGCGAGGTTCCGGCTGATGACCTTCACCTTGTCGGGCCTACCGGTGAGCTTGAAGTACTGGCGGGCCAACTTCCAGGCCGACTCGACCGCCTCGGACCCACCGGTGGTGAAGAACACCCGGTTGAGGTCGCCCGGCGCCAACGAGGCCAGCTTCGCGGAGAGCTCGATGGCCGTCGGGTGGCCATAGGTCCAGATGGGGAAGTAGCCGAGCGTGGCCGCCTGGTCGCCGGCGGCCCGGGCCAGCTCGGGGCGTCCGTGCCCCAGTTGGCTCACGAACAGGCCGGCCAGGCCGTCGAGGTAGCGGTTGCCCTCGGCGTCCCACACGTGGCAGCCCTGACCCCGCTCGATGACGCGGGTGCCGTCGATGTCGTTCTTGAGGACGGAGAAGTGTCCCCACAGGTGCTTCTCGGCCAGTTCGGCCAGTCGCTGGTGTTCGCTCATCGTCGTCGCCCCGTCGTCGGTCGTGTCGTGTCGTCAGGTTCGTCCCGGCGTCGTGGCCGGAGCGGGTCCCACCCCGGCCGGGCGGGCCGGGGACGCTCGTCGCGCCCCCGACCCGCGGCCGGAAGGGAGGGTGGATCAGCCGCGCGCCCGGGTCAGGGCGTCGGTGTACTCGATCTCGAAGTCACCCGTGTCCTCGATGAACTCGAGGCGGTCCATCGTGGCCTGCGACGGGTAGATGATCTGGTTGTCGAGCACTTCCTGGTCGATGTACTGCTCGGACGCCGCGTTCGGGCTGGCGTACCAGTTGTAGTTGGTCAGCTGTGCGCCGTTCTCGGCGTCGAGCAGGAAGTTGATGAAGGCGTGCGCCGTGCACGGGTGCGGGGCGTCGACCAGGATGGCCATGCCGTCCACCCACTTGGTGCCGCCCTCGTCGGGCACGAAGTACGTGTACTCGCTCTCGCCCTCCTCGAAGTCCCAGAGGAAGTTGCCGCTGTAGCCGTGGCCCACGATGGTCTCGCCGGCGACGACCAGCTCGCTGTACTGGTCGGAGTCGAAGGCGGCGACCCGGCTGACGGCGTCGGCGATGACCGCCTCGGCCTCGGCCAGCTCGTCGGCCGACGTCGAGTTGAGCGAGTAGCCCAGGTACTTGAGCGCCGCTCCCACGGTCTCGCGCGGGTCGTCCAGCAGGCTGATCCTGCCCGACAGGCCGTACTCCTCGGCCAGGTCCGCGTCGAACAGCAGGCCCCAGGTCAGCGGCACGTCGGGACCGGTCACGCCGAGGTCGACGCCGATGCCGGTGGTACCCCACTGGTAGGCCAGCGTGTGGACGCTGCCCGGATCGAAGGGCGGGTCGTTGAACTTGTCGCTCACGTTGACGTGGTTCGGGATGGCGTCCTTCTGGAGCTCCAGGATCATCCCCTCGGAGACGAGGATCGAGATCATGTAGTCCGACGGGACGATCACGTCGTAGCCCGTGCCGCCGGCCGACACCTTGGCGAACATCTCCTCGTTGGACGGGTAGAAGTCCTCGGTGACGGTGACGCCGAACTCGTCCTGGAACGCCGTGATCAGGTCGGGGTCCATGTACTCCGACCAGTTGAAGAACGCCAGGTCGCCGTCGGTCTCGCCGGCCTCGCAATCCGCGCCCGCCGACTCCTCGTCGCTGCCGCAGGACGCGGCCACCACGCCGAGGACGGCCAGCAGGGCGACCAACCTCATCCACTTCTTCATGGCTTTCACCTTTCCTCCCTCTCCGAGCCCGATGCCCGGGAGATCACGAGCGACGCCAGCACGAGTGCCATCGACGCCGCCAACATCACGACCGACACGGAGTTCACGAGGGGGCTGACCCCCTTGCGCAACATGCCGAACACGAACACCGACAGCGGGGTGCCCCCGACCGCCGAGACGAAGCTGGAGACGACCACGTCGTCCAGCGAGATGGTCACCGCCAGCAGTGCCCCGCCGATCACGCCCGGCATGATCTGCGGCAGGGTCACGCGGCGGAAGGCCTGCCACCGGTTGGCGTACAGGTCGGCCGCGGCCTCCTCCATGGAGGCGTCCAGGTTGGCCAGGCGGGCCCGGACCACCACCGACACGAACGAGATGTTGAACGCCACGTGGCTGAGCACCAGCTTCTCGAGGCCGTCCTGCAGGTCGATGCCGGGGATCCAGTCGAGCCAGCCGGCCGCCTCGTTGAAGAAGACCAGCATCATCACGGCCATGGTGACGTCGGGGATGATGATGGGCAGGTAGAGGACGGCGTCGAACGCCTTCTGGCCCCACCAGCGGAACCGCTCGAGGGCCAGCGCTCCGGCCGTGCCCAGCACCACGGCGATGACGGTGGAGAACACGCAGACCTTCACCGACACCCAGATCGAGGACTGGATGTTGTCGTTGTCGAACAGGGCCTCGTACCAGCCCAGGGTGAAGCCGTTCCAGTTGCCGACGGCGTTGCTGTCGTTGAACGAGAAGATGCAGAGCACCACGATCGGTGCGTAGAAGAAGACGAAGACCCCCAGCGAATGGCCCCGTAGCAGCCAGCGGCTGAAGCCCTGGGGCTCGGCGGTCGACTTGGCGACGCCCTTGCTCACAGGTTCTTCCCTCCGCTGCGGAAGTACACCAGCGTGGCCACGAGCATCACGGCCAGCACCACCACCGACACCGCCGAGCCGACGGGGCCGTTCCGGGCCGACAGGAACTGCAGCACGATGTAGCTGCCCAGCAGTCCCTCCTTGTTGCCGCCCAGGATGGCCGGGGTGACGTAGGCACCGAAGCTGGGCACGAAGACGAGGATCGACCCGGCGATGACGCCCGGCCTCGACAGCGGCCAGACCACCCGGCGGAAGGCCGACCAGCCGCTGGCGTACAGGTCGCGGGCGCCCTCCACGAGGCTCCAGTCGATGCGCTCGATGGCCGCATAGAGCGGCAGCACCATGAACGGCAGGTAGCCGTAGACGAGGCCCAGGATGACCGCGTTGGAGGTGAACAGGATCCGTCCGTCCCCGAGGCCGATGAACTCGAAGGCCTGGGTGACGAGGCCGTCGCTGTCCAGCAGCACCCGCCAGGCGTAGGTCCGGATCAGGAAGTTGGACCAGAACGGGATCATGACCCCGACCAGCATCAGGTTGCGCACCATCGGGCTGCGGGTCGAGATGTAGTAGGCGAGCGGGTAGGCCAGCACCAGGCAGATCAGCGTGGCGACGACGGCCATCCACAGCGACCGCCAGGCCACCGTCATGACGATGTCGTCACCGAGGCGGGCGTAGGCGTCGAGGTTGAAGTCGCGCAGTTCGGTCCGGCCGCTGCGGGTCCGCGTGGCGAACGAGTAGGCGACGACGAACCCCAGCGGGATGACGAAGAAGAGCAGCAGGTAGACGATGGTGGGCAGGCCGAGCAGGAAGCCCTGGCGCGCCTTGGCCCGCTCGGCCTCGCGTTCGAGGCCGGGGGTGGCCACCTCGGACGTCCCCTCCAGCACCGGGGGTCCGTCCCCGGGCGATCGGGTCGGGGCGTCGACGGCCATCAGCCGGTCACCACCGCCGCGTGCTGCGGTTCGAACGAGACGGTCACGTCGTCGCCCACGTCCCGACGGTCGCCGGCCAGCGTGGCCGGGCAGCGCACCTCGAGGTGCATCCAGTCGACGCCGACGCCGTAGACGACGGCGTTGCCGAGGTAGGTGACGGTCTCGACGCGGCCGTCCACGGTGTGGCGGTCGGCCGGGGCCTCGCCCCGACGGTGCACGGTGAGGCGCTCGGGGCGGACGGTGACGGCCACCGCCGAGCCGCTGGCGTGCTCCGACGGGAGGCGCAGGCGGTCGCCGTTGGCCAGCACGACCTCGTCGGCGCCGGCCACGGTGGCCTCGAGGAAGTTGGTCTTGCCGATGAAGTCGGCCACGAAGCGGGTGGTGGGCCGCTCGTAGATGGCCTCGGGCGTGTCGACCTGGAGCAGCCGGCCGTCGTGCATCACGGCGATGCGGTCGCTCATGGTGACCGCCTCCTCCTGGTCGTGCGTGACGTAGACGAAGGTGATGCCCACCTCGCGCTGGAGGTTCTTGAGCTCGACCTGCATCTGGTGGCGGAGCTTGAGGTCGAGGGCGCCGAGCGGCTCGTCGAGGAGCAGCACCTCGGGGCGGTTCACGAGCGCCCGGGCCAGGGCGACGCGCTGCTGCTGGCCGCCGGACAGCTGGGTGGGCTTGCGGTGGGCCATGGAGCCCATCTCGACGAGCTCGATGGCCCAGTCGATGAGGGCCTTGCGCTCCGACTGTGGGACCCGGCGCATCTCGAGGCCGAAGCCGACGTTCTTGGCCACCGACATGTGGGGGAACAGGGCGTAGCTCTGGAAGACGGTGTTGACGGGGCGCTTGTTGGGCGGGCGCAGGCCCATCTCCTCGCCGTGGATGCGGATCGAACCGGCGGTCGGGAGTTCCAGGCCGGCGATCATCCGCAGGGTGGTGGTCTTGCCGCAGCCCGACGGGCCGAGGAGCGAGTAGAACTCGCCGTCGCCGATGGTCAGGTCGACGTCGTCGACGGCGGTGACCTCGGTGCCCGACCGGTCGCCGAAGCGCTTGGAGACGCCGGTCAGTTCGACCGCCGGGTGCTGTCCGTTCGTGGTTGCGTCCATCGACGTCGGTCCTTCCCGGGTCCCTCGAGGACATCGCCTGCCGTGCCGGCGGAGCCCCTCGCCCTGCGGTGTCGGAGGGAGTACCCTCCGTGTCGTGCGGCACACTAACGAATCGGTTGTCGGAATGCCAGTGCTACGACGGATTTCGTCGTTACTGTCCGTAACGGCAACGTCTTCCGTTGAAACGTCGGGCTTCGACGAAGGTCCCCGATGAGCGGATCCACCACCGATTCCTTCCTCGACGCCGTCGGCCACGTGCCCGACGAGGCCCTGGTCGACGCCGCACTGGCCGACGCCGCACCGTCGATCCTGTGGCTCGCCCACCCCGACCGTCCGACAGCCGCACCCGCGCTGGCCGGCCGGACCGACGCCGACCTGGTCGTGGTGGGCGGCGGCTTCACCGGCCTGTGGACCGCGCTGTGCGCCGTCGAAGCCGACCCCGGACGATCCGTCGTGGTGCTGGAGGCCGGCGAGACGGCCGTCGGCGCGTCGGGCCGCAACGGCGGCTTCTGCGACGCCTCGCTCACCCACGGACTCGAGAACGGCCTCGGCCACTGGCCCGACGAGATGGCCGAGCTGTCCCGACTCGGCGACGACAACCTCGACGGCATCGAGGCCACCATCGCCCGCCACGGCATCCACTGCGGCGCCGAGCGCACCGGCGAGCTGGGCGTGGCCGTCGCCGACTGGCAGGTCGCCGACCTGGCCGCCAGCGCCGAGGCCCACCGGGCGCTCGGCATGCACGTCGAGCTGCTGGACGCGACGGGCACCCGGGCCCTCGTCGACTCCCCCGCCTACCGCGGCGGCCTGCTGCTCCCCGACGGCACGATCATGCTCGACCCGGCCCGCCTGGCCTGGGGCCTCCGGTCGGCTGCCGAGGCGGCCGGCGTCCGGTTCCACGACCACACCGCCGTGCAGGCGATCTCCCGCTCGGGACCGGGGGTGGAGGTCCGCACCGACGCCGGCACCGTCACCGCGTCGCGGGCCGTGGTGGCCACCAACGCCTTCCGCCCGCCGATCCGCGGCGTGCGCCGCTCGGTGGCCACCGTCTACGACCACGTGCTGGCCACCGAACCGCTGAACGCCGCCCGGAAGGCCGCGCTCGGCTGGTCGGGCCGCCAGGGGGTCGGCGACGTCGGCAACCAATTCCACTACTACCGGCTCACCCCGGACGACCGGATCCTGTGGGGCGGCTGGGACGCCCTCTACCACTTCGGCAACCGGGTCGGCCCCGAGGTCGAGCACGACGACCGGACCACCCGCACCCTCGCCCGCCACTTCCTGGCCACGTTCCCGCAGCTCGAGGGGATCCGGTTCACCCACCGGTGGGCCGGGCCGATCGCCACCACCAGCCGGTTCACCTGCGCCTGGGGCACCACCCACGGCGGACGGGTGTCGTGGGCGGCGGGCTACACCGGGCTGGGGGTGGGCGCCAGCCGCTTCGGCGCCCGGGTCGCCCTCGACCTGGTCGACGGTCGCACCACCGAACGCACCGAGTTGTCCATGGTCCGTCGGCGACCGTTCCCCTTCCCGCCCGAGCCGCTGCGCTGGCCGGCCATCCAGCTCACCCGTCGGGCCATCCAACGCTGCGACCGCCGCGACGGCCGGCGGGGACCGTGGCTGGCCCTGCTGGACCGCTTCGGCATCGGCTTCGACAGCTGACCCGACCTAGGTTCGGCGACCATGGAGACCGGGAGCCTGCGCGACGTCTCGTTCTGGCTGGACACGGTGCCGGGCACGCTGGAACCCCGTCCCGGCCTCGACGGCGACCGGGACGCCGACGTGGCCATCGTGGGTGCGGGCTACACCGGGCTGTGGACCGCCTACCACCTGCTCCGCCTCGACCCGTCGCTGCGGGTCGTGCTGCTGGAACGCGACGTGGCCGGCTACGGCGCCTCGGGCCGCAACGGCGGCTGGGCCCTCGGCGAGTACTCCGTCTCGCCGATGGACTGGGCGGCCCGCTCCACGCCGGAGGCCGCCGTCCGCCAGATGCGCGGCCTGTACGACGCCATCGACGACATCGGCCGGGTGGCCGACGCCGAGGGCATCGACTGCCACTACACCCGGGGTGGCTGGATCGACATGGCCCGCAGCGGCCCGCAGGCCCAGCGCCTCGCCGCCGGCGTCCGGGCCCGCCACGACCTCGGCCTGACCGAGGACGACGTCCGCTGGGTGGACGCCGACGAGGCACGCACCATCTGCAACGCCACCGACCTGCAGGGCGGCTGGTTCAACTCGCACGTGGCCGCCATCCACCCGGCACGGCTCGTGCGTGGCCTGGCCGACGTCGTCGAGCGGCTCGGCGCCACGATCCTCGAGCAGACGGCGGTGGCGTCGATCCACCCGGCCGACGCCACCGGCCGGGCCCGGGTCGAGACCGACCGGGGCACCGTGCGCGCCGAGGTGGTCGTGCGGGCCACCGAGGGCTACACCCGCGACCTCGAGGGGCACCGTCGGACCGTCGTCCCCGTCTACTCGATGATGGTGGCCACCGAGCCACTGTCCGACGACGTGTGGGACGAGATCGGCCTGCACCAGCGCCCCACCTTCGGCGACGGCCGCAACCTCATCATCTACGGCCAGCGCACCGTCGACGGCCGGATCGCCATCGGCGGCCGGGGCGCCCCGTACCGGTTCGGCTCCGGCGTGGTGTCGACCACCGGCGTCCACCATCCGGTCCACGACGAGGTGGAGGCCAGCCTCCGGCAGCTGTTCCCGGTCCTCGGCGACACGGCCATCACCCACCGCTGGGGCGGCGTGCTGGGACTGCCCCGCGACTGGACGCCGACCGTCGGCCTCGACCGGGCCACCGGGCTGGCCTGGGGCTGCGGCTACGTGGGTGACGGGGTGGCCACGGCCAAGCTGGCCGGGCACACCATCGCCGAGCTGGTCACCGGGACCGACAGCGAGCGGACCGACCTGCCGTGGATCGGGCACGTGGCCCGGAAGTGGGAGCCCGAGCCGCTGCGCTGGATCGGGATCAACGCCGGCCTGTGGATGGCCGCCGGAGCCGACCGGGCCGAGGCGCGCACGGGGCGTCCGGCCCGACGGGTCGACTGGCTGAACCGCCTCCTCCGGTAGCCGGAAGCGGGCCCCCGGCTCTGGAGGACCCAACTCTGGAAGACTGGCGGCGTGCCGCACTTCCCCCGGCTGGCGGGCCCGGTCGTGCTGCTGCTGGCGGTCGGTGCGGGCGCCTGCAGTGGTGGGTCACCCGAGGTCGCCCCGCCGAACAGCCATCCTCCCACCACCACCGGCGTTGCTCCCTCGACCGCGGCACCGTCGACCACGGCACCCTCGACCACGGTTCCGCCCACCACGGTCCCGGCCACCACGACCACCGGTTCCGGGGACGGTGCGACCGGCTGGCCGGGGTCGGTCCTGGCCCGCCTGGTGGTCGACGACCAGCCCCGGCGAGAGGGCTACGACCGGGACGACTGGGGTGGTGGCTGGTCGGATGTCGACCGTGACTGCCTGAACACCCGGCACGAGGTGCTGATGACCGAGGAGATCCGGTCATCGCCGTTCCTGCGGGCCGACGGCTGCCTGGTGACCGGCGGCCGTTGGTTCGCCGCCTTCACCGGCACCTTCGTCGACGATCCCCGGAGCCTCGACGTCGACCACTTCGTGCCCCTGGCCAACGCCCACCGCAGCGGCGGCTGGGCGTGGGATCGGGCCACGAAGAAGCGGTTCGCCAACGACCTCGACGACCCCCGCCACCTCATCGCCGTGACGGCCTCGGCCAACCGCTCCAAGGGCGACAAGGGCCCAGAGGCGTGGCGGCCACCCGACGAGTCGTACTGGTGCGACTACGCCGACACCTGGATGGACATCAAGGTCCGGTGGGCGCTGACCGTCACCTCGGCCGAACTCGACGCCCTTCGGGAGATGCTCGGCCGCTGCGACGGCGATCCGGGCGCCTTCATCCCGCCGGAGGCCCCGATCGAACTGGGCGACCCCATCGACCTGGGCGACCCGATCGACCTCGGCCCGTCGCTGGGCGACGGCTCGGAGACCGGGGACGGTACGCCCCCGAACCCCGGCGACGCGAAGAACTGCGGCGACTTCGAGACCTACGCCGAGGCGAAGGCATGGTTCGACACCTACGTCGAGGCGTACGGCGATGTGGCCCGCCTCGACCGGGACGGCGACGGCGAGCCCTGCGAGACCCTCCCCGGTGGTCCGTAGGGGCGACCCGGAGCGCTCCGGCTACCCGACGCCCGCCTCGGCCAGGGCCCGGCCGGTCAGGACCCGTGCCAGGTGCTCCCGGTAGGCGCCGTCGGCGTTGTTGTCGGTCGGCGGCTCGGTGCCGTCGGCGGCCACGGCCGCCGCGTCGCCCGCCGAGGCCCCGCCGGCCAGCGCCGACTCCACCCCCGACGCCCGCATCGGCGTCGACCCCATGTTGACCAGCGCCACGCCGGCACCGCCCTCGGCGACGACCACCCCGACGATGGCCCAGTCCTGGGCCCGCCGATTGAACTTCTGGTACGACCAGCCACCGGTCGACACCGGCACCCGGACCTCGGTCAGCACCTCGTCGACGGCCAGCGCCGACTCCAGGAAGCCGGTGAAGAAGTCGGTGGCCGCGATCTCCCGGCTGCCGCCGGGGCCGGTGGCCACCAGCGTCCCCCCGAGGGCCAGCACGGCGGCCGGCAGGTCCGACGCCGGATCGGCGTGGGCCAGCGAGCCGCCGAGCGTGCCCCGGTGGCGGACCGCCGGGTCGCCCACCTGCGAGGCCACGTGGGCCAGCAGCGGGCAGGCGGCGGCCAGCTCGGCCGAGTGCTCCAGCGCGCTGTGGGTCGTCAGGGCGCCGACGGACACGGTGTCACCGTCGACGGCGATGCCCGACAGGTCCGCGGCCCGCCCCACGTCGACCAGCACGGTCGGGGTGGCGAGGCGCAGCTTCATGAGGGGGACCAGCGACTGGCCGCCGGCCAGCAGCTTGGCCTCGTCGCCGTGCTCGCCGAGCGCGGCGACGGCCGCCTCGGCCGAGTCGGCCCGGACGTAGTCGACCGCTGCGGGGATCACGACGCACCTCCCCCGGCCACCTCGATGGCTCGTCGGACGGTCATCGGCGACGCCGGCATGGTGATGTCGGTGATGCCGTGGGGCCGCAGGGCGTCGACCACGGCGTTCATGACCGCCGGCGTCGAGGCGATGGTGCCCGCCTCGCCGATGCCCTTCACCCCCATCGGGTTGCTGTTCGACGGGGTCACGGTGTGGTCCAGCTTCATGTCGATGCACTCGGCGGCCGACGGCACCAGGTAGTCGGCCAGGTTGGCCGCCCGGAGCTGTCCGTCGGCGTCGTACACGGCGTCCTCCCACAGGGCCTGAGCCACGCCCTGCACGATGCCGCCGTGCAACTGGCCCTGGACGATGAGCGGATTGATCTGGTTGCCGCAGTCGTCGACCGCCGCGTAGTCGAGCAGGTCGACGGCACCGGTCTCCTCGTCGACCTCGACCACCGCGATGTGGGTGCCGAAGGGGAAGACGAAGTTCCCCGGGTCGAAGGTGACCTGGGCCTCCAGGTTGGGCTCGACGTCGTCGGGCAGGTCGTGGGCGGTGAAGGCCCCGAAGGCCACGCCGGCCAGCGGTACCTCCTTGTCCGGACTGCCCTTCACGGAGAACACGCCACCCGCGAACTCGAGGTCCTCGGCGGCCGCCTCGAGCATGTGGGCGGCGATGGTGCGGGCCTTGTCGACCACCTTCTCGGTGGCCATCCACAGCGCCGTGCCGCCCACCGCCAGCGACCGCGACCCGTAGGTGTCCATGCCCAGCGGCGAGATCGCCGTGTCGGAGTGCAGGACCTCGACGTCGTCGGGGTCCACGCCCAGCTGGTCGGCCACGATCATCGACCAGCAGGTCTCGTGGCCCTGGCCGTGCGGCGTGCTGCCGGTGACCACCTGGACCTTGCAGGTGGGCAGGATCCGCACCGTGGCCGACTCCCATCCGCCGGCCCCGTAGTTGAGGGCGGCCAGGGTCCGGCTGGGGGCCAGGCCGCACATCTCGACGTACGACGAGATCCCGACGCCCAACTGCTTCGTCGACCCGGCGGCCCGACGGTCGGCCTGCTCGGCCCGACGGCCGTCCCAGTCGACCAGTTCCTTGGCCCGGTCAAGGGTGGGCTGGTAGTTGCCCGAGTCGAAGATCAGCCCGGCCGGCGAGTCGTAGGGGAACTTCTCCGTGGGGATGTAGTTCCGGGACCGGATCTCGTCGGGCCCGACGCCGACGGCGACGGCCAGGGCGTCCATGGCCCGCTCGATGGCGTAGGTGGCCTCGGGCCGGCCCGCGCCCCGGTAGGCGTCGGTGGGCGTCATGTTGGTGAAGACGCTCCGGCAGGTGAAGGCGTAGGCGGGCACGTCGTACAGCCCGTGGTAGAGGAAGGCCCCGAGCAGCGGCACGCCGGGCGTGACCAGCTGCAGGTAGGCGCCCATGTCGGCCAGCAGGGTGGCCCGCACCGCGGTGAGCCGGCCGTCGGCGTCGGCGGCCAGTTCGATGGTCTGGCGCTGGGCCCGGCCCTGGATGGTCGAGCCGGCGGCCTCGGTCCGGGTCTCGGTCCAGCGCACCGGCACGCCGTGGCGGCCGGCCAGGGCCATGCAGATGATCTCCTCGGCGTACACGTTGAGCTTGCAGCCGAAGCCGCCGCCCACGCTGGGGGCGATGACCCGCACCTTCTGCTCGGGCAGGCCGAGCGTGAGCGACGCCATCACCTTGAGGATGTGGGGGATCTGCGTCGACGAGTAGAGGGTCATGTCGCCGTTGTGGGGCGACGGCACGGCGGCCACGCCCCTCGGCTCCATGGGCGCGGGGATGAGCCGCTGGTGCACGTAGGTCTCGGTGACGTGGTGGACGGCGTCGGCGAACGCGGCGTCGACGGCGTCCGGGTCGGGGACGAGCGCCCAGTCGTAGGAGACGTTGGTCCCGCAGTCCTCGTGGATGACGACGCGGTCCGATTCGGCGTCGGCCAGGTCGACGACGGCGTCGAGCGGCTCGTAGTCGACGACCACGCCCTCGATCCCGTCGGCCGCCGCGTAGCGCGACTCGGCCACGACCACGGCCACGATGTCACCCGCGTAGTTGGCCTTGTCGATGGCCACCGGGTGGTGGGCCGGGTTCTTCATGTCGTCGGTGACCGGCCAGGCACACGGCAGCGGGGCCGCCCAGGCGTCGGCCAGGTCGGCGCCGGTGTAGACGGCGGCGACCCCCTCGGTGGCCAGGGCCTCGGAGGTGTCGATCGAGGTGATGCGGGCGTGGGCGTGGGGGCTGCGCACGCAGGCGATCCACAGCGAGCCGGGCAGCGCCAGGTCGTCGATGAACTTCGCCTCGCCGGTCAGCAGGGCCGGGTCCTCCTTGCGGAGGCGGGCCTCGCCGACGATCCCTCCGGCGAACGGGCTGGTGGCGTCGAGCGTGTCGGTCATGTCGCGTCCTCCCCCGTCACTCGGTGGCGGCCAGGACGGCCTTGACGATGTTCTGGTAGCCGGTGCAGCGGCAGAGGTTCCCCTCGAGGCCCTCGCGCACCGAGTCGCCGTCGAGGTCGTCGTACTCGTCGACCAGCGACACGGCGGCCATGACCATGCCCGGGGTGCAGTAGCCGCACTGGAGGGCGTGGCACTCGTGGAAGGCCTGCTGCATCGGGTGGAGGCCGTCCTCGCCGGCCAGGCCCTCGATGGTGGTGACCTCGGCACCGTCGGCCTGGGCGGCCAGCAGGGTGCACGACTTGGCCGAGCGGCCGTCGACCAGCACGGTGCACGCCCCACAGGAACTGGTGTCGCAGCCGATGTTGGTGCCCGTGAGCCCCAGGTCGTCGCGCAGGAAGTGCGCCAGCAGCGTTCGTGGTTCGACGTCAGCGGAACGCACGGTCCCGTTGACGGTGACGGAGACCTCCATCACCTGACCCCCTATCTCCGTGAAACAGACGGCCCGCCGCCTCGCCGTCGAGGCGTTCCCCCGGGTCCGTCCGGACCGACGAGGGTCGCGCGCCCCGGCCCCGTGCGCAAGTGGCCACCCCCGGACGGGCGCCGGGCGCGGTCCCGGTCAGGACGGGGTCAGGCGGCGGTCAGGTGGGCGATGAGGGCGTCGGGGGGCGGGTTGGTCACGGCGCGGCCGTCGGGCAGGACCACCGTCGGCACCGTCTCGGCGCCGTCGTTGACCGACCGGACGAACGCCGCCGCGTCGGGGTCCTCCCAGATGTCGCGGTACTCGACCTCGATCCCGGCTTCCTCGAGCGCCGCCATGAGCCGGGCGCTGAACCCGCACATGCGACGCCAGTAGACGACGGTCGTGCCGCCGGCAGCGGCGCCGTCCGGTTCGGTCATGCGGGGTCCTCCGGGGACAGGACGGCGACGAGGGCCGCGGTCAGGTGGGCGCACAGTGGACCACGGTCGGCGGCCCCCAGCAGCACCGGGTTGTTGACGCCCTGGCCCACCACCAGCAGCAGGTCGGCCAGCTCGTCGGGGTCGCCGTCGGCGATCCGGCCGGCCGCCTGGCCGAGCTCCACGAACCGGCGGTTGACGGCCCGGGAGCCCGCCTCGTGGCTGCGGTAGGCGTCGCGGATGGCCCGGCTCTCCGGCAGGCGGGCCAGGGCGGCCCGGAACACGAGGGCCTCCTCGGCGAAGGCCCCGGCCAGGCCGTCGACCATGGCGGCCATGGCGGCCTCGAGGCCGTGGTCGAGGAGGTGCTCGACGGTCAGCGGTTCGTCGCCGGCGGCCACCACCCGGGCCAGGGACCGGTCGAAGGCCGCGGCCAGCAGGCCGTCGCGCCCGTCGGGGAAGCGGTTGTAGACGGTGGCCACGCTGACCCCGGCGTCGGCGGCCACCTGCTCGGTGGTGAAGGCGCCGTCGGTGCGCAGGCGGGCCAGCGCGGCGTCGACCAGCGCGGTCCGGGTGCGCGTCGCCCGGGCCGACTCGGTGGTCGCCTCCGTGGTGCCCATGCCCATAATCTAGGACACCTCTACTCTGGATTGATGTTTCTGGAAGGTTCTTCTAGATTTATCGACCATGGCCATCACCGCCGCCGACCTCCTCCCCGCCGCACGGGCCCTCGGGCCGTCGCTGGCCGAACGCAGCGAACGCATCGAGGCCACCCGCACCCTCCCCGACGACGTCGTGGCCGACCTCCGCGACGCCGGCCTCTTCCGCCTCCTCACCCCGACCGACCTCGGCGGCCCGGAGGCCGACGTGGCCACCGCCGCCGACGTCATCGCCGAGGTGGCCCGCCACGACGGCGGCGCCGCCTGGTGCGTGATGATCGCCGGCACCACCACCCTGCAGGCCGGCTTCCTCCCCCTCGACGTCGCCGACCTCGTCTTCGGCGCACCCGACTCCTGCGCCGGCGGCTACGCCGCCCCGGTCGGCCGGGCCGTCCCCGTCGACGGCGGCCTCCGGGTCACCGGCACCTGGGCCTGGGGATCCGGCACCCGCCACTGCACGTGGATCGGCGGCGGCACCCGCATCGTCGACGCCGACGGGAAGCCCACCCGACGCGACGACGGCCTGTTCGCCCCGTTCGTCTTCTTCGACCGCGACGACGTCGAGCACCTCGACACCTGGCACGTCACCGGCCTGTCGGGCAGCGGCTCGGCCGACTACCGGGTCGAGGACGCCTTCGTCCCCGAGGGCCGCTGGCTCCAGATGATGGACGCCACGCCCCGCCTCGACGGCCCCACCTGGCGGTTCCCGTTCTACGGGATGCTGGCCATCGGCATCGCCGCGGTGTCCATCGGCCTGCTGGACGGCGCCGTGGACCGCTTCGCCGAACTGGCCTCGGCCAAGAAGCCCGAGGGATCTGGGCGCACGCTGGCCGAACGCGGCTCGGCCCAGACGGTGCTGTCGACCGCCGAGGCCACCGCCCGATCGTCGCGGGCCTTCCTCCACGACGCCATCGGCGCGGCGTGGACCACCGCCGAGGCCGGCGACCCGCTGACCACCGAGCACCGCCGCAGCCTCCGCCTGGCCGCCTGCGACGCCGCCCAACGATGCGCCGACGCCCTGACCGCCCTCGGCCGCGAGGCCGGCGGCGCTGCGGTCTACCTGCGCGAGCCGCTCCAGCGGATGGTCCGGGACGGGCAGGTGGCGGCCACCCATGCCATGGTGGCCCCCCGCATCCACGAGCTCACCGGCCGACTCCACCTCGGCCTCGAGACCGACACGACGCTGCTGTAGGCCCGCCACCTGAGACCCGCCGCCAGGAACCAGCCACCGAACCGCTCCCCACCGTGGACTTCACCTTCCCCGCCGACGACGACCCCCGCCGCCTCGAGATCCGCGCCTGGATCGCCGAGCACCCCGACCCGTCGCGGGCCGACCTGGCCGTCGCCGGCTTCGTCGCCCCCCACTGGCCCGAACCGTGGGGCCGCGGTGCGGACGCCGAGACCCAGATGCTCATCGACCAGGAGTTCGGCGCGGCCGGCATCGAGCTGCCCGACCCGTCGATCGGCGTGGGCTGGGCCGGCCCGACCATCCTCGCCGGCGGCGACGAGACCCAGATCCGGCGCTTCCTCCCCCCGATGCTCGACGGTTCCGAGGACTGGTGCCAACTGTTCAGCGAACCCGAGGCCGGCTCCGACCTGGCGTCGCTGCGCACCCGGGCCGAGCGCGACGGCGACGAGTACGTGGTCAACGGCTCCAAGATCTGGTCGACCCGGGCCGACTGCACCGAGTGGGGGATCCTGCTGGTGCGCACCGCCGACGACGGCATCCCCCAGAAGGGCATCACCTACCTGCTGCTCGACATGGCCACCCCGGGCATCGAGGTCCGCCCCATCCACGAGATGACCGGCGGCCGCCACTTCAACGAGACCTTCTTCACCGACGTCCGCATCCCCGTGGCCAACCGGGTCGGCGACGAGAACGAGGGCTGGCGCCTGGCCAAGGTCACCCTGGCCAACGAGCGGGTGTCGCTGTCCGAAGGCGGCGTGCTGTGGGGCCTCGGCCCCGACGACGACCAGGTCCTCGACAAGGTCCGTTCCATCGGCTGCGACGATCCGGTCCTGCGCCAGCGCATCGCGGACCTGTACACCGAGATGGTGGTGCTGCGCCTCCTGAACCAGCGGATCATGAGCGCCCAGGTCTCCGGCGGCGACCCCGGACCGCTGTCGTCGATCCGCAAGGCCATCGGCGACGAGCACGGCCAGAAGGCCATGGCACTGGTCAAGGACCTGGAGGGCACCTCCACCCTGCTCGACGGCCACTTCCCATACCACGAGGAGGAGGACGTCTGGGCGTGGGGCCACTACTTCTCCCGGGCGCTGACCATCGGCGGCGGCACCAGCGAGGTGCAGCGCAACATCATCGGCGAACGGCTCCTCGGCCTCCCCCGGGAAC
>JAERSW010000096.1 GCA_016845305.1 Acidimicrobiales bacterium
CGGCCGATGCCCACGCCACCACCGTGGTGGATGCTGACCCACGTGGCGCCGGAGCAGGCGTTGACGAGGCCGTTGAGCAGCGGCCAGTCGGCGATGGCGTCGGAGCCGTCGGCCATGTCCTCGGTCTCGCGGTACGGCGAGGCCACAGACCCGGAGTCGAGGTGGTCGCGGCCGATGACGACGGGTGCCTTCAACTCGCCGGTGCGGACCATCTCGTTGAAGCGCAGGCCGAGGCGGTGGCGCTCGCCGTAGCCCAGCCAGCAGATGCGGGCCGGGAGGCCCTGGAAGGCCACCCGTTCGCCGGCCAAGCGAATCCACCGGGCCAGCCCCTCGTTCTCGGGGAACTCCTCCAGCACGGCCCGGTCGGTGGCGGCGATGTCGGCCGGGTCGCCGGACAGGGCCACCCAGCGGAACGGGCCGAGGCCCTCGCAGAACAGCGGCCGGATGTAGGCGGGGAGGAAGCCCGGGTAGTCGAAGGCACGGTCGAATCCGCCGAGGCGGGCCTCGGCCCGGAGGCTGTTGCCGTAGTCGAACACCTCGGCGCCGGCATCCATGAAGCCGACCATGGCCCGGCAGTGCTCGGCCATGGCCGCCTGGGCCCGTCGGGTGAACTCCCCGGGCTGGCTGGCCTTCAACTCGGCGGCGGCCTCGGGCGACAGGTCGTTGGGGAGGTAGCTGAGGGGGTCGTGGGCGCTCGTCTGGTCGGTGACGATGTCGGCCTCGACGCCGTCGGCCAGCAGGCGGGGCAGGACGTCGGCCGCGTTGCCGACCAGGCCGACCGACAGGGGGGTCCGGGCCGCCCTGGCCTCGGTGACCCGTCGGACGGCCGTCTGGTAGTCGGGGGCGACCTCGTCGAGGTAGCGGTGGTCGACGCGGCGCTGGAGCATGTGGGGATCGACGTCGACGATCAGGACCACGCCGTCGTTCATGGTGACGGCCAGCGGCTGGGCTCCGCCCATGCCGCCGGCGCCTGCGGTGATGGTGAGCGTGCCGGCCAGCGTGCCGCCGAAGCGTCGACGGGCGATCTCGGCGAAGCACTCGTAGGTGCCCTGGAGGATCCCCTGGGTGCCGATGTAGATCCACGAGCCGGCGGTCATCTGGCCGTACATGGTCAGGCCCTGGTGTTCGAGGCGGCGGAACTCGTCCCAGTCGGCCCAGTCGGGGACGAGGTTGGCGTTGGCGATGAGCACCCGGGGCGCCCACTCGTGGGTGTGCATCACGCCGACCGGCTTGCCCGACTGGACGAGCATCGTCTCGTCGGCCCGGAGGGTCTCCAGCGTGGCCAGCATCGACCGGTAGGCGTCCCACGATCGGGCGGCCCGGCCGGTGCCGCCGTAGACGACGAGGTGGTCGGGGTCCTCGGCCACCTCGGGGTCGAGGTTGTTCTGGAGCATCCGCCAGGCGGCCTCCTGGGGCCAGTCGCGACACGTCAGGTCGGTGCCGCGAGGTGCGGCGATGCCGGTGACGGGTTCGGTCGTGTTTCCGGTCATGGGTCTTCCAGTCATGGGGTGTCCGGTCGGGGGTGGGAGCCGGGCCCGGGCTTGCAGTCTGCCGGGAGGAGCCCTAGATTGTCAACAGATGAGAGGAGATGTCACCTGATGACACTTACGCCGACGTCGGCCCCATCAGGTCAGGCCCCATCCAGTCAGACCCCATCAGGACAGGCCCCGGCCGAAGCCGCCGTCCCCCGATCGGTGGGCCGGGTCCTCGACGCCTTCGAGGCCGTGCTCGCCGAGGGTCGCTGCAACCTGGCCACCGTGGCCCGGGCCACCGACCTGACGCCCACCACCGCCCTGCGCCACCTCCGGGCACTCGAGGCCCGCGGCTACCTGGTGCGCGACGCCGAGGGCACCTTCGCCCCGGGCCCGACCATCATGCGCATCGCCGCCTCGCTGCCCGACGACGGCCCCCTGGACCGCCTGGTGGCCGCCGCCCAGCCCCACCTCGAACGCCTGGCCGCCGGGACCGGCGAGTCCGCCTACCTCGCCGTCGGCGACGACGCCACCGCGACCTACGTGGCCGTCGCCGAGGGCACCCGGCAGGTTCGCCACGTGGGTTGGGTGGGCCAGGACGTCCCCACCGTCGGCACCGCGGTGGGCGACGCCCTCGCCGAGCCGGGCGCGGCGAGGGTCCGCACCGGCGCCGTCGAACCCGACGTCACCGCGGTCTCCCTCGGGCTCCCCGCCCTCGGGCCGGACGGCCTGCGCTGCGCCCTGTCGGTCGTCGGACCCGCGGTGCGCCTCACCGGACACGACCTGGACGCCGTGCAGGACGCCGTCGCCTCCGCCGCCGTCGACATCGTGGCCGAGCTGGGCCTCGGGGCGGTGGCGGCATGACCGTCGCCCTGGACGGACCCGGCACCACCATCGCCGACGTGGTGGCCGTGGCCCGCCGGGGCGAGGCGGTCGAGCTGACCGACGCCGCGGTGGAGCGCATGGCCGCGGCGCGGGCCGTCGTCGAACGCCTCGCCGAGGGCGAGCCCACCTACGGCATCTCCACCGGCTTCGGAGCCCTGGCCACCGTGTCCATCCCGCCCGAGCGCCGCGCCGCCCTGCAGGCCGCGCTGGTGCGCTCGCACGCCGCCGGCATGGGCGACCCCGTCGAGGACGAGGTGGTCCGGGCCATGCTCCTGCTCCGGGCCCGCACGCTGGCCCTCGGCGCCAGCGGCACCCGGCCGCTGGTGGCCCGGGCCATGGTCGACCTCCTCAATGCCGGTATCTCGCCGGTGGTGCCCGAGTACGGCTCGCTCGGCGCCAGCGGCGACCTGGCGCCGTTGGCCCACGGGGCGCTGGCCCTCATGGGAGAGGGCGACGTCCACCACGAGGGCCGCCGGCGGCCCGCCTCCGATGCGCTCACCGCCGCCGGGCTCCAGCCCATCGCGCTGGCTGAGAAGGAAGGCCTGGCCGTCACCAACGGCACCGACGCCATCCTCGGGATGCTCTGCCTCGCCGTCGACGACGCGGCCCGCCTCCTGGCCCAGGCCGACCTGACCACGGCGCTCACCGTCGAGGGACTCCTGGCCACCGACCGGCCGTTCGCCCACGACCTCCAGGTCCTGCGCCCCCACCCCGGCCAGCAGGCCAGCGCGGCGAACCTGCGGACCCTGCTCGCCGGCTCGCCCATCGTGGCCAGCCACCGGACCGACGACCCCCGGGTCCAGGACGCCTACTCCATCCGCTGCACCCCGGCCGTCCACGGCGCCGCCCGCGACACCCTCGACCACGCCCGCCGGGTGGCCGACGCCGAGCTGGCCTCGGCCATCGACAACCCGGTGGTGCTGGCCGACGGTCGGGTCGAGTCGTGCGGCAACTTCCACGGGGCGCCCCTCGGCTTCGCCGCCGACTTCCTGGCCATCGCCCTGGCCGAGGTGGGCGCCATCGCCGAGCGTCGCATGGACCGGATGCTGGACCGCACCCGCAGCCACGGCCTGCCCCCGTTCCTGGCCGACGAGGTCGGCGTGGACAGCGGCCTCATGATCGGGCACTACACGGCGGCCGCCATGGCCTCGGAGAACAAGCGCCTGGCCGCCCCGGCGTCGGTCGACTCGCTGCCGACCTCGGGCATGCAGGAGGACCACGTGTCGATGGCGTGGGGATCGGTCCGCAAGCTGCGCCGCATCGTCGACAACGTGCGGCGGATCCTGGCCGTGGAGTACGTCGTCGCGGCCCGGGCCGTCGACCTGCGGGCGCCGCTGGTGCCCGCGGCCGCCACCGGCGCCGCCATCGCCCTGTTGCGCGATTCGGTGCCCGGCCCCGGACCCGACCGCCACCTGGCGCCCGAGCTGGCCGCCGCCGAGGCGCTGCTCGCCGCCGACGCACCGGCCGGCGCGCTGGCCGCCGTCGGCGTGGCGCTGGCGTGAGCACCGGCACCGGCCCGTCGGCCATCGACCGGGACCGGCACCCCCTCGACGACGACGACCACCGGCGGCGGTGCCGCGCGGCACTCGATGCCGACGGGGCACTGGTGCTGGAGGGGTTCTTCACCGCAGAGGCCGTCGCCCGGGTGGTGGCCGACTCGGCACCCAGGGAGGCCGAGGCGTTCTATGCCGGTTCCACCCACAACGTGTACCTCACCCCGCCCGACCCGGACCTGGCTGACGACCACCCGTTCAACCGGCAGGTGGCGTCCAGCAAGGGCCTGCTGGCCGACGACCAGGTGCCGGCCGACTCCCCGCTGCGCACCGTCTACGACGACCCGGGCTTCCGGGACTTCCTGTGCGCCGTGCTGGGCATCGACGCCGTCCACCCCTACGCCGACGACCTGTCGTCGATCAACGTGCACTTCGCCTCGGCGGGCCGGGAGCTGGGTTGGCACTTCGACAACTCGTCGTTCGCCGTCACCATGCTGCTCCAGGCCCCGGAGGGCGGCGGCCGGTTCGAGTACGTCCCGGCGGCCCGCCGCTCGGCGACCGGCGACATGGGCTTCGAGGTGGTCGACGCCGTCCTCGACGGCGCCCACCCGGTCGAGACCCTGTCCTTCGAGCCGGGTGCGCTGGTGCTGTTCCGGGGGCGGGACGCCCTGCACCGGGTGACGCCCACCGAGGGACCGGTGACCCGCCTGCTGGTGGTCTTCGCCTTCAACGACCAGCCGGGCATCGGCCTGTCCGACTCGGCCCTGCAGACCTTCTACGGCCGGACGGGCTGATCTCCCGTCCGGGGTGACGCCTCTTCCGGGGTCGCCTATTCCGGAGTCACGTAGGCGGCGGTCAGGCCGCCGTCGACGCTGAAGTCGGTGCCGGTCACGTACGACGACTCGTCCGAGGCCAGGAACAGGGCGGCGGTCGCCATCTCGGTCGCCTCGCCGAACCGGCCCATGGGCACGTGCACCAGGCGGCGCTGTCGCTTCTCCTCGGTGTCCAGGTACGACATCAGCAGCTCGGTGCGCAGCGGGCCCGGGCACAGGGCGTTCACCCGGATGCCCTCCCGAGCGTGGACGACGGCCAGTTCCCGGGTCATGGCCAGCACCGCGCCCTTGGACGCCGTGTAGGCCAGCTGGGGGGTGGCCGCCCCGACGAGGGCCACAAAGCTGGCGGTGTTGACCACCGACCCTCCGCCGGCCCGCCGCAGGGCGGGGATGCCGTGGCGGCAGCCGAACCAGACGCCCTTCACGTTGACGTCCATGGTCCGGTCCCAGACGTCCTCCTCGGTGGACTGGGCGTCGCCGTCCTCGGCCAGCATGATCCCGGCGTTGTTGAACAGGACGTCCAGGCGCCCGAAGGCGGCCTCGGCGTCGGCCACCGCGCCCGCCACCTCGTCCTCGACGGCCACGTCCACGCCGAGGGCCACCGCCTCGCCGCCGGCGTCGGTCACCTCGGCGGCGACCGTGGCGGCACCGTCGGCGTCCACGTCCACGACGGCCACGCGGGCGCCTTCGGCGGCGAACAGCAGCGCCGTCTCCCGGCCGATGCCCGCCGCCGCGCCGGTCACGAACGCCGCCTTCCCGGCCAG
>JAERSW010000097.1 GCA_016845305.1 Acidimicrobiales bacterium
CGAGAACCACCAGCAGGAGGAGGGCTTCACGGCCTTCGGTGCCGACATGTGCACGCAGCCGTGCCAGCTGGGTTGGTCGGCCGCTGACATCCAGGTGTCGGCCCGTACCGAGATGCTGGACGCCAACCCGTTCCTGCGGAACCTGTTCCCGTTGATCAAGCCGTCGATCCTGGACATCTCGTTCCTCCAGGTCGACCAGACCGACGGTGACGGCTCCCAGGAGCACGTCGTCGACCTCGCTTCGGGGTGGATGGCCGACAACGCCAGCAGCGTCGCCACCTGGATCGCCGAGGCATCGGCTCCGGTGGACCTGACGCCCGGCGACGGTGTCGAGTTGACGATGTGTCGTGCGAACTGGGCGTCTGGGTACATCCAGGCCGAGATCGTGCGTCAGATCCTCCAGACGGCCGGTTACGGCGTGTCGGATCCGTCGGTGATCGAGTTGGGTCCGTCCAACGCGTACACGGCGATGGCCGAGGGTTCGTGTGACTTCTGGGCCAACTCGTGGTACCCGGGTCACTTCTCGTGGTACGAGAACCAGCTGACCGACGGCAGCCTCGTGGGCGACCACGTCGAGGCCGTGCCGGGCCTGTTCCAGGACTCCGGCGTGCAGGGCTTCCTGGTGACCAAGACCTGGGCCGAGGACAACAACGTGTCCACCATCGACCAGATCAACCGCGACGAGTCGCTGTGGTCGCAGCTCGATTCAGATGGCAACGGCAAGGGAGAGATCCTGGGTTGCCCGGAGTCGTGGACCTGTGACGACATCATCGAGAACCAGATCGCGTTCGGTAACGGCACCGAGCCGTGGGACAACATGGAGGAGACCAAGGCCGAGTACGACGCCCTGTTCGCCGAGATGGTGAACCGCGTCAACAACGGTGAGCCGGGGATCTTGTACACGTGGTCGCCGGCTTCGTACCTGACGGTGCTGGTGCCCGGCGACAACGTGCTGTGGTTGTCGGTCGAGGGTGTCCTCGACGACTCGAACCCGCTCGGCAAGGAGGGTGGCGAGAACCACTCGCAGGGCGAGGGCTTCACGGCCTTCGGTGCCGACATGTGCACGCAGCCGTGCCAGCTGGGTTGGGAGGCCGCCGACATCCAGGTGTCGGCCCGTACCGACATGCTGGACTCCGGTGACGGGTTCCTGCGTCGCCTGTTCCCGCTGATCCGTCCGTCGATCCTGGACATCTCGTTCCTGCAGGTCGACCAGACCGACGGTGACGGCTCCCAGGCCCACGTGGCCGAGCTGGCGTCGGGCTGGATGTCCGACAACGCCGACCTCGTGGCCGGCTGGATCGCCGAGGCCGCTGGCTGAGCACCCTCGGAGGGGTGAACCCGACCCCGGACGCCCCCAGGGGGTGACCGGGAGACGGTGACGGGAGGCCGGGCCGAAAGGCCCGGCCTCCCCCCGTTTTCGGGCCCATCGGCCCCGGCGCGTCCCCGACCGACGGGCTAGGGTCGGCGCCCTTGCCACCAGACAGGAGCCAGCGGTGAGGGCCGCCCGATGAGCGACTTCCGCTCCACCCGCGACGGCCGGGTCACCGACGAACGCCCCTGGTGGGACACCTTCCCGTGGTGGTCGCTGATCATCGTGGGCGTGCTCGTCTGGATGGGCTGGCAGATCGTCATCGACGAGGACTACGCCCTGGCCTGGGAGCGGATCATTCCCGGCCTCGGCCTCACCATCCGGTCCACCGTGTACGCCTTCGGCATCGCCCTGGCCATCGCTCTGGTGGCCGGCACCGGCCAGATGTCGCGCAACGTGGTCATCCGGAACCTGGCCCGCACCTACGTGGAGTTCGTCCGCGGCATCCCGATGCTGCCGCTGATCTTCACCGTGGCCCTCATCCTCGTCCCCGAGGGCACCGACCTGCTCAACAAGCGCCTCGACGCCTGGTTCGGTTGGGAGTTCAACCTGTCGTTCGAGATGCGGGCGACGGTCACCCTGGCCGTCATCTACGGCGCCTACATGGCCGAGATCTTCCGGGGCGGCATCCAGTCCATCCCGCCCGGCCAGACCGAGGCGGGCCGGTCCCTGGGTCTGACACGCCGCCAGACCATGCGGTCGGTCGTCCTGCCGCAGGCCATGCGGGCGATCATCCCGCCGATGGGCAACGACTTCATCGCCATCCTCAAGGACACCTCGCTGCTGTCGGTCCTCGGGGCGCTGGAGATCACCCAGCGGGCCCGCCAGTTCTCGGCCAGCACCTTCAAGTTCCGCGAGGGCTACTTCGTGTCGGCCTTCATCTACCTGTGCCTGACCCTCGGCCTGTCGGTCCTGCTCGGCGTCCTGGAGCGCCGCATGACCCGCGACCGGAAGGGGGAACGGTGAACGCCCCCGAGCCGATGATCCGCCTGTCCGGCGTGTCCAAGACCTTCCAGAAGACCATCCACGCCGTGAAGGGCGCGGACCTCGAGGTGGCCGAGGGCGAGGTGGTCGTCATCGTCGGGCCCAGCGGGTCGGGCAAGTCCACCGTGCTGCGCTGCATCAACCTGCTGGAGGTCCCCACCACCGGCACCGTCGTGGTCGACGGCCACACCCTCACCGACGCCGGCACCGACCTCGACCACGTTCGGGCCGAGGTGGGCATGGTGTTCCAGCAGTTCAACCTGTTCCCGCACCTCACCGTCGTGGAGAACATCACCCTGGCCCAGCGCATGGTCCGGGGCCGCTCGAAGGACGAGGCGCGGGCCATGGCCATGCGCCAGCTGGAGCGGGTCGGCATTCCCGACAAGGCCGACTCCTTCCCCCGACAGCTCTCCGGCGGCCAGCAACAGCGCGTCGCCATCGCCCGCTCCCTGGCCATGGAGCCCAAGGTGATGCTCTTCGACGAGCCCACCTCGGCGCTGGACCCCGAGATGGTCAAGGAGGTCCTCGACGTCATGCTGGAGCTGGCCGGCGAGGGCATGACCATGGTGGTGGTCACCCACGAGATGGGCTTCGCCAAGGCCGCTGCGGACCGCCTCGTCTTCATCGACGAGGGCGAGATCGTGGAGGTCGGTCCGCCCGAGGAGGTCTTCACCAACCCGTCGCACGAACGCACCCGCGCGTTCTTCGACAAGATCCTCTACTGAGCCGGCCGCCGCTCCGCCCATGACCACCTCCACCGTCCACGCCCCCACCCCCGCCGTCGAGCTGGCCGGGATCACCAAGCGCTTCCCCGGCGTGGTGGCCAACGACGCCGTCGACCTGCGGGTGGCCGAGGGCGAGATCCACGCCGTGGTCGGCGAGAACGGCGCCGGCAAGTCGACGCTGATGAAGATCCTCTACGGCATGCAGGCCGCCGACGAGGGCACCATGACCGTCGGCGGGTCCGAGGTCCGGTTCTCGTCGCCGTCGGAGGCCATCGACGCCGGCATCGGCATGGTCCACCAGCACTTCATGCTGGCCGACCAGCTCACCGTGCTGGAGAACGTGGTGCTGGGCGCCGAGCCGACCCGCCGGGGCACCATCGACCGGGCCGCGGCACGCCGCGACCTGGAGGACCTGGGCCGGTCCTACGGGCTCGACCTGGATCCCGACGACCACGTCGAGACCCTCGAGGTCGGCGAACGCCAACGGGTCGAGATCATCAAGGTCCTGTACCGCGGGGCCAGGGTCCTGATCCTCGACGAGCCGACGGCCGTGCTGGTCCCCCAGGAGGTCGAGGAGCTCTTCCGGAACCTGCGGGAGCTCAAGGCCCGCGGCCACACCATCATCTTCATCGACCACAAGCTCGAGGAGGTGCTGGCCATCGCCGACACCATCACCGTGCTGCGCCAGGGCCGCACCGTGGCCACCGTGGACCCGTCGGAGGTGACCGCCCACCAGCTGGCCGAGCTGATGGTCGGCTCCGACCTGCCCACCCCGTCCACCGAGCCGCGGGCCGACGACGACCACGTGACGCTGGCCATCCGCGGCCTGTCGATCCCCGCCGCCGAGGGCCGCCCGGCGCTCGACGGGATCGACCTGGAGGTCCGACGGGGCGAGATCGTGGGCGTGGCCGGCGTGGAGGGCAACGGCCAGGGCGTCCTCGTGGAGGCCATCCTGGGCCTGCGGGAGGCCACCGGCGGCGACATCGCCCTGGACGGCGAGTCGATCTCCGGCTGGCCGGTCCGGCGGCGGCGCGAGGCCGGGCTGGGCTACGTACCGGAGGACCGCCACCGGCGGGGCCTGCTGCTCGACGCCCCCCTGTGGGAGAACGCCATGCTCGGCCACCAGACCACGGCGCCCTACGCCCGCGGTCCGTGGATCGACCGGCGCGGTGCCCGGGACGCCACCACGGACATCGTGGCCGACTTCGACGTGCGCACCCCGGGCATCGACACCACCGCCCGGGCCCTGTCGGGTGGCAACCAGCAGAAGCTGGTCATCGGCCGGGAGATGGCCGCCGGTCCGCGGATGCTGATCGCCGCCCACCCCACCCGGGGCATTGACGTGGGCGCCCAGGCCGCCGTGTGGGCCGACCTGCGGACCGCCCGGGCCGACGGGCTGGCCGTGCTGCTGGTGTCGGCCGACCTCGAGGAGCTGATCGGCCTGGCCGACCGGCTGCTGGTCATGCTGCGGGGCCGGATCGTGGCCGAGCTGGACCCGGCAACCACCACCCCGATGCAGCTCGGCGGGCACATGACCGGCGCCTCCGGCGACGGGGACCCGTCATGAACCTGCGCCGCCTCGTCCTGGCCCTGGCCGCACCCGTGGGGGCGTTCGCCTTCTCCGTGGGCCTGTCGTCGCTGGTCCTGCTGGCCGTGGGCACCAGCCCGATGGAGGCGTGGACGGAGATGCTGTCGTACGGCACCCGTCTGGAGACCTTCGTGGAGACCGGCAACCGGGCCACCCAGCTGTACCTGGCCGGCGTGGCCGTCGCCATCGGCTTCCGGATGAACCTGTTCAACATCGGGGTGGAGGGCCAGTACGTGCTGGCCGCCCTGCTGGCCGCGGCGGCCGGCGCGGCCGTCGACCTGCCGCCCGTCCTGCACGTGGCGCTCATCATGGCCGTGGCCATGGCCGTGGGCTCGGCCTTCGCCGGCGTGGCCGGGTACCTGAAGGTGGCCCGGGGCGTCCACGAGGTGATCTCCACCATCATGTTGAACGCCATCGCCCTGGCCATGGTCGGCTTCCTGCTGCGGTCGTGGCTGTTGGACGAGACCGACACCACGCTCAACATGAAGACGCCGGAGATCCCGCCGTCCGGTCGCTTCCCGCAGATCAACGGCATCGTCGAGACGTTCACCCGGGAGATCGGGCGTGGCCGCGAGCTGTGGGGCTTCCTGCTGGTGGCCATCGTGGTCGGCGTGCTGTTCCACGTGTTCCTGAACCGCACCCGGGCCGGCTACGACCTGCGGGCCACCGGCATCAACCCGTTCGCCGCCGAGGCGTCCGGCGTGGACCCGTCGGCCACCGTGGTCCGGGCCATGCTGCTGTCCGGTGCCGTGGCCGGCCTGATCGGCCTGCCGGAGATCCTGGGCGACGCCCACAAGTACGACCTGGGCTTCACCCGGGGCCTCGGCTTCGCCGGCATCGCCGTGGCGCTGGTGGGGCGCAATCATCCGGGCGGGGTGGCCGTCGCCGCCGTGCTGTTCGGGTGGCTGGACAGCGCGGCGCCCATCCTCGACGTGGTCGGCGACACCCCCCGGGAGATCGTGTCGATCCTGCAGGGCGTGGTCGTCCTGTCGGCCGTGGTGGCCTACGAGGTGGTCAACCGCATCCGCCGGGCCGCCGAGGCCCGTGACGCCGCGGCGGCGTCCGGAGCGAGGGCGCCGGCATGACCTCCACCCTGCGCTCGTCGCTGGTGCTGCGGTGGATGCTGGCCGCCCTCGGCGTCATCCTGGCCCTGGCGGTCGTGCAGGAACTGGCCCGGCCCGAGACCACCGACCTGGTCTCGTCGGGGACCGCCGAGTCGACGCTGCGGCGGGCCGTGCCCATCCTGCTGGCCGGCCTGGGCGGCATCTGGGCCGAGCGGGCCGGCGTGGTCAACATCGGCCTCGAGGGGATGATGGTCCTCGGCACCTGGTTCGGCGCCTGGGGGGCACTCGAGTTCGGGCCGTGGTGGGGCTTGGTCATCGGCATCGCCGGCGGCGCGGCCGGCGGCCTCCTGCACGCCGTGGCCACCGTCACCTTCGGCGTCGACCACATCATCTCCGGCGTGGCCGTCAACATCATCGCCCCCGCCCTGACCCGCTTCCTGTCCCGCGAGTTCTTCGTGGACCGGCCCGGCGGCGGCCTGACCCAGTCGCCCCGGGTGGAGTCGGTGGGCAGCCTGGACGTGCCGTTCCTGGCCGGCGGCGACCTGTTCGGCTGGACGACGCCGGACATCTTCCACTGGATCGAGGACCGGAGCTGGTTCCTGGCCTCCGACGTGGCCGCCGTGCTCGGCGGGGTGACCCGGAGCGTCTCGTGGGCCACGCTGCTGGCCCTGGCCCTCGTGCCGGCGTCGGTGTTCATCCTGTGGCGGACCGCCTTCGGCCTCCGGGTCCGGTCCTCGGGCGAGCACCCGGTGGCCGCCAACAGCCTCGGCGTGTCGGTGGTCCGCATGAAGTTCACCGCAGTGGTGGTCAGCGGAGGCCTGGCCGGCTTCGGTGGGGCGTTCATCGCCATCGAGCAGACCGGCATCTACCGCGAGAACCAGGTGCAGGGCCGGGGCTTCATCGGCCTGGCCACCGTCATCTTCGGCAACTGGCAGCCGGTCGGCGCCTTCCTCGGGTCGCTCCTGTTCGGCTTCGCCGACGCTCTGCAGCTGCGCGACCGCACTGCGGTGCACGCCCTGCTGCTGCTGGTCGGCGTGGCCCTGGCCGCCCAAGCGGTACGGGCCGTCCTGCAGAAGCGGAACCGGCCGGCGTTCCTGCTGGCCGCGGCGTCGGTGGCGGTGCTGTGGTGGTACGCCGTGACCGAGGAGGTGGTGAGCGAGCTGCCACCCGTCACCCCACACGTGGCCACCCTGCTGGTCCTGGTGTTCGCCGCCGGCCGCCTCCGGCCGCCGGCCGCCATCGGCCTCCCCTACCGGCGCGGCCAGGAGTAGGCGGCCGTGCCACGCGTCCTCACCGAGGAGCAGCGGGCCGCCTGGGACCGGGACGGCTACGTCGTCCTGCCCGACTTCGTGGACCTCGCGCTGCTGGGCGACCTGCGGGACCGCATCGACGCCATCGTGTCCGACTACTCCGACGGTGGCCTCCCCGACGGGGCGGCCACGGTGTTCTCCACCACCGAGCAGACCCACGCTCAGGACGACTGGTTCCTGACCTCGGCCGACGTGGTCCGCCCCTTCTTCGAGGACGGCGCCTTCGACGCCGCCGGCGACCTGGTGGTGCCCCTGGACCGGGCGCTGAACAAGCTGGGCCACGCCATGCACGACCGCGACCCGGTGTTCGACCGGTTCTCGCGCACCGGGGCGCTGGCCGGGCTGGCCGACGACCTCGGCTTCGTGGAACCGCTGCTGCTGCAGTCCATGGTCATCTTCAAGCCGCCGCACATCGGCGGCGAGGTGGTGTGCCACTGCGACCACACGTTCCTGTGGACCGAGCCCCGGTCGGTGGTCGGCTTCTGGTTCGCCCTCGACGACGCCACCGTCGACAACGGCTGCATGTGGGCCATCCCGGGCGGGCACACCGGTGGTGCCCGCACCCGGTTCCGCCGCCAGGGCGCCGGGACGACCACCGACGTGCTCGATCCGACGCCGTACGACATGGACGCCCTGGTGCCCCTCGAGGTGGCGGCCGGGACGTGCATCGCCTTCCACGGGTGCCTCCCCCACTGGAGCGCCCCCAACACCTCGGACCAGTCGCGGCTGGCCTACACGCTGCACGTCATCGACGGCACGGCCGACTACCCGGCCGACAACTGGCTCCAGCGGGGTCCGGACCTGCCGCTGCGGGGGTTCTGACCGCCACGAGGCCACCGGTGGGGTGCCGAGAGGCCGCCGCGAGGCAGCCGGTGGAGCGTCACGGGTAGCCTGACCCATGGCCCCCACCGATGCAGCCCCGCTCGACCGGGAGACCATCCGGCGGGCCCCGAAGGCGCTGCTCCACGACCACCTCGACGGCGGGCTGCGTCCGACCACGGTGCTGGAGCTGGCCGACGAGGTCGGCCACCGGCTCCCGGCCGACGACGAGGCCGCCCTGGCCACCTGGTTCCACCGCGGTGCCGACCGCCTCGACCTCGGCCTGTACCTCGAGACCTTCGAGCACACCGTGGGCGTCATGCAGACCCCCGAAGCCTGCCACCGGGTGGCGGCCGAGTGCGCGGCCGACCTGGCCGACGACGGCTGCGTGTACGCCGAGGTCCGGTTCGCCCCGGCCCTGCACACCGAGCGGGGCATGGCGCTCCCCGAGGTCCTGGAGGCGGTCCTGGCCGGCTTCGCCGACGGCTCGGCGGGCACCGGGCTGACCATCCGCACGCTGGTCACCGCCATGCGCACGTCCACCGACTCGCGCGAGGTGGCCGCCCTCGCCGTCCGCTACCGCGACCGCGGCGTGGTCGGCTTCGACATCGCCGGGCGGGAGGCCGGATACCCGCCCACGCTGCACCTCGACGCCTTCCAGTACCTGCAGCGGGAGAACTTCCACTTCACCATCCACGCCGGCGAGGCCTTCGGGCCGGCCTCGATCTGGGAGGCCGTCCAGTTCTGTGGCGCCGAACGGCTGGGCCACGGGGTCCGCATCGTGGACGACATCACCGTGGACGCCGACGGCACGGCCCACCTGGGCCGCCTCGCCGC
Source organism: Acidimicrobiales bacterium (assembly GCA_016845305.1). Lineage (GTDB taxonomy): Bacteria > Actinomycetota > Acidimicrobiia > Acidimicrobiales > MedAcidi-G1 > UBA9410. Next base: position 8,697 of record JAERSW010000097.1, read on the forward strand.
CTACGTCCGGGACCGGCGCATCCCCCTCGAGCTGTGCCCGACGTCGAACGTGCACACCGGGGCGGCGGCCGACCTGGCCTCGCACCCCATCGGGCTCCTGCGCTCCCTGGGCTTCCGGGTCACCGTCAACACCGACAACCGCCTGATGAGCGACGTGTCCATGACCTCGGAGATGGCCGGCCTGCACGAGGCGTTCGGCTGGGGCCTCGACGACATGCGCTGGCTGACCATCAACGGGCTCAAGAGCGCCTTCCTGCCCTTCGACGAGCGCCTGGCCCTGATCGAGGACGTGGTCAAGCCCGGCTACGTCGCCCTGGCCGGCTGAGCCTCCGATGGGCACCCTCTCCGAAGCCGCCTCGCGCACCCTGGTCGCCGATGCCGGCGTGGCCGTGTCGGACTGGGCCTCGGCGGCCGACCCCGACGCCGCCGCGGACGCCGCCGAGGCCATGGGCCTGCCGGTGGTCGTCAAGCTGTGCGGCGACGCCATCGCCCACAAGACCGAGCGGGGCCTGGTGCGCCTCGGCCTCGGCTCGGCCGATGATGTGCGGGCCGCGGCGGCCGACCTGCTGGCCGCCGCCCGCCCCGAGGACGGCCCCGTCGAGCTGCTGGTGTCGACCATGGTGCAGGGCGACCGCGAGCTGATCGCCGGCATGGTGCGCGACCCCCAGTTCGGTCCGTGCGTGATGCTGGGCGTGGGCGGCGTGCTGGCCGAGGCGGTGGCCGACGTGGCCTTCCGCCTCGCCCCGCTGGACCGGATCGACGCCCACGACCTGGTCGACGACCTCGGCGCCCAGGCCCTGCTGGGGCCGTTCCGGGGCCAGCCGGCCGTGGACCGCGAGGTGCTGGTCGACACGCTGTGCGCCCTCGGCGCCCTGGCCGCCGACGACGGCGTGGCCTCGGTCGACCTCAACCCGCTGATCGTGGTCGACGGCCGCCCGGTGGCCGTCGACGCCCTCGTCGAGCGCACGGACGACGGCCCCGGGACGGGGACCGCCTGATGGCCCGGGACCTGACCCCGCTGTTCCAGCCGAAGGGCGTGGTGGTGACCGGCGTGTCCAGCCATCCGGGCAAGTTCGGCTTCGTGACCCTCCACAACCTGCTGTCGTGCGGCTACGAGGGCGAGGTGTTCGCCGTGGGCCGGCCCGACCCCGAAGGGGGGACGGCGACGATCCTGGACCGAACGGTGCTGGGGTCCATCGAGGCGCTCCCCGACGGGGCCGCCGAGTTGCTGGTGGTGTGCACCCCGGTGTCGGCCAACGAGGAGATCGTCCGGACGGCAGCGTCCCGGGGCGTACGGGCCGTGTTCGTGGCCGCCGGCGGCTATTCGGAGGCCGGCGCGGACGGCGCCGAGGCCGAGGCCCGGCTGGTGGCGCTGGCCGACGAGCTGGACCTTGTGCTGGCCGGCCCCAACGGCCAGGGCATCACGTCGCCCCCGGCCGGACTGTGCGCCCAGATCGTGGCCCCCTACCCGCCCCGGGGCCGGATCGGGGTGGCGTCCCAGTCCGGGAACTTCGTGTCGGCCTTCCTCAACTACGCGGAGCAGACCGGCGTGGGCATCAGCCGGTCGGTGTCTGCCGGCAACGCGGCGGCCACCGGCATCGCCGACTACCTGGAGTGGTTCGCCGATGACCCGGAGACCGACGTCGGCCTCTGCTACGTGGAGGGCCTCGAGGACGGCCGGGACTTCTTCGAGCGGGTCCGGTCCGTCACGCCCCGGATGCCGGTCGTGGTCGTCAAGGGCGGGGCGACCTCCGGCGGCCAGCGGGCCGCGGCCTCCCACACCGGCTCGCTGGCCTCCGACGACCGGATCTTCGACGGCATGGCCCGCCAGGCCGGCCTGGTGCGGGCCCCGAGCATCGAGGCCGCCTTCGACGCGGCGGCCACCTTCGCCACCCAGCCGCTGCCCACCGGAAACCGGGTGGTGGTGCTGACCACGGCCGGCGGCTGGGGCGTGGTCACCGCCGACGCCGTGACCGCCCACCCCGACCTCGAGTTGACGCCGCTGCCCGACGACCTCATGGCCGCCATCGACTCGATGCTCCCGCCACGGTGGAGCCACAACAACCCGGTGGACCTGGCCGGCGGCGAGACCCGCGACACCATCCCCGAACTGCTGGACCTCGTGGCCGGCCACGACGGCGTGGACGCCGTGGTGCAGCTGGGCCTGGGCATCCAGGGAAACACCGCTGCGCTGACCCGCAGCGGACCGTTCCACCCCGACCACGGCCTGGAGCGCATCGTGGACTTCCACGAGCGCCAGGAGCGCCGCTACGCCGAGGCGGCCGTCGAGGCATCGGCCACCCACGGCAAGCCGGTGCTGGTGGCCTCCGAGCTGGCCGTCGCCCAGCCCGACAACCCGATGGTGGCCGCCGTGCGGGCCGCGGGGCGGCTCTGCTACCCGTCGGCCGACCGGGCGGTGGCGGCCCTCGGACACGCGGCCCGCCACGCCGCCTGGCGGCGAGCCCGCTCCTGAGGGCCGAACCGGTGGACGCTCCCCCACGACCGTCGCCCGACGCCCGCTGGACGGTCGTGTTCGCCAACGTCCGGAGCGGTTCGGGCGACGACGACTACCTGGCCACCGCGGCACGCATGGAGGAGCTGGCCCGGGGCATGGACGGCTTCGAGGGCGTGGACTCGGTGCGTTCGCCGGACGGCACGGGGATCACCGTGTCGTACTGGCGCGACCCGGAGGCCGCGGCCGCGTGGCGGGCCCACGGCGAGCACGCGTCGGCCCGACGGCGGGGCATGGACGAGTGGTACGCCGCCTACACCCTCGACGTGGGCTGGACGGTCCAGACCTCCCGGCACCCGGACGACTGACCCCGGTCAGGCCCGGGACGACCCCCGGGCCGAGCGCAGCGACGCGGCCAGGTTCCCCCGGCGACCCACCTCGACGGTGGCCAGGCCCAGGAAGCGGGCCAGGCGGTCCAGTTCCGCGCTCAGTTCGGCGGCCACGTACCCCTGATCGAGGTCCTCGATCCCGTCCTCGGCGAACACGCCCCGGGCCAGCAGGCGGCCCGCTCCCCCGTCGGCGGCACGGTCGGCCTTGACGTCGACCCGACCCACCAGGCGGTCGCCGAGCAGGAACGGCAGGACGTAGTAGCCGTACACCCGCTTCGGCTCCGGCACGTAGATCTCGATCCGGTAGTGGAACCCGAAGAGCCGTTCGGCCCGGGGGCGGCACCACACCACCGGATCGAACGGCGACAGCAGGGCCCGGGCCCGTACCGACCGGGGCCGGACGGCATCGGGGTGCAGGAAGGCCGGCTCCCGCCAGCCCTCGACCTCGACGGGCACCAGCCGCCCCTCCTCGGCCAGCTCGGCGACCCGGGGGCGGGCCAGCGGGGTCCGGATGCGGAAGTAGTCGGCTAGGTCGGACGCGGTGCCCACCCCGAGGCAGCGGCCGGACACCTCCAGGAGGTCGCGCAGGGCGTCGTCCTCGTCGGGGGTGGTGCGGGCCAGGACCTCGGCCGGGACCACCCGGTCGAAGGCCTCGTAGGTCCGCTCGAAGTTGCCGATCCGGCGGCTGCCCACCTCGCCGATCCGGAACAGCCAGTCCAGCGCCCGCTTGCCGTCGGAACGGCCGTCCCACCAGGTGCCGTCCCGGGGCCGGGGATCGGACAGCGCCGCGGCCGTGACCGGACCGCTCCGTCGGACCTCGTCGAGCACGGCGGCCACGTAGTCGGGTCGCTCCCGGTCCAGGGCGGCCAGCCCCGCCCACGTCTCCCCCGCCCGGGCCCGGGCCCGGCTCCACCGCAGGGCCGGCTCGAGGTCCACGGGGACGATGGACGCCTCGTGCGACCACGTCTCGAACATCTCGCCCGACCGCCAGAGCCAGTCGTCCAGCCGGTCCCGGTCGTACACGCCCAGGCGGCTGTAGACGGGCAGGTAGTGGGACCGGCAGACGGCCTGCACCGAGTCGAGCTGCAGGAGGCCGAGCCGGCCCAGCACCCGGCGGAAGTGGCGGGCATCGACGCGACCGGTGGGCGCCGGGTCGCAGAAGCCCTGGGCGGCCAGGGCGATGCTGCGGGCCGCGCCGGCGTCGAGGCGACGGACGGAGGGCGGGTGGGATCCGGTGGACACGAGGGGTCAGTCTGGCCGACCGGGCGGGACGCCCGGGAGCGGGACCATGACTAGCCTCGGCGTCGCATGCTCGACCACGTCTTCTCCGACGCCATCGGGGCGCTGCGCGACGCCCTGGAGGCGGCCCGCCTGGAGCGCCAGGCCCTCGAGGAGCGGTTCCACGCCGACGTGCTGCTGGGCGACGTGACCTGGGCAACCTCCTACGGCATGCCCGGCGAAGGCGACCCGCCCCGCATCCGCTGTGACCTGACCCTGGAGTGGCCGACCTGGTCGCAGACCTCGTACCGCCAGTGGTACCTGGACGGCGGCCCCACCGACCCGCCGGAGATCACCGTGGAGCTGGTCCT
>JAERSW010000098.1 GCA_016845305.1 Acidimicrobiales bacterium
TCCTTGATGCCCTGCTGCGACGGCTTCACCAACTTCGACAGGATGCCCTTCAAGCCGACCGACGCCTGCGAAGCATCACCCGACGACCGGGTCAGGAACGCGAGACCGCCACCCAACTGATCCATCGACACGCCGAGTTCAGCGGCCATCGGGACGAGCCGTCCGAACTGCGGAGCGAGATCGGCAGCGGACGCCTTGCCCTGCTCGACGGTCTTCACGAGAATGTCGGTCGCCTGCGCCGCCGAGATCGACCCGGCCTCGTAACCGTTCAGCGCGTTCGTGACCGCATCGGCGACGACCTCGGTGTCGCCGAGCCCGGCAGCGGCAGCCTTCGCGGACGCCTCCAACGCCTCCACCGCATCGGCACCCCGCAGACCCGCTGAGGTGATGAAGAACATCGCGTCGGCGAGTTCCTTCGGAGCCCGCCCAGTCTCCCCGGCGAGGTTCAGGACGTCCTGCTCAAACCCCTTCACCGTCTCAGCCGAGAGGCCGACCAGCGACTGGATCTGAGTCATCGACGCTTCGAAGTCGGCGGCAGTCTTGAACGCCGCCGTACCGATCCCCACCAGCGGGAGGGTGACGCCGGCGGTCACCTTCGTGCCCGCCCGGGCCGTCTTCTGCCCGAAGTCGCGGAGTTGACCCCCGGCCTTGTCGAGGCCCCGGGCGAGTTTCGACGAGTCAGCCTCGATGACCGCCTTGATCGTCGTCACCAAAGCCATCTGTCTGTCGTCCCTCTACCTTTGCTTCCGTTGTTCCCGTTCAGCCTCGTCGGCCTCGATCTGATAGAGCGCCGCCCACTCGGCGATCTCCGCCGAAGACATGCGCTCTAGGAGTTCCCCGACCGTCATTCCGAGTTCGCGGGCGAGCCGGAAGTAGAACCGGCGCTCCGGGTTCAGCCGTCCTTGCCGGTCGGCGAACCCGAGGAGCCTTTTCCCGCGTCGCCAGCCGCAGCCTCCGTGATGCCGGAGACCTCCAGACACCGGGTCGACAGGCGGTCGATGACTGCGGCGGACTTCTCCGTCATCAGCCATTCGAGGTCGTCCTGCGTGAAGACGTTCTCGCCGTTGTCCGGGTCGTACAGGCAGGTCGTCAGCACTGACGACCAGAGGTGCTCGACGTTGACGTTCTCCATGCCGCCTTGGGCGATCTCGGTCATGATCTGCGCCCGCTGGCGACCCGTCATCGACCGAATCTCGATCTCGACTTCCCACTCGGGAACCTCGACGATCTCGGCTTCGGTGTCCGACGCGGCTCGGATCTGGTCTCTAAGGTTGGACACTTGGGTCACTCTCCTCGTGTTTAGTTGTAGTTCTAGGCGAACGTGCCTCGGGTGACGTCGCCGGTGACCTGAAAGTCAGCGGTGAACGTGGCGACGTCGCCGACCGGGTTCGACACCGAGTACGACGTCAGGATCGCCTCGCCGGAATACTTCACGTTCCCCGAGGTCGACCCGGCGGGGCCGAAGACGAACGAACGCGACGCGGGCTCAGCGCCGCCCTGAAAGTACCCGTCGACCGTGGCATCCCACGAGCCGGAGCACGAGATCGTCGCGTCGCGGAGGCCGACGATGTACGACTTCGACGTCGCGCCGAACGCGGTCGTCTCAGCCGTCTCGATCGTCTCCGGGAAGTCGACGTTCGTACAGACGTTGGAGATGTCGCGGATGGTGCCGCCGGTGTCGTCGATCTGGAAGTTCGTCGACTTGCCGTGAACGAAGGTGGGCATGATGGTTTCTCCTTGGTTGGATCAGTAGCGGGCGAACGAAACCATGAAGGTGATCGCCCCGGACGAGCCCGCCGTGGAGGCGGTGACTCGCAGATAGCGGTTGACGGTGCCGGACACGGCGGACATCTCGGAGGTGACAGCCCCGGCGCCGACAGCGGTGAACGTGATGAGGTCCGCCCACGTCGAGTCGTTGGCGGAGTGCTGGACCTTGATGGTCGTCGTGCCGCCGCCGATCGTGTTGGTCGGAACGTGGAGCAGCCCGGCGCCGCCGTTCGCGGACGAGGCGCCGTTGTCGACCGAGGCGAGGTCGCCGAGCGATCCGAACGCGACAGAGGCGCCGGTCGTCAACTGGACGCCGGACTTGACGCCGTTCGTGACGTTGCTCGTCGCGTCGGTCGACGCCTGAAGGTCGGCGGACACGGCGGAGATGTCTCCGACCGGGTTGGAGATCGCGTAGTTGATCTCGTGGGCCTTGGCGATCACGCAGCGGTTGCCGATCGTTCCGGCGTCCTGAGCGACGGTCAGCAGCGGCGTCGTCGTCGCGCCGAGGATGGCCTGTAGTTCCTCGTCGGAGCCGTCGGTGTCTGCCGACCACATTCCGGCGAGGGACACGGTGCCGTCGTTCAGGCCGAGCAGGTACGACTTCGAGGACGACTGGAACGCCGTCGACTCAGCCGTCTCGTTCGTGACCGAGACGTCGGCGCTGTTGAAGTACGTGGACAGGTCGAACTCGTCGATGTAGACGCGGGTCGACTTGCCGTGAACGAACGTAGGCATCGGCTACTCCTCCTCATCGGAGGCAGGAGCGGACCCGGCGGGCGTCAGGTAGCCGCCGTCGACGAGCCACTTCACGGAGCGGGCCGTGGCGGTCAGGCGGTCGCCCGGGGCGTAGTGATCGGAGCCGAGGCTGACCCCGGCGGTCCCGTCCGGGCCTCCGGTGACGACGTAGTCCGGCATCGCTGCCTCCCAGTTATGGGTGGGCGCACGACTTGGCCGGACCGGCCACTCGGGCACCCGGACACTCAGGTCACTACGGTCTGTCGCTGATCGTAATGGTGGGGAATCGCCTCCCCGGACCGTCGTCGTCTAACCGGGGTTGCGTGAAGCGTGTCTAAGTGTGCTATGATCTCCGTATGGAAACGAAGGGAGCCACCAACATGGAAACCACCGACTACGACCACGACCAGTTCTTGGCAGACGAGGAAGCCCGCCAAGAGATGGAGGCCGAGTTCGCCATGAACTGGGTCATGGGCGGCGGCGACCCCGCCGACGGCTAACCCTGCGAGGCCCCCGACTGGCAGCCACCCGGGTTCGAGGCCCGGGCGGGGACGACGGAACCACAACGAGAGGAGCCACCGTCATGAACCACCGACTCGACGAACTCGGCGGGACCACCCGCCGACACCTCGTCACGCTGATCAACGCCGTAGCGTCCTGCTCCGGCGCGGAGCACGACATCGACCGGGAGATCCTGCTCGCCATCGACCGGGTCCGCTGGCTGACCGCTCAGCAGGCCCGCATGGAGGACCGAGTCTGATGGAACCCCTCGACCATCCGATCCACGCTTCCCCCGTCGAAGCGGAGCCCGGCCCCGACGGGTCGCTGATCCTCTGGTTCGACTCGGACGCTGCCGCTCTCGCGTTCATCGCGGAGACGTACATGCGCGAAGACCCGGAGATGCTCGCCGGGCACGGCCTCGCGTGCCGCTGCCCGGCACTCAACCGGCCCGGCAAGGTCGCAGTCGTCAGGAGCGCCCGCTGATGTTCAACATGACGAACCCTCTGTGGACTTGGTTCATCGTCCCCGGCAGCCTCGTCGGAATCGGCTACTGGCTACGCGGCTACTTGGATCGGCTCGACGCCCGCGACGAGTGCCCGCCATGGACCGGGAACACCGACCCGCGGACGCATTGGGACATCCACCGGCGCGTCGACCGCTAGGCGCCAGCCCCGTTCGACGTATTCACGAACCCGCACCGCCAGCACTTGATCCGCCACGGAGCCGTCACGACTTCGGCGATCAACGCAGGCTTGCCGCCGCGCTCCACCGCCGGACCGGCGCATCGGGGATTCTGGCAGCGGACACGTTCCCGGGTCTGCCCGAGACGGTGCGCCGACTCGGCGAAAGCGTCCCGGTCGGCCATGACTACACGTTGCGGAGCACGGTGAAGTTCGCCACGAAAACCATGCGGTCCCGGTCGTCGCGGTCGAACGCGAACGGCGACTGGAGCGGCATCACCCGCTGATACAGCGTCCCTGACAGCGTGTCGTTGCTGACCTTGGTCAGCGCCTGCCAGACGTCCCCGGCGAGCGCAGACGCCGTCGAGTAGCCGCTGGCGCGGACCCGCATCTGAACGCTCGGGCGTTCCATCGCCGGAACGGTGCCGTCGCCGAAGAAGTCTTCCGCCGCGCGGCCACCAGTCTCGTACAGGGTGACGCAGGTGTCCGGGTCGGCGGGCTCCCTGCCGAGGAACAGGTTCGTTCCGAGCGTCAGATCCTGCGTAGCGATCGTTTCCCCGTCGAGGTACGTCCCGAGATCGAGTAGCACACTCATGCCTTCTTCAACTCCCGCTTGACTGCCTTGACGATCTCATCGCCGAACGTCTTCTCCTTTTCGAGGAGCGGATGTTCGAGGTACTTCGGGCCGCGCCCCCCGCCGGGCTCAACCGGCCCGGTGCCCTGCCGCTTCCCGACCTTCGACTTGCCGGGCGGCTTCGGCGGATGCCACAGGGTGACGTCCTCGTGCTGAACAACGGCGTATGGGGCAGCCGGGCCTCCGTAGGCGATCGTCGCTTCGATCCGGCTCCGAGCCGTCGTCGGTAGATCCACGATCTGCGAGTTCCGCAACGTCCCCTCGTCGAACGGAACGAGTTCGTCGGCGCGGCGCGCAACGTCCGTAGCGACCTCCGTGACGGCGATCTTCGCTGCCTTCACGACAGCCTTCTCGCCCCGGTTGATCGCGGCGAGGACATCGTCGATGCCTTCGATGCGGATGGCAGCCACGACTAGTTCTGCTTCGACTTCTGGCCGACGAACGCGATGACGGCTTCCTGCCCGACCGGCCCCTTCTTGATGTCGACGCGGACGATTGGACGGATGCCGGACACGGGAGCGGGGAGCGTCAACTCGTCGTCGATGTCGAGGCTGATCGTGTCCGACGGGATGTAGACGACCCAGTCGGCGACCCCTTCGTCGTCGAACAGGCCGCGCTCCGCTTCGGTGACCTGCCGGATGTAGCAGTCGTGGCTGACCGTCGACCCGGAGAACGTCCGCTCCCCGTAGTTGTTCAGCGTCGACGACGTCCGAACATCGACGGTGTCCGGCGTCATGTTGACCTTCAAGTCCGTCCAGAACTGGTCCGACGGGAGCGCCATCAGCCAGCCCCCGCTCCGAAGTTGGCGACCACAGCGGTGCCTTCCTCCGCGTTGACGAACTGGCCGGTCGAGATCCACGGCTTCACCCGATCCGAGTTGTCCTCCACGCCGTCCTTGTCGGAGATCGTGATCCCTCCGGCGTAGGGCACCGGGACGGCGCCCTCGCGGTCCGCGAGCGACTTGATCTCCTCGGCCTGCGCCCGGTACGCCTTCGCTTTCTGCGACATGGAGACGCGGAGGTCGCCGACGGACTGGTCGGCGAGCCGCGAGAACTTCGACGCGATCGTCAGGCAGCACCGATAGGCGGCCATGTAGACGCCGGTCGTAGCCGTCGTCGACCCGGTCACTTCCTTGTTGACCCACGCGATCTCCTCGTCGGAGAGCAACTGGTCGTTCGTGTCGGTGTCGCCGGACAGGAACCGGATCGCGTCGCGTGCGTTCGCGTCCGGGTCGCCTCCGTAGGTCCAAGTCATCGTGGCCTCCCTAGTGCCAGAAGACGGAGCACTTGTACGCCGGAGTGCCTCCGTTCGTTTCGGTGACGACCTCGACGTACAGCCCGGACGTACAGAGCACCCCGGGACTCATCGTCACCGTGTCCGTGCGCCGCGTGTCCTTGTGCTGCTGGTTGTACCAGACCTCCGCGGTGCCGACGAGCGTCCCGGTCGCGTCCGTGCCGTCGAAGACGCGGATCATGGCGAGGTCGCCCTCGTCGGTGGAGGTCAGGGTCAGGGTGATGCCGTCGAAGACGTAGTCGTTGCCAGCCCCGGACAGCACCCCGGAGGAGGTGACCTTCGTGGCGGTTGCGTACTGTGGCATGTCTGCCTCCTAACGGCGACGGGCCGGGACCACCGGGGTCACCCCGGAGGCCCCGGCCCGATCAGCCGTTCTCAGATTGTCGGGCTAGGCGACGACGTTCGAGAAGAAGTAGCCGAGGGCGCTGGAGACGACCTTGAAGTCCCAAGCGCTCTGGATCTCGATGCGGTCCGAGCGGAGGTGATCCATCCGGAACCGCGAGACGGCGGTGCTGGTGCCGAGGCCGCCGGTGCCGGTCAGGCCGGTCCAGACGAAGTTGTACCCGGCGGTCGGAGCCATCAGCCCGGCGCTCGGAGCCGAGTAGCACAGCAGCGCGTCCTTGTCGCCGATCTGCGAGTACGACGCCGTGGCGCCCTCCGCAGCGGTGTTCTTGATGCCTCGCATCACGAGGACGCGGTCGACGCCGAGGACGCGGGCCAGCAGGTCGGTGGTGACCGAGTCGCTGCTCGTGTACTTGAACCGGTCGACGATGTCGGCGTGGTTCTTCAGTTCGCTGAAGACCGCGTAGGACATCACCAGCGTGTTGGCGAGGTAGCCGGTGTTCGTCAGAACGGTGTTGATGCCGGTCTGGACGTCACCGATCGGGTCGGAACCCGAGGCGCTCCAGAGGGTGCCGGGCGTGACGTCGGTACCCCAGATCGAGGTGCCGAAGTAGTTCGTGGCCCAGTCGATCTCCTGACGGAGCATGATCTGCTGCGTCAGGTACCGGGTGGCATCCATGTCGGGGTTCAGCGGGTTGTCCGAGTTGGCTCGGACCTGATCGCCGATGTCCTTGTGGAGGGCGTACACCTGCGCGGAGTAGGTGTCGGTCGACAGGCCGTAGCCGCTACCGGCGGACTCGGTCGCGTCGGCGCGAGCCTCGGCGGTGTCCCGGTAGAAGTCGTCCTGCGTGTAGGTGAAGAACTTGTCGCTCTGCTTGCTCACCGGGACGCTCGGGAAGACCCGGCCAGCGACGAAGTTGTTCGCCTCCTGCTGGTAGGCCACCGAGATGTTGGTGAGGACAGCGTCGACATGAACGTCGGTCTGCGTGGGCTGAGGCATTGGTCAGTCCTTCCGGTCAGGCGCTGCGCGCGTTCGAGATGTTGACGAACGCGGTAGCGGTCTCGCCAGCCGAAGCGGCGCTGATGGCCTGCCCGGCGGCGAAGACGGTCGTGTCGGTACCGGGCGTGATGGCATCAGCCTGCCCGTCGGCGCTCGTGCCGAGGATGTTCCCGGCGGCGAGCGTGCCGTCAGCGACGACCTTGGAGACGCCGAACATGACGATCTCCGCAGCCTGCCCGCTGGTCGGCTTGTTCTGGAGCACCCCGATCGGCTTGTCGGTGATTGCGGCACACACGTTCACGGTGGTCGCGCTCGCCAACTTGACGAAGTGGTACTGCTTGCTGGACAGGTCAGCGGCAGCGGTCAGCGTGCCGATCTTGACCTGTGCGGACTCGTAGGCCATGTCAGGCTCCGATCTCGTTGACGTACCGCTCGTAGACCTCGGGGTTCTCCGAGGCGGCGATACCGATGGCGGTCTCGATGTTGGTGGCGCGGCCCTCGTCGACGATCGACTTGGCGATGGAGTTGATCTCCTCCATCGGCGTCTGCGTCTCCGGGGCGGCGTCGGTGCCGAGTTCCTTCATGACACCGGCCTCCGAGAGGGCGGTGGCGGAAGCGTCGAGGATGGCCTCGATCTGCTCGGTCTCCTCGGGGGCAACGGTGCGGAGAGCGCGGAGAACCGGACCGAACTCGGTCGGGTTCACGCCCGGGACGATCGCCCAGTCGTGCGCGCGCTGGACAGCCTTCTCGATGTCCCGCTCAGCCTTGACCTGATCGGCCTCGGCACGAGCCTCGTCGAGAGCCTTCCGCAGGTCGGTGACCTCCTTGCGGAACGCCTCGTCGATGACAGGAGCAGCGTCCTTCTCCACCTCGGCCACCGGGGTTTCGTCGTGGGTGAGGTCCACGGTCTGTTCTCCCTTGTTGACGTCGGGGTCGTTTGCCTCGATCGCGTCGGCGACTGCCTTGTCGAGCGGGTCGTCTGAGTTCTTCATGACGACCCAGCCTTCGTGAAGGTTCGCCGGGTGGTCGACTCCGCTGATCTCGTTGAGTTCGAGGTCGACGAGTTGAGTCGACGTAGCCATGCGCGTGCCTCCGCGATCGTGGTTGCCGACGAGCGTAGATGCGGAGTCGGGGCGTGTCGGACCATCCGGGGTTTCTTCGGTTTGTTTCGCCGTTTTCAGTCCCGGGACTTCCACTTCTGGTCCGGCGGATCAGTCGCGCCGTGCCATGCGTCGTGCCCGGCGATCCACTCGCCGTGCTGATCCAACTTGTCGTCCATCTTGGTGGTGCGCCGGTCGATCGTCTGGAGGACCATCAGGTTGTGGTCGTGCGCCCGGTTGTTCTCCCGGCGAGCCCGCGCCGCGATCTGCGCGACGAGGCCGAGCAGCCCCGACACGATCGTCGCCCCGCCGATGATGAGCGCCTCCATCTCAGTATTCGTCCTCGCCGAGGCAGAGACCGTCATCGACGAGGATCTCGTTCAGGCACTCCTCGTCGTCGACCGTCCAGATCGACCCGGTACATCCCCGGTCGGTGACCCGGGCGACATGCGCGACGACTTTCTTGTCGGGCTGATCGACCGCCCAGACGGCGATGAAGTTCTGGACGGCCATCCCGGCGTCGCGTTCGCCGGGATCGTCGCTGCGGCTGTCCGGGGTCATCACTCCGTCGAGGGTCATCTCGACCCGGTAGTGGATGTCGAAGCCGAGGTCGAGGATGAGGTCGACGGTGTTGCTGGCGGGGACCCGGTCGATGGTCGCCGTGTACCAGTTTGTGCGCCCGCCGGGTGATGCCATGCGGGCAGATTAGTGGCCGAACAGATGTTCGTAGCCCGCCGGTTTTTCTTTCCGCATGACTCGCATCCTCGTTCTAACCGTGTCTATACTTACGTCATGGAAACGAACCGGAGCCACAAGGAGGCCCAGACCATGAACAGCACCACCGCCCCGAAGATGCCCCGCATCGCCGCCGCCAAGCGCCGCGGCCTCGACATCCTCTGCCAGCACGGCGTGGACGACCCGATCGTCGACTGGACTGACGCCGAGTGGTGCGAGCAGGTCGGCGTCACCCAGAAGCAGTTGGACGGCTACCGCGCCTACCGCCGCTACACCGAGGCGAACCCGCTCGTCCTGAACCCGTCGTTCAACGACCTTCCGGTCCACCTCGCCTGCCGCAGCGTCTTCGTCACCGAGGACACCGCCATGGAGAACGCCTACAGCCGCCAGCGCCAGACCGAAGCCGCCGCCGAGGGCCGCACCGTTTGGGCCGGGCGCAGCGTCGGGTGGGTCGCCCCGGTCGCCTAGTCCCTACCGGCGAGGAGCCCCCGGCCTTCGGGTCGGGGGCTTCTTCCGTTTTCCAGCCACCCCCGCCGACTAGCGTGGGGGTTATGGAACGCATCACGATCACCGACGCCATGTACGCCGAAGCCCGGCGGCAAGCCGACGCGCAGCCGCTCCTCAACAACTCGATCCGGTCCGGGGCCGGAGCGATCTACGGGTTCCTCGGCGAACTCATCTTCGTCGCCGTCAAGGGCGGCGAGCAGGCCAACACCTACGACTGGGACATCGAGGTCAACGGCGTCACCGTCGACGTCAAGACGAAGTGCGTGACGTCGGAGCCTCGCCCGCACTACGACTGCTCCGTCGCCGCGTTCAATACGTCGCAGGCGTGCGACTACTACGCCTTCGTCCGGGTCCCAAAAGACTGCTCCGCCGGGTGGTACCTCGGAGCGCTCGCCCGCGACGTCTTCTACCGGGAAGCCCGGTTCTGGCAGGCCGGAGAGATCGACGACCGGAACGGGTGGACCGTCAACGCGGACTGCTGGTCCGTGCCAATCTCGACGCTGTTCTAAACCGCCTCGGCGTCTGGCAGATCGACCTCGACGCGCCGGGCGCGGCCACCGATCGAGTAGCCACGCAACTCCCCGGCCTTCACGAGATCCCACGCCCACGACTCCCAGACGACACCCATGAACGGCGTCTCAGCCGGGAACGCGAACTTCGTCACGCCCTGCTCGGGGACGGCGAGATCCGTTTCGATGGGGAACGGCCAAGTGAGGATCTCGACCATCTCCCCGGCAGCCTTCTCGGTGTGCTGGAGGTAGATCGTCCGGTCGCCTTTCCGCACCCAGTCCCAGAGGGCCTTCTGAAGGGTCGGAGCGTCGGCGTGTTCGCCGTCGGAGTCTTCGCGGCCCGGGACGTACACCGGGGCGAGCGTGTACCGGTCCTCGGCCTTGACGACGGCGCCGGACTGGAGGGCAGCCAACTTGTCGTCAACGTTCGTTGACGTTCCGGGGGCGACCTGTCGGGCTTCGAGGAGTTCCTCGGTGATGTCGTGAACGACGACGACGTCCGCCGTGGTGGCGGTCTTGTGGCAGCCGTCGTGGACGCTGGCGAGGTCGTCGGTGGGGAGAGCGTCGAGTCGCTTGGCGAGGCGTTCGATCTGAGCGAGGCGGGTCTGCGCCTGCGCTGGGTTCGCGTAGCAGCCGAAGCCGCGCCCGGTCGTTTCGGAGACGACGCAGTATTGGTCGCCCTGCTTCTCGATGCGCTTGGTGAGGTCCGGCATGGGTTGGAGCGTATGCGAGGAATGACTAGCAATCGTTCCCTAACCCGGTCTATACTGACGTCATGGAAACGAGCACCACCAACGAGCCCAAGGAGGGCACCACCATGACCACGCTGAACTACTACATCCGCCAGAACCCCGGCAACAGCCTCTGGTACGCCTACCACGGAGGCGGCATCCTCCCGACGCGGGCCACGACCGGCGGCACCATGACCGCCGAGGAGCAGGCCGTCACGCTCCGCAAGTACTTCGCCAACGGGTTCCTCCCGACCGGCGACATCGAGATCCGCTAGCCGACAGGAAGGAGCCAGCCACGACCTGACATCAGTTCAACAGGGAACGGGAGAAGGCCCGCCCTCCGGGGCGGGTCTTCTACGTTGTGGAGGCGCGGGGAATCGAACCCCGGTCCCCGACCAGTCCGCGTGCGGTGTTCTGGCCGAGTCGAAACCGGTCCGCCCCCGGGGAGCCGCAGCGACGCTACAGGTATGCTGCCCGTATGCCAATCCGGTTCACCGGGAAGATCGCCCGATGGGCGCAGAACCAGCACGGCGGTCGACGCCGCTTCTCCGTGACGTACACGGAGCAGACCGGATGGGACCCAGACGATGCCCCGGTCGTCGGCGCGCTTCGCTTCTGGATCGACGAGTACGGGCCTCGCGCCGTCGTGAACCATCCGATCCCGTCGGAGCCTCGGGAGGTTCCGCCGACGTTGGATGGCCCGGAGCAGCAGGTGGCGAACACGCTTGGCGCGGTCGCCGAGTACGTCACGGATCGGTTCCGTATCGAGCGGTCTGATCCGATCGGTGTCGAGGTCGACGAGTTCGACCCGGACGTCATCTACTAGGTCCCGGCGAGCATCCCGATCATCCACTCGGCCATGTCGACGTCTTCAAGCAGGCTGCCGTAGCCGCGCTTCCGTGCCCCCTGCGGGGTCAGCCCGGCGACTCGTTCAATCGCCATCGACGACGACTCGTGGTGCTTCCCGCTGTACGACCTGCCGATGTACGCGGAGAAGAACTCGTCCTCGATCGCTACCTCGTGGTTCGCGTAGCCGGAACCCGGGTAGATGTCCTTGAGGCGCCGCTGCGTGTACCGGGGGTCGCCCTCTAGGCCCTTCGGCGGCTTGGTGCGTCGCCGCACCCACGCTTCTTCGAGGTCGCCATGAAGGACGGTCTGTTGCTGCGCCCGATGCGTGACTTCGTGAAGCATCGTCGAGTCGGCGAGTTGCCCGGACCTGCCGACGTTGATGAGACCGTCGCCGGGGGTGCCCGTGCCCGCCGCGTCGACGTAGTGGGCGCGGCTGCCGCGCCGGTACATGCCGAGCCTGCCTCGGGCGTTGGAGCGGGCGACCCAGTCGTCGGGCATCCACTCGGCGACGACCCGGTTCAACTGTTCGACATGCGGCGCGGACGCTTTCGCCGACATCGACTTTCGGTTGAAGACGTTGATGTCGTCGGCGACGGCGAACGTCTCGTCGCCGAATCCTCGGATCGCGTGGAGGATCGACTGGACTTCGTCGCGGATAGGGACGCCGACTTGTACGCCGAGCGCTTGCGCCCACCCGGCGACGTCGTCTGCGGTGGCCGGGTCAGCGATCCTTTCTAGCGCCTTGAGCACGGCGCGATGCTGACCGAGTTTCCCCGCGTCGCCAGCCGCACGGAGCCCGGCCAGCGACCGCCCCCAGAACTCGTTGATCGCTGCGGTGGCTTCGTCGCGGACCGCTGGCACGCTGATCTGCGCGGCTCTTTCCAATCCCCGGCGGAGAATGTTGCCCGAGTCGGCGCTGACCGCTGATGCGATGCGGGCGCGTGCGTTGTCGATGAACCGGGCGACCTCGTCGACGGTCTTCGTTCCGGCGGCGACGAGATCCATCGCAGCATCGAGCATGACCTCGGTCGCGTCGGCGACCGCCTCCGGGCCGACAAGGATGAGGTCGAGATCGGCGGCGTCTGGTGCGAACTTGCGCCACAGCCGATCCGCTTCCACCCGGGTGGTTCGGGCCGCTTCCGTCCACATTGCCTGCCAGCCGTCGACATACGCGGAGAGTTCCTCGATCCTGTCGTTCGGAGCGACGTTACGGAACCGGGACGCGAGACTCGTTTCGAGATCCTGCCAGCGGCGCACCGAGTACGGCCCGGCGCCTTGGTGGCGGAGGACTTCGCTGAGCGTCTCGATCGAGTCGCGGACGTCGGCGCGGGCAGCGGTGAACGCTTCGACATCGCCGATGTACCGGCCTTCCTTCAAGAGCCGCCGGTTGATCTGGTTCTCGACGACATCGACGGCGACGCCGCCGCGCCGTTCTGCTTCAGCGAGGATTGCTTTACCGAGCCGCGATACCGCCGCTTCGACATCCTCGATCGGCGGGGCAGCGGTCTGAATGTCGTCGGCCACCCGACTGATGCGGCTAGACAACCAGTCGACGTCGATTGCCGCGTCCGGGTCGGCGAAGTTTGGTGGCTGACCCTTGAAGCCCGACATCTCGCGTCCCGGGAACTCCTTGAGGTCGCTAGGGTGGGCTCTGAACACTCGGGTCACCGCTCCTGCTTCGTGGGCTGCGATGAGGTCGTTTAGTTCTTCCTGCTGCCGTCGGATCTCGCGGATCGCGTCGTCTGCCCCGTCGGGCAGGCGCGTCAGCGTCGCGCCGCCGCGCGGACCAGAGCCCCCCGGCGGGTTCTTGTAGACCGCGCGGATCTGAGAGTCGACATGCCACAACGTCAGGTACTCCTGCTCGTCGCTCGTCAGGTCCGCCCAGCGGCGCCCCTGAGCGTCCCAGACGATGTCCGCGTTAGCGGTACCGTCCGACACCTGCGGAGGCTCTGAGAGAGCCTCGTCGGCGGTCTGAACAGACGGTGTAGGCTGTGGAGGCGGGAGGGGAGGAGGCTCGGCGGCGGCAGGCTGACGAGGCACCCGGGGCGGACCGAAACCACGCACCGGAGTGATCGGAGCCTCCCAACCGTCGCCGAACCGGTACCGGAACGGATCATCCGGGGTGCCCGCTCCGAGCCGCTCCGGCGCCCGGTCGAGGTTCGGGACGAGGCGGACGATACACCGGCAGTTCGGATGCGCCGGAGGGGAATCGCCGACGTTCGGGAACGATTCGGTGAGCCGGACCTGTGTGCCGCCTAGCGCCGTACAGATCGGGCAGACATCGAACGGGCCGGTCACCCATTCCTTTCGGGCTCGGGAACCGATGAGGCCGCGCTGCTGCGCGTCGAGCATCGCGTCGATCTGCGCCCGGTTCTGAACGATGTTGACTTCGGTGCGGGCAATCATGCGTGCCCGAGAGCGCCGCAACTTGTCGCTGTACGCGCGGGTCCTCTTATCGACGATGATCTGAGCGCGCGCCCCGGTGACACCCTTCGCTGCGAGCGCCCCGGCTTGCGCGTCAGCGAAGTTGTTGACCGCCAGCGCCCACTTCGGGAACAGGCCGTTCGTGTATCGGCTCCGATACAGGGCAACCTCGGCAGGCGACAGGTTCATCTGCGCGCCGGTCGTCGCCGCGAGAATCGGCACGATCGACCGGGCCGTCTGAGCGACCGTGCGGCCCACGACCTGCCTGCCGGTCGAGAAGACCTGCGTGTCGGTGAACGCCCGAGCGACCTGATCG
Organism: Acidimicrobiales bacterium; assembly: GCA_016845305.1. Lineage (GTDB taxonomy): Bacteria > Actinomycetota > Acidimicrobiia > Acidimicrobiales > MedAcidi-G1 > UBA9410. Next base: position 14,124 of record JAERSW010000098.1, read on the forward strand.
AAGA
>JAERSW010000099.1 GCA_016845305.1 Acidimicrobiales bacterium
CCGCGGGTACTCCGGCACCTGGTGGCCGACGTGCTGGCCGTCGGCCTGTACTGGCCCTTGGCCAGGATGGCCCGCCTCGTGGAGGCGCTGGGACGGGATCCCTCCAGGCTCCCGCTCTTCCAGTACCGGAACCGGAGCTTCAGCGTGATGAGGAACGACGCACTGGACCGGTTCGGGACCCGTCTCGAGAAGCGCTACAGCCGAGACGAGGTCCGGGACCTCCTCGAGCAGGCGGGCCTGGTCGACGTGGAGTTCTCGGACGGGCCACCCTGGTGGGTGGCGGTCGGTCGGCGGGGGACTGCGTGAGCATCGGCGAGCGCCTTCGGATCTTCTTTCGGCGTGCCCGTGGCGAGTCCATGGTGGTGTCGGGGGCCCGCCTCGTGTCGGCCGGCTGCTCGCTCGTCGTCGCCGTGCTCAGCGCACGCCACCTCGGTCCGAGCGGTCGGGGCGAGATCGTCTTCGTCATGACCGTGGCCATGCTCGGCAGCGAGTTCGTCAGCCTCGGCGCCAACGTCAGTGGCCGCATCCAGATCCTCCGTCGATCTGGGGTGCTGGTGGAGGACTACCTGGGCCTGAGCATCGTCCTGGCCGGTGCGCAGGCCCTCCTGACCGCTGGTGTGCTCGTGGTCGTCGGCAACTGGACGGTGGACCTCCCTTGGACGCTGTGCGCGCTCGGCACGGCGCTCGCAGTGGCCATGTTCCTGGCCCACATGCTCGTCGACGCCGCCTTCGCCCTGCGGAGGACGCTGGAGACCGGGCTCCGGGACCTGCTCATCGGCCTCGTGCCCATTCTGCCGGTGGCGGTCCTGACGGCAGCGGGAGACCTGACTGTGGAGGCGGTGGTCGGTCTGACCGCGGTCGGCTACCTGGTGGGTGGCACCTACCTCTGGATCGTGGTGCGGCGGCGAACCGGCCGGGTCCGCTTCATTCCGGGCACCTGGGGGGCGATCGTCAGGAGCGGCGTCCCGATCCTCGGGAGCACCTTCGGCCAGACGCTCGCCTTCCGCGCTGACCGACTGGTCATCGGCCTCGTGGCGACAACGGCGACCCTCGGCCTCTTCTCCGTCGCGGCGACCACCGCAGAGCTGCCGCGGCTCCTCCTCCTTCCGGTCACCCAGATCCTGGCCAACCGCATCGCCGGTGGGGACGTCCCGGTCGCCTCGCTCCGGCGGCTAGTCGTGCGCCTCGGACTCGGGTACGGACTGCTGATGGTCGTGGTCGGCGTCCTCGGGGCCCGGGTCGTCCTTCCCCTGGTGGGGGATGGCTTCGACGAGGTGAGGGATGTCATCCCCGTGCTGGCGATCGGCGAAGGGCTGGTCGGGGTCTACTTCCTGTCGGTCTCCGTGCTGACCGGACTGGCACGGTTCCGGCGGCTGCCGTTGCCCGCTCTGGTCGGGTCGGTGGTCCTCCTGCTGGGAGACGGCCTCGTGGTGTCCCGACACGGGAGTCTGGGCGCGGCATGGGTCCGGGTGGCCGGCTTCGGTGTCATGGCCGTCGTGGCGACGCTCTCCGTAGCCACCGTCCTCCGGAGGGACCGATGAACGACCTCCGACGCTGGCGCCCGACGGTGAGCGTCGTCATCCCCATGTACCAGGCGGGACCGTGGATCGCCGAGACGCTGGCCTCGGTGGCATCCCAGACGTACCCGATTCACGAGTGCGTCGTCGTCGACGACGGGTCCACCGACGATGGACCGGCGATCGTTCGGTCGTTCGCCTCGACGTCGACTCTGGACATCCGACTGGTCTCCCAGGAGAACGGCGGGGTGTCAGCTGCACGCAATCGAGGCCTCGACCTGGTATCGGGGGAGCTCGTGGCCCTCCTCGACGCGGACGACCTCTGGCTGCCGACGAAGATCCAGCGGCAGGTCGACCTCCTTGAGGCGAGTGGTGCGGCGATCTGCTTCAGTGGCTTCGCGCAGTTCGAGACGGCGACCCGACGAGTCCATGGCGTGGTGTCGTATCGGAATGCCCAGCGGGCGCTCCGGCGGTGGCTGGCCCTCGAGGGCAGCGGCCTGTGCCTGGCCTCGTCGGGACTGATCCGTCGTGACGCACTCGACCGGGTTCGTCGCTTCGACCCCCGCGTCTCGATCTGCGAGGATCTCGAGTTCACCGTCCGGATCTGCAGGGTGGGTCCGATGGCGGTCGACCCGTCCATTCAGGTCGGCTACCGGAGTCACGATCGCCAGGCACACCGGGTGCTCGAGGGCGTGGCCACCAACACGGCCGTCCTCTTCGACGAGGTCCTCACCTTCGAGGAGTTCTCGCCGGCATTCGCCCGGCGTTGCCGGGCGGGACTCGACGCCTACGTGGGCTACGGCATGTTGGCGTCGTCCCGGTGGCGGCCGGGCATGACCCACCTGTGGGCGGCGTTCCGCCGGGATCCGGTGCGCCTGGTGACGATTCCACTCATCGGATCGGCGCGCCGGTTCCTGCGGGGAGCGAGGGCACGACGGTTCTGCGGGCCGTGGCCGCCCGTCGGGCGAGAGGCTCCGGGGGCGAGATGAGACGCGGCGTGACCAAGGGAACGGTGGGCGAGTGGACGACGCGCCGACTGGTCACCACTGTCGCTCTGGTGGCGCTTGTCGCGAGGGCGGTGGTCGCAGTGGTCCTGAACCTCACGGACACCTGGTCGCTGGCGCCGGATGCGGGTCTCTACCTCGAGGTGGCTGAGACGGCGAATCACAGAGGCCTCGATGAGTTCCGGAGCGGCTATGGGAAGTCCTTCTATCGGTCGACCTGGACGTATACGTCTCAGATCGCCGCCGGCTTTCGGCTTCTGGGCGAGCATCGGTTGATCGGACAGGCCATCTCGCTGGCCTATGGGACTGTGGTTGCCGGACTGGTGACGGCGATGGCCATTCGCATGCTGAGTCGAAGGGCCGCCCTGGGAGTCGGGATGGTGGTCGCTCTTCTACCCTCCCAGGTGGTCTGGTCGACCGTCGTTCTGCGAGAGTCGACGATCTGGGCCGCCCTGGCCGTGGCAGGTCTGTTGTTGGTGCGCTTCTGCCACATCGAGCGAAGAATGGATGCCGTGGTTCTCGGAACCGGCCTCGCTTTCACCTACATCGCCCTTGTGTTCCTGAGGAGCCAGACGGCATTCCTCTCGCTGTGGTGTTCCGTGGCGGCAGTTCTCGTTGGCTCGGGCCGCCGGGGAATGAGATGCATTCTCGCGGTTTCTCTCATTGTTGTTCCTCCGCTCGTCGTGGGTCGCGGGGTGGGTGACGGCGACATTGTCCGCAACGTTGTCGGGAAGCTTGGAACGGTCCGTGCGTACATGTCGATGGATGCCGAATCAGCACTCGTGGAACTGGAGGTGATCACGACGACGCCCGCTCCTGCCCGCGACACGATTTCGCCCGAGGGAACGACTCCGCCCGAGGTGTCGGGGGTTGTCGACCCGGAGGTGGTCACGACGACGCCCGCTCCTTCCCGCGACACGATTTCGCCCGAGGGGACGACTCCGCCCGCGGTGTCGGAGCCTCCTGCTGTTGACGGGTTGGTGGTTGCCCAGGGCGAATCGCCAGGCAGCACCTTGGTCGTCGCGGAGAGGCCCTCGGTGGTCATCGACCGAGCCTCCGAGCGGGTGGAGGGTGGACAAGAGTTCGTCATCGCACGGAATGGCCAAGCCGTTGCCGTGCACAATCAGTTGTCAGCGAGCGTGTCGGCCTTTCCGAGTGGCCTCCTGGCGGTGGCCCTCCGACCGTTCCCGTGGGAGGAGAGGACCTCCGTTCCTCGGATGCTTGCTGGCCTCGAGTCCGGACTGTGGGCCTGTCTCTATGTGCTCGCGGGAGTGGGAGTGTGGCGCCGCCGACAGGAGTTCGCGGCCCTTGCCTTTCCGTTTCTCTTCACGTTGTCCTTCCTGGTGACTGGTGCAGTCACTCAGGGGAACCTGGGGACGGCGTTTCGGCATCGTGGGCAGATCGTGTGGGCCATTGCGTTGATGGCTGGGATCGGGTGTTCGCTTGTGTCGCGGAGCCTCAACGGTGGGCCCGGAGGCTGGATCCGGTCGGCTCGACGATGGGATCAGTTCCGATGAAGGTCGGCTATGTGCCTCTGAGCCAGACGTTGACGTCGCCGGGGGATCGACGACGATTTCCGGCGTACGCGGACGAAAGGGGGATCGCCCTGTCGGTGGTTGACCGGTGGGGAGACTCGGACGTTGTCGTCCTGACCTCCGAGGCCGATCTGGTGAGATGGAGTAGGGCTCCATCGGACATTCGGTTGGTCCTAGACCTTCCCGATGCCTTCCTCGACGAGCGCAGGAGCATCCGGACAGTAGCTCGAGGCTGCGCGAAGTGGGTCGCAGGTCCATTGTCCCGACCTGTGCTGAGCCACCGGAGGGAGATGATTCGGCTGATCCGCCGAGCTGATGCCGTGGTGTGCAGTACACCGGAACAGGCACTGAAACTGTCCGAGTTCTCTGACAACGTCCATGACGTTCTGGACCTACATCGCGAGTTCACCGCAATCCCTCCTGCGGTCAGGTCGGGGGGCGACCGGCTCGAGCTCATCTGGGAGGGACTCTTCCCAACTCTCTCGTCCGTGACCCAGGTCCTACCAGCGCTCCAGAGCCTTTCAGGGGAGCGGGATCTCGGACTCCATCTGGTGACCGATCGAAGGGCGCCGAGGTTCATGAATCGGTTCCTCGCCGTTGATGTCGCCCACCTCATCCGGGACTGGGGAATCCCCGTACACCTCCATTCATGGAGCCAGAGCGTCTTGGCGGACCTGGCAAGCCGATCTGATCTGGCAATCGTTCCCGTTGACCGGACCGACCTGTATGCCCTGGGAAAGCCGGAGAACCGAATGAGATTGTTCTGGCGATTGGGGCTAGCAGTAATCGGGTCGGACTCGCCGGCACACCGCCGCGCCTGCGTCAGGGCCGGCCTGCCCGGGGACCTCCTGTGTTCGTCCACCGAGGATTGGGAGAGAGCGCTCCGTCGCTATGGGAGTGACACTCTGGCGCGCCAGCGGGTCGCCGAGTCGGGCCAAGCAGCAGCGCTCGGCCCCTATGGGGATGAAGCAGTCCTTTCCCGTTGGGACCGAGTCCTTGCGAGCCTCACGTGCAGTTAGACGCAGAAGAGGAAGGGGGACGAGGCTTCCCGGAGGTCACCTATCTGTCGATGGATCCGGTGACCAGCACCGTGGGCGCCTCCCAGGTCGTGGCCTACGTACGACGTCTGGCCGAACGGGGCGTGTCGGTCCACCTCCACAGCTTCGAACACGAGGTCGACGGGGCACTGCGGGTGGATCTCGAG
>JAERSW010000100.1 GCA_016845305.1 Acidimicrobiales bacterium
CAGGGCGATCCACGCCCGCCGCTCCACCGTCTCGTCCGGCCCGTCCACCGGTCCACCGGCATCGGATGTCGACGTCTCCGGGGTCGCCCCGGCCTCCCGCTCCATCGGGGCGACGCTAGGGGTGGACTCCCCCCTGCCGCGAAGCGGGGACGAAAGGCTCAGGTGGTCCCGTCGGGTCGGGCCTCGAACAGGGCGTTGGCCGTCTCCCAGAGACGGTCGTCCACGGTCTTGAGCCGACCCACCACCTCGGCCAGCGGCACCCGGACGATGGACCCGCCCCGGAGGGCCACCATGTCGCCCAGGCCCCCCTCGTGGACGGCATCGATGGCCGCCACCCCGTAGCGGCTGGACAGCACCCGATCGTGGGCGGTCGGGGTTCCCCCTCGCTGCACGTGGCCCAGCACGGTGACCCGGGTGTCGAACCCGGTCCGGGCCTCCAGTTCGGCGGCCACGGCGTGTCCGATACCCCCGAGGCGCTGGTGCCCGTACCGGTCCACCTCGGGCTCGACCACCTCCATGGTCCCCGGTTCCGGCCGGGCCCCCTCGGCGACCACCACGATGGAGGCGTACCGGCCGCGGGCGTGGCGGGCCCGCACCACGTCCGCCACCGCGGCGACGTCGAACGGGTGCTCGGGCACCAGGGTGACCGTGGCCCCGCCGGCGATGCCCGCCCACGTGGCGATGTGCCCCACGTGGCGGCCCATGACCTCGACCACCATGACCCGGTCGTGCGACTCGGCCGTGGTGTGCAGACGGTCGATGGCCTCGGTGGCGATGGCCACCGCGGTGTCGAAGCCGAAGGTCTGCTCGGTGCACGGGATGTCGTTGTCGATCGTCTTGGGCACCCCGACCACGGGTACCAGGCCCTCGACGTGGGCCCGGTGGGCCGACGCCAACGAGCCCTCGCCGCCGATGACCACCAGGGCGTCCAGGGCCAGGCCGTCCAACGTGGCCCGGGCCCGCTCCAGGCCGTTGGTCCCGTCGGGCTCGACCAACCACGGATGCCGGCGGGAGGTGCCCAACATGGTGCCGCCCCGGGACAGGTACCCCCGCATGGCCTCCACGTCGAGGGGTCGCCAGCGCCCGTCGATCACGCCGGACCAGCCGTCCAGGAAGCCGACCAGCTCGTCGCCCCAGTGGCGCTCGCCGCGACGCACCACGGCGCGGATCACCGCGTTCAGGCCCGGGCAGTCACCTCCGCTGGTGAGGACGCCGACCCTGGCCACGGCCCCACCGTACGACGCAGGGCGGTGGTCGTCCCGGCGGATTCCCTGAGCAGGACCGCCAGGCGTCAGGCGTGCAGGTCGTAGTCAGCCACGGTGCAGCCGACGGCGAAGATGGGGATCGGGGCGTAGAAGCGGACCGTGCCCGGTGCGCCGGCCGCCGCGGCGCTCACCGCGAGGAAGGTGCGGATCTCGAAACCGCCCTGACCGGCCTCGGCGTACACCGTCAGGTCGTCGTAGTCGAGCAGCGCCTGGCGGTCGTTGCGGCACCACCGGTCCAGGAAGTCCCGGTCCCACGCCTCGTTGACCTTCCCCGAGTCGGGGGTGGCCGGCCAGTGCGAGATGCCGCCGGTGCCCACCAGGGCGATCCGTTCCGGCACGGCGTCGGCGGCCCGCCGGAGCGCCTCGCCGAACGCCCACGCCCGGTGCAGCGGGGTGAGCGGCGGGCCCTGGCAGTTCACGTTCACCGGCACGATCGGCAGGTCGTAGCCGGGGGTGAGGAAGTGGAGGGGCACGGCGATGCCGTGGTCGAACAGCCACTCCTCGGAGTAGGCCACGTCGACGGTCTGCATCACCTCGGTGACCAGGCGCTGTGACAGGTCCCGGTTCCCCGGGGCCCGGAACTTCGGGATCCGTAGCCAGTCGGGGTCCTCGATGGGGCCGTCGTAGTGGTCGGCCATGCCCATGGCGAAGGCCGGCATGTTGTCCATGAAGAAGTTGGCGAAGTGCTCGGCGGCCACGACGACCAGCGCCTCGGCGCCCGACGCCTCGATGGCGGCGCGCATGCCGTCGAGCGACTCGACGAATGCGCCCCGCACCTCGGGGTCGGCCTGGTCGGCCCGACCGGTGATGCCCGGGGCGTGGCTGCACACCCCCGCGTAGACGAGCGGCACGTCAGGCCCCCGCCCCGCCGGGCCGGTGGCCGAGCTCCGTGGCATGGGCCTCGACCCCGTCGTAGCCGGTCATGGCGTACACGCCCTCCCGGACCGGACCGTGCTCGGCGATGCCGTCGCGCATGCGCTGCAGGTAGTCGGCCCACTCGATCCCGTGGAAGGCGGCGAAGTGCATGAGGATCTGCCCGTTCACGCCGAGGTGGAAGAGGTAGCCGACGTCGGGGCCGGCCAGCGCCGCCACCTCGTCGTCGGACAGGTCGCCGGCCAGCTCGAAGCCGGCGAGGGTGGCGTCCCGGTCGTCCCGGTACCGGCCCTGCAGGTCGGGCTCGCGGTTCAGCCGGTACAGGAACTTCTGGACGGCGTACAGGCTCACCCGGTCAGCCTCCCAGAGCCGGCACCCCGTGGGTGTCCAGGGCCACGGCGACGTTCTTGGTCTCCATGTAGAAGTCGAAGCTCCAGTCGCCGCCGTCGCGGCCGATGCCGCTGGCCTTGGTGCCGCCGAACGGCGTGGGCAGGTGGCGGACGTTCTGCGAGTTGACCCACACCATGCCGACGTCGAGCGCATGGGCGACCCGGTGGGCCCGGCCCACGTCGCCGGTCCAGACGTAGCCGGCCAGGCCGTAGTCGACGTCGTTGGCGATGGCCACCGCCTCGTCCTCGCCGGCGAAGGGCAGGACGGTCAGGGTGGGACCGAACACCTCCTCGCGGGCCACCCGCATGGACGGCTCCGCACCGGTGAACAGCACGGGGGCCGTCCAGTTGCCGCCGGCCGGGGCGTCGTCCCACGGGGTGCCCACCACCACGGTGGCCCCCTCCTCGGTGGCGACGTCCCGGTAGCCGTCGACCTTGGCCAGGTGGCGAGGGTGGATGAGCGGTCCGACCACGCTGCCGGGGTCCAGCGGGTGCCCGACGGTCACGCCCCGCATCTTGTCGGTGAGCCGGGCCACGAACTCGTCGTGGATCGAGTCCTGGACCAGCAGGCGGCTGGAGCTCGTGCAGCGCTCGCCGTTGAGGCTGTAGATCATGAAGACCACGGCGTCGAGTGCGCGCTCCAGGTCGGCGTCGTCGAACACCACCACCGGGTTCTTGCCGCCCAGCTCGAAGTGGACCCTCTTGAGCGTCGGGGCGCCCTGGGCCTGGATGGCCGAGCCGGTGGACGACTCGCCGACGAAGGCGATGGCCTTCACGTCGGGGTGTTCGGTGAGCGCCTTCCCGGCGGTCTCGCCCATGCCGTGGACGACGTTGAGCACGCCGGGCGGCAGGCCGGCGTCGAGGGCGATCTCGGCCAACAGGGTCGCGGTGCACGGGCTCCACTCGGCGGGCTTGTGGACCACGGTGCAGCCGGCGGCCAGCGCCGGGGCGATCTTCCACGTGGACAGCATGAACGGGGTGTTCCACGGGGTGATCACGCCGACCGGGCCGATCGGATGGCGGGTCGTGTAGTTGACGTGGTCGGACGACGGCAGCGACAGCCCGTCGGCGGCAGCAGGTGCCCGGTCGGCGAAGAACCGGAAGTTCTCGGCGCCCCGGAGCGCGGCGGCCGACATGAACCGCATGGTCTGCCCGGTGTCGACGCACTCCACGACGGCGATCTCGTGCGCCCGGGCCTCGATGCCGTCGGCCACCCGTCGGAGGATGCGGCGGCGTTCGGTGCCCGGGGTGGCGCCCCACTCGGCGAAGGCCTCGGCGGCCGCGGTGGCCGCCGCGCCCACGTCGGCGGCGTCGCCGGCGGCCACGTCGCCCAGGTGGGCGCCGTCGATGGGCGAGGCGTTGGCGAAGGTGGCGCCCGAGGTGCTGGGCACGGCCTCGCCGGCCACCAGGTGGCGGATCGGCGACTCGGCGAACCGGGTCAGGTGCCGCTCGGCGGCGGCCAGGTTCTCCTCGAGGGTCCCGGCGGCGGCCATCAGGCCGGCTCCCCGTCGAGGACGATGCGGTTGCGGTTCACCCGCCACCGGGCGTCGATCTCCTGCACCTCGATGCTCCAGGCGATGGCCAGATCGGTGGCCGAGCCGTCGCGTCCCTCGACGTGGGCCATGGCGCCGTCCAGGAGCGTGTCGAGGAAGGCCTGCTTCTCGTCGTCGGTGCGGCCCGGGCCGACGCGGGCGGTGATGGCCACGAAGGCCCGGTCGGCGGCACCGTCGGCCACCCGGTAGTGGGCCCGGGCCACGGCCCGGGTGCGCAGGCCCGAGGCCGGCACCCAGTCGGGGGCGAGGGCGACGTCGTGGACGGCGGCCACGAGGGCGTCGACGTCGTGGGCGTCGGCCAGGTTGCGGGAGTACTCGATGGTGACGTGGGGCATCGGGGCTGGGTCCTCCGGGACTGGTTCTCCGGGGCTTCCCTCCGGGCTCCCATACTGTATAACATGTGAAGTATTCGGGGAAACCCCCGCCGAGCCCACCCACACGACCACCCCACCGCATGCGACTCCTCAGCTTCTCCCTCGACGACCGGCCCGGATGGGGCGTGGTGGACCGCGCCGGGACGGGCGTCGTCGACCTGGGCCGCCGGCTCCCCGACGTCGCCGACCTCGACGCACTGGTCGTCGCCGGCCGGACCGGTGAGTGCGCCGCCTTCGCCGACGAGCCCGCGGACCACCCGCTCGACGCCGTCACCTTCGAACGCCCGCTGGCCTGGCCCCGCAAGGTGTTCTGCATCGGCGTCAACTACGGGGGCCGTGCCGCCGAGTACGCCGACCCCTCCGACGCCGCCTACCCGTCGGTCTTCCTCCGCTTCCCCGACTCGTTCACCGGCCACGACCGGCCGCTGATCCGACCCCCGGAGAGCCCGCAGCTCGACTACGAGGGCGAGATCGTGGCCGTGGTCGGCCGGGGCGGCCGGCGCATCCCGGTCGAGTCGGCCCGTGACCACCTGCTCGGCCTGACCCTCGGCAACGAGGGCACCATCCGGGACTGGGTGCGGCACGCCAAGTTCAACGTCACCCAGGGCAAGAACTGGGCGTCGTCGGGCGCCATCGGCCCGTGGATCACCACCATGGACGAGGTCCTCGGGCCCGACGGGGTGGTGGACCTCGAGGACCTCCACCTGACCACCACGGTCAACGGCGAGGTCCGACAGGACGACACCCCGGCCACCATGAAGTACCCCATCGAGTACCAGGTCCACTACCTGTCCACGTTCACCGAGCTCTCCCCCGGCGACCTGATCTTCACCGGCACCCCCACCGGCGCCGGTGCCCGGTTCGACCCACCCCGATGGCTGGCCCCCGGCGACGTCGTCGAGGTGTCGGTCCCCGGGTTGGGCACGCTCCGCAACACCGTCGTCGACGAGTTCCCCGACGGCTCCGACCACCGACCCCCCGATCCACGATGACCCGGTCCCCGGCCCCCGCTCCGGTTCGCCTGCGGTCATTCGACCGGTCGCTGCCCATGGGCCTGCTCCGGGCCCGCGAGGCCGCCATGCGCCTGTTCCGCGCCCACTTGGCCCGCCACGACCTCACCGAGCAGCGGTGGCGGGTGCTCCGTGCCCTGACGGCGGCCGGGCCCGACGACGGTGCGCTCGACGTGGGCGAGGTGGCCGAGCGCACGTTCCTGCTCGGACCCAGCCTGTCGCGCATCCTCGGCGACCTCGAGGAACGCGGGCTGCTGGCCCGGACGGTCGACCCCGCCGACCAGCGCCGATCGCTGCTGACGCTGACCCCGGCCGGTCGCGACCTGGTGGCCGAGGTGGCCCCCGAGTCCGAGGCCATCTACGCCGGCATCGAGGAACGCTTCGGCGCCGAGCGCCTGGCCGGGCTGCTGGCCGACCTCCGGGACCTCGAGGACGCCCTGTCCGACCTGATGCCACGCCCGGGAGACCCGCGATGACCATCTCCGACGCCGCCGCCCGGGCCGAGGCCGCCCTGTTCGACGAGGCCGAGCGAACCGCCACCCAGGTCCGACAGACCACGTCGGTCCACCCCGACATGACCCTCGACGACGCCTACCGCGTCCAGGCCGCCTGGCTGGACCTGCGCCTGGCCCGCGGCGAGACGCTCGTCGGCCACAAGATCGGCCTCACGTCACGGGCCATGCAGCAGGCCATGCGCATCGACACCCCGGACTCCGGCTTCCTGACCGACGCCATGGTCGTCCCCGCCGACGGCGAGCTGTCGGCCGCCGCCTACACCGACCCCAAGCTGGAGGTGGAGCTGGCCTTCGTGCTGGGCACCGACCTCGCCGGCACCGACGTGACCGTCGACGACGTCCTGGACGCCACCGACCACGTCACCCCGGCGGCCGAGCTGCTGGCGGCCCGGTCGCTGCGCGTCGACCCGGAGACGGGCCGCACCCGCACCGTCGTCGACACGGTGGCCGACAACGCCGCCGACGCCGGCATCGTCTGCGGCGGCACCCCGGTCGGCCCCCGGGACCTCGACCTGCGCTGGGTGGGCGGCCTGGTGGCGCGCAACGGCGTGGTCGAGGAGACGGGCCTGGCCGCCGGCGTGGGCGGCCACCCGGCGCTGGGCATCGTGTGGCTGGCCCGCCGCTACGCCGACCAGGGCCTGCGCCTCGAAGCCGGCCAGGTCGTCCTCGCCGGCTCGTTCACCCGCCCGGTCGACGTCCGGCCCGGCGACGAGTTCGCCTTCGACTACGGCCCGCTGGGCCGCTTCACCCTGGGGTTCACCTGATGCAGCTTCCACCCAACCGCTTCAAGCAGGGCCTGGCCGGCGACCGCGTCCAGTACGGCCTGTGGGTCAGCCTCGCCGACCCGGTGGCCGCCGAGATCGCCGCCGGTGCCGGCTTCGACTGGCTGACCATCGACCAGGAGCACGCCCCCAACGACGTCCGGTCCACCCTCGCCCAGCTCCAGGCCATGGCCGCCTACCCGGTCGAGCCCATCGTCCGGCCGCTCCAAGCCGACCGGGCGCTGGTCAAGCAGGCCATGGACCTCGGGGCGCGGACCATCCTCGTGCCCATGGTCGACACGCCGGAGCTGGCCGCCGAGATGGCCGCCGCGGTGCGCTACCCCCCGGCCGGCACCCGCGGCGTGGCCAGCGCCCGGGCCGCCCGCTGGGGCCGGGTGGCCGACCACTGGACCCGGGCCGACGCCGACGCCTGCCTGGTCGTCCAGATCGAGTCGACGGAAGCGCTCGACAACCTGGAGGCCATCGCGGCCGTCGACGGCGTGGACG
>JAERSW010000101.1 GCA_016845305.1 Acidimicrobiales bacterium
ACCCTGGAGCCGATCGGCCCCGACGACCTCGCCCCGCTGTTCCCCATGGCGCTGATCCTCCAGGAGGTGTCGACCGACTCGTACATCGACATCCCCGGCGAGGTCCTCGACGTGTACCGCCTCTGGCGGCCCAGCCCGCTACTGCGAGCCCGACGGCTGGAGAAGGCGCTCGACACCCCGGCCAAGATCTTCCTCAAGTACGAAGGGGTCAGCCCGGCCGGATCCCACAAGCCCAACACGGCTGTCCCCCAGGCCTTCTACAACGCCCAGGAGGGCGTGAAGCGCCTCACCACCGAGACGGGCGCCGGCCAGTGGGGATCGGCGCTCGCCTTCGCCACCGCCCAGTACGGCCTCGAGTGCGAGGTCTGGCAGGTGCGGGCCTCGTACGACCAGAAGCCGTACCGCAAGACCATGATGGAGCTGTGGGGGGCCACGCTGCACCCCAGCCCGTCGGACCTGACGGAGTCCGGCCGGGCCATCCTGGCCGCCGACCCCGACAGCCCGGGCAGCCTCGGTATCGCCATCTCCGAGGCCGTGGAGCAGGCCGCCCAGCGCGACGACACCCGCTACGCCCTGGGGAGCGTGCTGAACCACGTCCTGCTCCACCAGACGATCATCGGCGAGGAGGCGCTCCTGCAGTTGGCCAAGGTGGGCGAGACGCCCGACGTGCTGGTCGGGTGCACGGGTGGCGGCTCCAACTTCGGCGGCCTCTCGTTCCCGTTCCTCCGGGAGAAGCTGGCCGGACGCATGGATCCGGTCATCCGCTGCGTGGAACCGGCGGCCTGCCCGTCGCTGAGCCGCGGCGAGTACCGCTACGACTTCGGCGACACCGGCCAGCTCACCCCGCTGGTGAAGATGCACACCCTCGGACACTCGTTCGTCCCCGACCCGATCCACGCCGGTGGCCTCCGCTACCACGGCATGGCCCCGCTCGTGTCGCACCTCTACGAGTTGGGCCTGGTGGAGGCGGAAGCCATCCACCAGACCGAGTGCTTCGCCGCCGCCCTCCAGTTCGCCCGCAGCGAGGGCATCGTCCCGGCTCCCGAACCCACCCACGCCATCGCCGCGGCGATCCGCGAGGCCATGCGCTGCAAGGAGACCGGCGAGGAGAAGGTGATCCTGACCGCGCTGTGCGGGCACGGGCACCTCGACCTGGCCGCCTACGAGAAGTACCTGGCCGGCGAGCTCGTCGACTACGACTTCCCCGAGGAGGCGATCGCCGAGGCCATGGCCTCGGTCCCCGTCATCGCCTGACCGGGGGTCTAGTCCTCCAGGCGGTCCGCCTCGGCGCCGATCGTCGTGGAGTCACCGTGACCGGTGTGGACCGAGGTCTCCCGGTCCAACACGAACAGCCGAGACCGGATGCTGTCGACCAGGACCTCCCGGTCGGAGAACGACCGTCCGGTGGCGCCCGGCCCGCCGTTGAACAGGGTGTCACCGGAGAACACGACGCCCAGGGTCGGCACGTGGATGCAGCAACCGCCCGGCGAGTGGCCCGGCGTGTGGAGGATCCGCAGGTCGTCGCCGCCCACCGGGATCCCCATCCCGTCGCGCAACGGATCGTCGATGCGCCGGTCGGGGTGGACCACGTCCCACAGCATCCCGTCGTCGGGATGGAGCCAGATGGGGGCGTCCACCGCCTCGGCCAACTCGACCGCCGCGTTGATGTGGTCGTTGTGCCCGTGGGTGCACAGCACGCCACGGACCCGGCGCCCGGCCACCGCGGCGGCGATGGGCCGGTGGTCGTGGGCGGCGTCGACCACCACCACCTCGTGGTCGTCGCCGACCAACCACACGTTGTTGTCGACCTCGAAGTCCTCGCCGTCCAGCGAGAAGATCCCGCTGGTCACCACCCGATCGATTCGCAGGCCCATGCCCGTCTCCCCCGGCCGGTCGGGCCTAGAGCACCACGACCGAGCGGAGCACCTCGCCCCGCTCCATGCGGTGGAAGGCCTCCTCCACCTGGTCGAGGTCGATGGTCTCGGACACGAAGCGATCCAGGTCGAGGCGGCCCTGCAGGTACAGGTCGATCAGCATCGGGAAGTCCCGGCTGGGCAGGCAGTCGCCGTACCAGGAGGACTTGAGCGAACCGCCACGGCCGAACACCTCGATCATCGGCAGGTCCAGGCGGGCCTCCGGGTTGGGCACGCCGACGAGGACGACGGTGCCGGCCAGGTCGCGGGCCTCGAAGGCCTGCTGGTAGGTGACGGGCAGGCCCACGGCCTCGATGGCGACGTCCACGCCGTTGCCACCGGTGACGGCCCGGATGGCCTCCACCGGGTCCTCGTTCGAGGAGTTCACGGTGTGGGTGGCCCCGAACTCCCGGGCCATCTCCAGCTTCCGGTCGTCGAGGTCGACGGCCACGATCGTGTGGGCGCCGGCCAGGTGCGCACCGGCGATCGCCGCGTCACCCACGCCGCCACATCCGAACACGGCCACCGAGTCGCCCCGGCCCACGTTGCCGGTGTTGACGGCGGCGCCGATGCCGGCCATGACGCCACAACCCAGCAGGCCGGCCACCTCGGCCGGGGCCGACGGGTCCACCTTGGTGGCCTGCCCGGCGGCCACCAGGGTCTTCTCGGCGAAGGCGCCGATGCCCAGCGCCGGCGAGAGCTCCTGACCGTCGAGGGTCATCTTCTGGACGGCGTTGTGGGTGGCGAAGCAGTACCAGGGCCGTCCCCGCAGGCAGGCCCGACAGTTGCCGCACACGGCACGCCAGTTCAGGATGACGAAGTCGCCGACCGCCACCTCGTCGACGCCCTCGCCGACCTCGGAGACGATGCCGGCGGCCTCGTGGCCGAGCAGGAACGGGAACTCGTCGTTGATGGCGCCCTCGCGGTAGTGGAGGTCGGTGTGGCAGACCCCGCAGGCCTTCACGTCGACGATCACCTCGCCGGGTCCCGGATCGGGCACCACGATGGTCTCGACGGTGACGGGCTCGCCCTTGGATCGGGCCACCACGGCCCGGACGTTGTGCGGCATCGGATGCTCCCCTGCTCGTGTCCTGGTCCCGATCGGGGGCCCGTCCAACGGGCCCGGTCGGTTCGACGGCCGGACGCTAACAGAGGCCCTCGGAGGGGCCGGAGCCGCGTCCGTAACGCTCCCGGGTGGCCGCCCGGTCGACCTTGCCGCTGGAATTCCGGGGCAGGCCGTCGAAGACCACCCGGCGGGGGTGGGCGAATCGGGCCAGGTGCTCGCGGACGACGCGACGGAGCTCGCCGGCCAGGTTCGTGCTGTCCTCCCAGCCCGCCACCAGCTCCACGACGGCCACCGGGGCGTCCCCCAGCACCTCGTCGGGTTCCGGGAAGACACAGACCTCGGCCACCGCCGGATGGGACCGGAGCGCCGCCTCGACCTCCTCGGGGCCGACCACCTGGCCGGACACCTTCATGGCCAGACCCATCCGGCCCCGGTACCAGAAGTAGCCGTCGGCGTCGATGCGTCCCCGATCGCCGGTCAGGCACCAGCCGTCGACGAGGCGTTCGGCGGTGGCCTCGGGCCGCTCCCAGTACCCGAGCATGGTGATCGGGTCGTCCGCCGACGAGGCGATCTGCCCCTCCTCCCCCGGGGGGAGTGGTCGGAGGTCGTCGTCGAGGACGGTCACCGTACGGCCGGGGACGATCCGACCGATGGCCCCCTCAGGGGTCTCGTAGAGGGCGCCACAGCCGGCCGCCACGTGGCTGGTCTCGGTCAGGCCGTAGTCGTCGTTGACCCCGCACCCGAACAGGTCGGTGATCCGGGGCAGGAGTCCGGCGGGCATGGGGTCGCCACCGGTGCAGACCACCCGCAGGGCGGTGGCCGGCGGCTCCGGGGGCGGCTCCTCGGCCAGGCGCCGGAGCACCGCGGTGGCCAGGAAGGCACACGTGATCCCGGCGCCCCCGGGCCCCGCCGACAGGGTCCGGTGCGCCCGCTCGGTGGACCACCTGCCCGGCGTGGCCACTACGGGCCGACCGAAGTGGAGGGCGGGCAGCACCAGGTCGCCGAGCGCTCCCTGCCAGGCCCACACCGAGGGCGTCCAGAACACGTCGCCCTCGCGGGGCGCCAGGTCGAACATCAACTGGAAGCCGGGCAGGTGCCCGAGGAGGAGGCGGTGTCCGTGCACCACCCCCTTGGGCGGCCCGGTGGAGCCCGAGGTGTAGAAGATCAGGGCCGGATCATCGGGCCCCAGGTCGTCGGGCACCCGGGGCACGGCGCCGGCGTGGTCGGCGAACGGCACGCCGTCGGGCCCGGCTGAGCCGTCCACCACCACCTGGTGGTCGACGAGGTCCGCGTAGCGGTCGGTCGGCTCGTCGGTGACCAGCACCGAGGCCCGACAGTCCTCGAGGCGGAACGCCACCGCGTCGGCGGCGAACGCCGGCGGGATGGGCACGGCCAGGGCGCCGAGCCGCAGCGCCCCCAGGATCGACGCGATCGACGGCACGCCCTGGTCCAGCAGGACGGCAACCCGGTCGCCCCGCCGCACGCCGTGGTCGGCCAGCCCGGCCGCGACCCGGTCCACGGCGGCGTCCAGCTCCGCGAAGGTGGTGTCGCTGCGGTGTCCGGCCTCGTCGAGGACCACGATCGCCGTGGCCGCGGGCGTCGCCTCGGCGTGGCGCCGACATGTCGACATGGCGATGTCCCACCGGTTGGGCAGCTCCCAACGGAAGCCCGCAACGAGTGCGTCGTGGTCGACCGGCGGGGTCAGGTCGAGCACGGTCGAGCCGCCCCGCTCACCGACCCCGGTGCCGATCGGCGAGGACCGCCACGCCGGCCGTCACGCCGGCCAGGAGGAGCAGGAACACCACGGCGCTGGTGGCCATCACCCCGGTGGCTGCGGCGACGACGCCGAGGAGGACGACCACCACGGGGAACGTGAACGGGGACCGGGGGCCTCGACGCACCGTCGCATCCTGCCAGACTGGACCCGGTCGGCCGATCGAGGGGGAACCGCCATGCGTGTGGCCATCACGGGAGCCACGGGCCTGATCGGCTCGCATTGCACGGCCCGGGCCGTGGCCGACGGCCACCGCGTCCGCATGGTCGTCCGCAACCCGGCCAAGGCGGCCCACGCCCTGGCCCTCCACGGCGTCGACGCCGACGCCGTCGAGGTGTTCGAGGCCGACCTGACCGATCACGACCGGCTCGTCGCCTCGCTCGACGGCATGGACGCCCTGGTCCACGCCGGGGCGGTGTTCAGCCTCGACCCCCGCCATGCCCGCGTCATGCGCGAGGTCAATCCGACGTCCACCCGGGTCCTGCTCGACGAGGCGGCCCGACGGGACCTCGACCGGGTGGTCCACGTGTCGTCGATGGGCGTGTACGCCCCCGACCGGACCGACGTGGCGCCCGACAGCCCGGTGGGCCCCGAGTGCGGCGCCTACACGGGCAGCAAGATCGCCGCCGACGCGGTGGCCGTCGAGCACCAGCAGGCCGGACGACCGGTCGTGGTGGTGTGCCCGGGCGGCGTCCTCGGCCCCCTGGACCCCAGCCCTGAGCTCAGCGACTCGATGGGCATGATGCGCGACTGGGTGCGGATGGGCACCGTCTCGCTCCCCCGGTCGCTACGCATCGGCTTCGTCGACGTCCGCGACGTGGCCGCGGTATGCGTGGGCGCCCTCACCGCCGGCGAGGCCCCGGCCCGTCACCTGCTGGCCGGCCACCTGACCGGCATGGCCGACGTGCTCTCCACCTGTGCCGGACTGACCAGCCGGCGGGTCCGGGTCCTCGGCAGCCCGGCCTGGCCGCTCCTGGCGATGGGCGCGGCGTGCGACCTGGTGGCCCGGACCACCGGCAACAAGATGCCCCTGACCGGCGAGACGGCCCGCCTCACCGTGGGCAACGCCCGGGCGGGCGGCTTGCGGTCCGTCGACCAGGCGAGCGCGGCGACGGCCTTCGGCTTTCCCGCCATCCCGCTGGAGCAGACCCTGGCCGACACCATCCGGTGGATGCACGAGGCCGGACACCTCGACGCCCGGGCGGCGGGCGAGTTGGCCGGCTGAGGTCGGGCCGGCTAGCCCTCCACCCACCAGGCGGGCTCGTCGCAGGACCAGCCGTCCTCGGGCACCTCGAGGTCGACCAGGTAGTCGGTGATCGCCTCGGTCAGGCACCACGAGTGGGCCAGGTAGGCGCCGTGCCCCTCGGCGTCCGACCACACCACCACGGCCGCCCCCAGCACGTCGGCCAGCCGGTCGGCCCACGTCGCCGGCGTGGCCGGGTCCCCCTCGAGCGCCACGACGAGGGCCGGCACGGCCAGGTCCGCCGGCCCCACGTGGAGCGGATCAGCGGGCGGAGGCAGCGGATGACAGCCCACCGAGCCCTGGAAGGCGGGCCCGAAGCGCTCCAGGGTGGCGGCGATGGCCTCGGTGGCGGCGTAGACCTCGGCGGGCGGCGGACGCTCCGGATCGTCGGCGCAGTTCACGAGGAACCGGACGTCGTAGGAGTTGTCGTAGGTGCCGTCGTCGCCCCGGCCCGTCAGGTCATCGCCGAGGTCCTGGAGGCCGTGGGCGGTTCCGTAGGCCAGGACCTCGTCGAGGGCGTCGACCAGGAACGGCCAGGCGTTCGGCGAGTAGAGGGCCGAGAAGACCCCCAGGTAGGCCTCGGCCTCGTTGACCGTTCGATCGCCGGCGGGCACCGGCTCGTCCCGGGCGATCCGCAGGACCTCGTCGAGGGCCCGGTCGGCGCCACCGTGGGCGACCAGCAGGCAGTCGGCGTCCTCGTCGCAGCCGGCCCGGAAGGCCGCCCACGACGCCTCGAAGCCGTCGGCCTGGATCCGGTTCGGTCGGCTGGGATGGTCGGCCGGGTCCACGGCCCCATCCAGCACCATGGCCCGCACCCGGTCCGGGAACAGGCCGGCGAAGGCCGCGCCCAGTCGGGTCCCGTAGGAGTACCCCAGGTAGCTCACCTGCTCCTCCCCCATGGCCCGTCGCAGCAGGTCCATGTCCCGGGCCACGGCGTTGGTCCCCACCCGGTCGACCATCTCCCCGCTGCGCTCCATGCAGGCCGCCACCAACTCGTCGTGGTCGGCCACGGCCTGGGCGACACCCTCGGCCGGGTCGATCCCCGGCTCGGGGAGTTCCCAGACGTCGTCCCGGTCGTCCTCGCAGCGGACCGGTGCGCTGGCCCCGACCCCCCGGGGGTCGAACGACACGAGGTCGAACCCGTCCAGCAGGTCGGTGTCGGCCACGAACGGACCGAACCAGTCCAGGAACTCCATGCCCGAGCCCCCGGGACCGCCGGGATTCAGGAACAGGACCCCGATCCGGTCCTCCGCCGTCGTCGGAAGGCGCACCACGGCCAGGTCGATGGTGCGACCACCGGGGTCGGCATGGTCGAGTGGGACCTCCAGCCATCCGCACTCGAGCCGCCCGTCGGGCTGGTCGAGGAGGTCGTCGCACCCGTCCCAGGCCATCGGCTGCGGCACGAATCCGGTGACCGGATCGTCCCCTCCACAGGCCGTCAGCACCAGGACCGCCCCCAGGACCACCCCCGGGCCCGCCAGCCACCGCACGCCTCGCCTCAACCGCCGTCGCCTCCCCGTGCCACGCCGAGCCCGACCAGGGCGTCGACCGCCCCCTCGGGGTCGTCCACCGAGACGGTGAACGTCCGACGTCCGTCCAGCCCCAGCCGGAGCCCCGAGCCCGACCGGTTGGCCGCCCGGGCCCAGCTCATCAGGCGCAGGCTCCCCTTGTAGCCCAGCCCACCGCCCGACCACGCCGACAGGCGGACGGTCGTCACCGAGTCCAGCCGGGACAGGGCGAACCGCTGGCGGACCAGGCCGGAGCGCCCGTAGGCCACCTGCACCCCCGCCTCGGCCACCAGGACCTCGATGCGACCGAGTGGCAGTACGACGGCCGTCGAGACGATCAGGGACAGGCCGCCCGGCCATCCCATGGGGACCAGGCCGACCAGCAGCAGCCCGCCGACGACCAGGGCGAGGGCCAGCAGCCCCGGCCAGCGGGCCGTCGACGTGCCCACCCAGAGGACGCCGTCGGCGGGCGACGGGACGTCCTCCGGCGTGGTCACGACGGCCAGGCGTCCCGGACGCGAGACCAGGAGTCGGCCAGCGCCTCGGGCAGGACGCGCACGTTGGCCACCGTGGTGGTGAAGTTCGTGTCGCCCGCCCAGCGGGGCACCACGTGGACGTGCAGGTGCCCGGGGATCCCGGCGCCCGCCGCCCGCCCCAGGTTGAGGCCCACGTTGACGCCACCCGGCTGGAACGCCATCTCGACGGCGGCCACCGCGTCGCGCACCGTGGCCCACAGCTCGTCGTGCTCGTCCGCCGTCAGGTCGCCCAGCCCGGAGACGGCCCGTCGGGGCAGCACCATCAGGTGCCCGCTGGTGTACGGGTAGGCGTTCATCACCGCGAAGCAGGTCGTCCCCCGGTGGACCACCAAGGTCTCCTCGTCGGGGAGGCCGCCGTCGGCCAGCACCTCGAACAGCGTCCGGCCGTCCTCCCCGGCCGGAACCGCGGAGGCATCGGCGCCCCCATCCAGGCCGGTCACGTAGGCGTGGCGCCAACCGGCCCAGAGGCGGTCCAGCCCGCTCAGGACGCCCGTCCCTCCGCCAACTTCTCCGCCGGGTGGCCAGCTGGTCCTGCCACCAGCGCACCGGACTCGACGGCCGCGGCCAGACGGCCCAGGAAGTCGTCGAGGGGCAGATCTCGCTCCGGGCCGTCGGCGCCGCGGGCGTTGTCGCCGACCGTGCCGTTGGCGGCGTCGTCGTCGCCCACCACCAGCACGTGGGGGACCTTGGCCACCTTGGCGGCACGGACCCGCTTGCCCAACGGCTCGTCGGCCGGGTCGACCGTCGCCCGCCGACCGTCGGCCACCAGTGCGTCGCGGACCGACTCGGCATAGGCCTGGTGTTCGTCGGCCACGGGCAGCACCCGGACCTGCTCGGGGGCCAGCCACACCGGGAACGCTCCGGCGTAGTGCTCCAGCAGCACGCCGAAGAACCGCTCGATGGAGCCCATCAGGGCCCGGTGGATCATCACCGGTCGGTGGCGACCGCCGTCGGCCCCCACGTACTCCAGCTCGAAGCGCTCCGGCAGGTTGAAGTCCAACTGGATGGTCGACAACTGCCAAGGCCGTCCGATGGCGTCGGTGACGTCCACGTCGATCTTCGGCCCGTAGAAGGCACCGCCTCCCTCGTCGACCACGTAGTCGAGGCCGGCCGACTCCAACGCCGACCGCAGGCCGTCGGTGGCCAGGTCCCACAGGGCGTCCTCGCCCACCGACTTCTCGGTCGGTCGGGTCGACAGCTTGGCCTGGAAGTCGTCGAAGCCGAAGGCCCGCAGCACGCTGAGGGTGAACTCCAGCAGCGACGCCAACTCGTCGGGCACCTGGTCGGGCGTGCAGAAGATGTGGCTGTCGTCCTGGGTGAAACCGCGGCTGCGCAGCAGGCCGTGCACGGCCCCCGACAGCTCGTAGCGGTACACGGCACCCAGCTCGAACAGGCGGCGGGGCAGGTCCCGGTAGCTGCGCTGCCCGCTCTGGAAGATCGACACGTGGAACGGGCAGTTCATGGGCTTCGGGTAGTACGTGGCCCCGTCCAGCTCCATCGGGGGGTACATACCGTCGGCGTAGAAGTCGAGGTGGCCGCTGGTCTCCCACAGCACCGACTTGGCGATGTGCGGGCTGTACACGAAGTCGTAGCCGCCGGTCTCGTGGCGGTGGCGGCTGTAGTCCTCGATCAGCTTGCGGACCAGGGCCCCCTTCGGATGCCAGACGGCCAGGCCCGGGCCGAGGGCGTCGGGCCACGACACCAGGTCCATCTCGGCGGCCAGGCGGCGGTGGTCGCGCTTCTCGGCCTCGGCGAGGCGGTGCAGGTGCGCCTTGAGCGCCTTCTTGTCACCCCACGCCGTGCCGTAGATCCGCTGGAGCATGGGCTGCTTCTCGTCGCCCCGCCAGTAGGCGCCGGCCACCTTCTGCAGTGCGAAGTGGCCGAGGCGACCGGTGGACGGCACGTGCGGGCCGGTGCACAGGTCCACGAAGCCGTCGCCGTTCCGGTAGTAGGTGACGGTGCCGTCGGCCCCGGCCTCGCCGGCCATCTCCGCGTCGGCGTCGCCGGCCGTGACCTTCTCGATGATCTCCCGCTTGTAGCAGTGGTCGGCGAACAGCTCGAGGGCCTCTGCCGCGCCCGCCTCGTGGCGCTCGAAGGCCTGGTCGGAGGCGATGATCTCCCGCATCCGGGCTTCGATGGCCTCGAGGTCGTCGGCGCTGAACACGCCGCCGTCGGGCAACTCGAAGTCGTAGTAGAACCCGTGCTCGATCGGCGGGCCGATGGCGTGCGTGGCGCCCGGCCACAGGTCGAGCACGGCCTGGGCCAGCACGTGCGCGGTCGAATGGCGCAGCGTGTGCAGGCCCTCGTCGGAGTCCGCGGTCACGATCGACACGGCGGCACCGGCGTCCAGCGCCCGGTCGAGGTCGCGTCCCTCGCCGTCGACGGTGACGATCAGCGCCGCCTTGGCCAGCCCGGGACCGATGTCGGCGGCCAGGTCGGCACCGGTGGCGCCCTCGGGAAGGGTGCGCGAGGAGCCGTCGGGGAGGGAGATGGTGAGGTCGGACATGCGCCTCCGAGGCTAGCGACCCACCCCGGACGGCCGTTGGCGGGAATCCCGCGTCAGTCGTCGATGCCGGTCAGGCGGACGGCCACCCGGGTCCGGTAGCGGTCGTTCAGCTGGAGCAGCACCGCGGTGAAGGCCTCGATGGCCGTGGCGTTGGAAAGGCCGCCGGCGTCCAGGGGGCGGGCCCCGGGGATGTCGGCGATGATGGCCGAGACGGTCTCGGTGGCCTTCACGTGGTCGGAGCAGACCAGCACGTCGCTGGCCACCTCGTGGTCCAGGTTGCCCAACTCGGTGGCCGGGACGTGGTGGAGCGCAGCGGCCACGTAGGCGTCGGTCACCTCGGCCTGCACGCTGGCCGACACCGAACCGCGTGGCGGCACGAGCGGCTGGAACTCCCCGGCCACCTGGGCGATGGCGTTGGACATGCAGACCACCACCTTGCGGTGCAGGTGGTCGGCCACCGAACGGGCGGTGGCCGCCGCGGCGTCCCACGGGGTGGCGATCACCACCACCTCGGCGTCTGCCGCCCCGGCGTTGTCGGCCGAGCGGATGGCCAGGTCGCGATCGGGCCAGCGTTCCACGATCCTGTCCCGGACCTCCATGGCCCGGTACTTGGACCGCGAGCCCAGCACGACGTCGTGGCCCACCGCGGCGAGGCGGGCGGCCAGGGCCCGGCCGGCCGGTCCGGTGGCTCCGAGGAGTCCGATCTCCATCCGCCGAGGCTAGCCACCGGTGGGTTCCGACTCCCAACCAGTTCGCGGCCCCCGACCTAGGATCACCGGACACCGGTCGACCGACGACCGGGGAGATGGACCGACGGAAGGCTCGACCAGCGTGGGACTCCTCGACGACAAGCGCCTGGTGATCACCGGCGTCCTGACCGATGCCTCCCTGGCCTTCTCGGTGGCCCGCCTGGCCCAGGAGGAGGGTGCCGAGGTGGTCCTGACCGGCGCCGGACGCGGCATGCGCCTCACCGAGCGGACGGCCCGCAAGCTGCCCAACGAGGCGGAGGTGCTCGAGTTCGACGTCACCTCGCCCGAGCAGGCCGAGGCGCTGCGCAACCACCTGTCCGAGCGGTGGGGACGGGTGGACGGCGCCCTGCACGCCATCGGCTTCGCTCCCGAGGTGTGCCTCGGCGAGGACTTCATGGCCGCCCAGTGGTCGGACGTGTCCGTGGCCATGGAGATCTCCGCCTACTCGCTGAAGACGGTGGCCGAGGTCGTCTCTCCGCTCATGACCGGCGGCGGGTCGATCGTGGGCCTCGACTTCGACGCCCGCTTCGCCTGGCCGGCCTACAACTGGATGGGCGTGGCCAAGGCGGCCCTGGAGTCGGCATCGCGGTACCTGGCCCGCAACCTCGGGCCCGACGGGATCCGGGTGAACATGGTGGCCGCCGGCCCGATCCGGACCATGGCCGCCAAGAGCATCCCCGGCTTCGCCGAGTTCGAGGACGCCTGGCAGCACCGCGCACCGCTCGGGTGGGACGTCCACGACGGCGAGCCGGTGGCGAGGGCCTGCGTGGCCCTGCTGTCGGACTGGTTCCCCGCCACCACCGGCGAGATGGTCCACGTCGACGGCGGCTACCACGCCATCGGCGCCTGAGCCGACGCCCCGCCCGGGGCGGACACCGGCCCCCGACGTCAGTCGTAGAGGCCCCCCGACGTCAGTCGTAGAGACTCAACCCCATCTCGACGCGGTCGGTGCAGTGCGCGTCGACGATCGGGTACGGGTTGACCGGATTGCCGCCACCACCCGGGTGGTACTCGAAGTGCAGGTGCACGCCCTTGGCGTTGCCGGTGTCGCCGAGGAAGCCGATCACGTCGCCGGCCTCCACCTCGCCCGACGCCCCGAGCCCCGACAGGTGGGTGCCGAACCAGTAGTCGCCGTCCGGGGCCACCAGGTCGAACGACCATCCACCGATGGTGTCCCAGCGGTGCGAGACCACGCCGTCGACCGGGGCGACGACGGGCTCGTGGCGGAGCCCGACCAGGTCGACGCCCTCGTGGCGTCGGTTGCCCGACCTCCGCTCCCCCCACGAGTCCCGGAACTTCGTCCGGGCGGCGACCGGGCACACCCAGTCGGTCGAGGTGGCATGGCGCACGACCGCCGAACGGTTGCGGCGGGCCCGGGCGTCCCGCTCGAGCCGTCGGCGCTGGCTGGTGGAGATGCCGTCGAGGGCGTCGTCGTAGCCGGACTGGAGGGCAGCGGCGTCGCGGACGTTGTCGGCCACCAGGCGGTTGGCGGCGGCCAGCGCGTCGGCCGCGGCTCGGTTGCGCAGGCGGACCCTCGTCATCAGGTCGGTGACGCTCCGCAGGCGTTCACCGGCGGCACGGATGCCGTCCACGGCCAGGGGGAGGACGTCGGACGCCGCGGTGACCAGCGGGATCAGGCCGGTGGCCCGCTGGATGATCAGCGCCTGCGAGGGATCGGTGGCGAAGACCACTGACTCTGACACTGGCTCCTCGGACATCGGCTCCTCGGACACTGGCTCCCCGTCGACCGGCCCATCGGACGCGGCATGGGCCGGGACGGCCACCGTGGCGGCACCGACGACGGCGACCAGGAGGGCCGAGAGGAAGCGGACGACGGCCGGCGCGCGGAGGACGCCGACCGGGCCGGAGGGGCGAGGCACCCGGGAATCCTACCGATGCCCGCCACGGCCCCGAGGGACCGTGACCACTGACCGCGGTCGATCACGCGCCAGTCGCGTTCACCTCCGGGTCCCCGATCTCGGCACCCTGCCGAGCCGCGTCGCGACCCTCGGTCTCGTCCCGGATGTCGCCCACCAGGCGTTCCACCACGTCCTCCACCGAGACCACGCCCTGCCAGGCGTCCGGCGCCTCGTCGGCCACACGGACCAGGGCCAGTCGTTGGCGCCACTGGCGGAGCCGGTGGAGGGCCTCGTCGAGCGGCACGTCGGGCTGGATCACGTAGAGCGGGCGCGTCGACTCCATGGTCAGCGGCTCGTCCCGGGCCTCGGGCGGCAACGCCAGCACGCGCCGGACGTGCACGAACCGCCGGACCGCACCGTCGTCGTCCAGCAACGGAATCCGCGACAGGCCCGTGGCCGTCATCACCCGTTCCACCTCGCCGACCGGGTCCCGGCCGCCGGCCACCACCACCTCGGTCCGGGGGACCATCACCGACGCCACGGTCAACCGACCGAGGTCCAGCGCACCGGACAGGAGGTCGTGCTCGAAGTCCTCGATCAGGTGCTCGTCATGCGACGTCCGCAGCATCGAGGCCAGCTCGGGCACCCCGACCGCCCGGTCCACCTCGTCCACCGGCGTCAGGCCGAAGGGCCGGACGCACAGGGCGGCAGCCCGGTCCAGGAGGACCACCAGGGGCCGGAAGACGGCCAGGAAGGCCAGGTGGGGGCCGATGGCGACGCGCAGCGTCCGCTCCGGCTGGGCGATGGCCAGGTTCTTGGGGACCATCTCGCCCAGCAGCATCTGGAAGAAGGCGGCCACCACGATGGCCAGCACCCAGGAAGTGGCGTCGACGGCGCCCTCCCCCAGCCCCGCCGCCTCCAGCGGCCAGGCCAGGAGGCCACCCAGGGCCGGCTCGGCGAGGATGCCCACGGCGATGCTGCTGGCGGTGATGCCCAGCTGGTCGCAGGACATGTGCAGGCGCAGGGCGCTCTGGGCCCGCAACCCGCGGGCGGCGAGGCGGGAGCCCCGCTCGGCGGCCTCCTCCAGTCGACCGGGCCGGGCCGCCACCAGCGCGAACTCGGTGGCCACGAACAGCGCGTTGATGCCCACCAGGACCACCAGGGCACCGAGGGCCAGCCCGGTCACCGCTCCCCCTCCGGCGGAGCCACGACCCGCACGCGTTCCACCCGCCGCTGGTCCACGGCCAGCACCTCGATGCGCCATCCCTCGTGCTCGACCGTGGCCGTCGGTCCCGGGAGGCGCCCGTGCCGGGCCACGACGAAGCCGGCCAGGGTCTCGTAGGGCCCCTCGGGCAGGTCGAGGCCGACGGCGTCCCGGACCTCGTCGAGGGTCAGGCGGGCCGAGAGCACCGTGGCGCCCCGCTCCCGCGTCACCCGGGGCTCCGGGACCGGGTCGAAGTCGTCGGCGATCTCGCCGACCAACTCCTCGACCACGTCCTCCTCGGTCACCAGCCCCGCCGTCCCCCCGTGCTCGTCGACCACGATGGCCAATGGCGTGGCCTCCTCCCGCATGATCGCCAGGAGGCCGTCCAGCTTGAGGGTCTCCGGTACGGCCAGCGGCGGCCGCCAGACCTCCGCCACCGGGACCCCGGCCCGACGATCCGGATCCACGTCGAGGAGGGACTTGACGTGCACCACCCCGACCACGTGGTCCAGGTCGCCGTCCACCACCGGGAAGCGCGATCGCCCGGTCTCCAGCGCCAGGGCCAGCACGTCGGCCCCCGTGGCGTCCAGGGCCAGGGCGTGGACGTCGACACGGGGCACCAGCACGTCGGCCACCACCTTGTCGGCGAGGCGGACCGAGCGGCTGAGCAGGCGGACGTCCTCGGGGTCGAGGGAGTGGCCATCGTCCGGATCGGCGTCGTCGGCCGCGTCGCGGATCAGGTCGCCGATCTCGTCCAGGGAGCGGGCGGTGCCCACCTCGCCCCGGGGCTCCACGCCGAGGCGCCTGACCACCACGTTGGCCGCCCCGTCCAGGACCACGACCACCGGCCGGCTCGCCCACCCGTAGGCGGCCACCGCCGGGGCCAGCACCCGGATCACCTTCTCCGGTTCGGCCAGGCCGACGTACTTGGGAACCTGCTCGCCCAGCACCAGGTGGAGGGCGGTGGCCACCAGGATGGCGATCACCACCGACGGACCCGTCGGATGGTCGTCGCCGGTCAGGATCCGGGCC
Organism: Acidimicrobiales bacterium; assembly: GCA_016845305.1. GTDB lineage: Bacteria > Actinomycetota > Acidimicrobiia > Acidimicrobiales > MedAcidi-G1 > UBA9410. The sequence goes on from JAERSW010000101.1 coordinate 15,391, forward strand.
ACCGTCGGCTCGGCCACGAAGCCCAGCAGGATGGCCGAGACGGTGATCCCGAACTGGGCGCCCGACAGGTGGGCGGTGAGCCGTCGCAGGAGCGCCGCCACCCGTGCGGCCCGACGATCGCCGGCGACGGCCGCCGCCTCGACCCGGGCCCGGTCCACGGCCACCAGGGCGAACTCGGCGACCACGAAGAAGGCGTTGGCCGTCAGCAGGACGACCACCGCCACAAGCCCCTCGGCGACCGACATCGACCGCAGGCTAGCCAGCCGTCCACCGACCTCCGAAAGGGAACCGGGTGGGGAATCGAAAAGGGAGCAGACCCTTCCGGCCCGACTGGGAGCCGCGAAAACTAGTTCGATACCCTAACCATCCGTGCCAGGAGACAGGCCAGAAGACAGGCCAGAAGACAGCTACGCCGATGGGATCGACGACGGGATCGGCGAGCTGGTCGCCGCGGCCCGCGCCGCCGCCAAGCTGGCCCGGCAGGTCACCATCCCCCTGGTCGACCTCGACCTGAGCCTCCCCCAGTACCGGGTGCTGGCCTTCCTCGACGAGGGCGGCACCAACCCGTCGGAGTTGGCCGACCGGCTGTCGGTCAGCCGCCCGTCCATCACCGCGCTGATGGACGGCCTGACCGAGCGGGGCTGGGCGGAACGCGAACGCGACCCCGACGACGGTCGCCGGGTCGTCCACCACCTCAACGACGCCGGGCGCGCCGTGCTGGCCGCTGCCGACGCCGCGGTGGGTGCCCGCCTCGAACGCATCGGGCGCCACGTCAACGCCGGCGATCCGACCCCGTTGATCCACAGCCTGGGTCGGCTCGGCGAGGCGAGCCGGGCCGCTCGGGCTGCCGACGCCACGTGACCGCCCGGCCCTCCGCCGGGGCGACCGACCGGCCCGCCGACGGGGTCCCCGGGGGGCCCACCGTCGGGATCGACCCCGACCGGTCGAAGGGGTGGTTCCGGCGGCTCCTCCCGCTGATCGCCGCCCGACGCGTCGCCTTCGCAGTGGTCGCCGTGACCGGCATCAC
>JAERSW010000102.1 GCA_016845305.1 Acidimicrobiales bacterium
GCAGCGGCCCGCTGAGGACGAACCCGACGAGGACGGGGAGGACCAGCCACAGCGACAGGACGAGGTCGTCGCCGCCGAACTCGCCGACGAGGGCGAGGACCACCAGCGAGATGGTGGTCCCGACGAGGAAGAAGGCGCTCAGCGTGGAGCGGATCTCCGGGCCCGACGCGTCGTGGAAGACCAGCGCGATGGGCGGCCCGCCGACGCCGACCGAGGTGCCCATGAAGCCGGCCAGGCCGCCGGCGCCGACGAGCGTGCCGGGCGTGCGTTCGGTGCGCACGCCGCTGACCTTGAGGGCGACGCCGACCAGGAGGAGCGATCCGAAGAGGACGCCGAGGCGGTCCTCGCTCACCGCGGTCAGCGCCAGGGCGCCCAGCACCACGCCGGGCACCCGGCCGACGAGGGCCCACTTGAGCGCCGGGACGTCCACGGCGCCGCGTTCGCGCCACGCGAACAGGCCGCTCAGCAGCGGGTTGACCATGAGGACGGGGCCGGGGACGAACTGGGGGTCGATGAGGGCGAGGATCGGCACCGAGAACAGGCCGGCGCCGAAGCCGAGGACGCCCTGGATGGTGCAGCCGATGGCGAAGACGACGAGGCCCGCGACCAGCTCGAGGGTGCTCACCGGGCGGGATCGCCGGCGTGCTGCTGCCAGGCGTCGACCATGGCCGCATACTGCCCGCCGAGGGCCACCAGTGCCTCGTGGGTGCCGTGCTCCACGATCCGGCCGTCGTCGACCACGGCGATCCGGTCGGCGCGCATGGCCGTCGCCAGCCGGTGGGCGACGAGGATGGCGGTCCGTCCGTCGAGCACGTGGTCGAGCGCCTCCTCGATGACCGACTCGGACCGCAGGTCCAGGTTCGAGGTGGCCTCGTCGAGGACCAGGACCCTCGGCCGGGCCAGGAAGGCGCGGGCCAGGGCCACGAGCTGGCGCTCGCCGGCCGACAGCGACGATCCCCGCTCGTGGATGGGGGCGTCCAGCCCGCCCGGCGTCCGATTCACGAGACCGGTGAGGCCCACGGCGTCGCACGCCGCCCGCACCTCGTCGGATGACGCGTCGGGTCGGGCGAAGGCCACGTTGTCGCGCAGCGTGCCGTTGAAGAGGAAGGGCTCCTGGGGCACCACGCCGAGCTGGCGCCGCAACGAGGCGATGCCGACGAGGCGGAGGTCGTGGCCGTCGATGGTGACCCGACCCCGGTCGGGATCGTGGAAGCGGGTCACCAGCTTGGCGATGGTGGACTTGCCGGCGCCGGTGGGGCCGACCACGGCCAGCACCTCGCCGGGCTCCAGCGACAGGTCGACGTCGCGCAGCACCGGGTGGTCGGCCTCGTAGCCGAAGGTCACGCCCTCGAGTCGGATGCGGCCCTCTACGGGCGGCAGGTCGACGGCGTCGGGCCGTTCCGGCACCGACGGCTCGGCGGCCAGGACCTCGCGGATCTTCAGGATGGCCGCCGCGCCCTGCTGGTACTGGTTGTAGAGCTGGACGAGGCTCTGGATCGGAGCGAAGAACGCGGTGAGGAACAGAAGGAAGGCGGTCAGCTCGCCGATCGAGACCTCGCCCCGCAGCGCCATCCGGCCACCGACCAGGAGGACCACGGCCTGGGCCACGATGCCGATGGCCTCGGTGCCGGGACCGAACAGGGCCTGTGCCCGGCCCGTGTAGAGGTTGGCGTCGAGGTGGGCGTCGATGATGCGCTGGTGGCGGGCCACGTCGTGGTCGCGCCGGTGGAAGGCGGTGATGACCCGGATGCCCGCCAGGCTCTCGGACAGGTTGGACAGCACGTCGGCGATCCGGTCCCGGACCCGCAGGTAGCCGACGAGGGAGACCCGGCGGAACCAGAGGGTCAGGACCACGTTGACGGGGACGACGGCCAGCAGGCAGACCAGGGCGAGGGTGGGGTCCAGCACCACGAGGTAGGTGGTGATGACCAGCAGCGTCATGGCCTGGACGACGAAGTTGACGAGGCCCTCCTGGAGCAGGGTGGTGAGCGCCTCGATGTCGCTGGTCATCCGGGTCATGAGCACGCCGGACTTCTCGCCGGTGAAGAAGTCCAGGGACTGGCGCTGGAAGTGGCTGAACACCCGGATGCGGAGGTGGTAGATGAGCCGCTCGCCGAGCCGGCCGGTGAAGGCGGTGCGCACCGTCGATGCGCCGGTGGCGAGCACGACGGCGCCGACGTAGGCCAGGGCCACGCCGACGAGGACGCCGGTGTCGCCGGCGATGACGCCGTGGTCGATGCCGACCTGGGTGAGGAGCGGGCCGAGGTGCATCAGTGCCGTCTCGGCCACCACCAGGAGGAGCGCGACGGTGAGGCCGCCGGCGTGGGGGGCGAGGAAGGTCCGCAGGCCGAAGGGTCGTCGGTCCCAGTCGGCGTGCGAGAACTCGACCTCGGGTTCGGGGTGGACGGGCTCGTGCTCGAGGACCTCCGCGATGCGGTCCTGGAGCTCGCCGGGCACGTCCGCGAACGGCAGGCCCGCCTCAGCGTTGGCCTGCATCGACGAGGGTCCGGCGAAGAAGCCGTGTCCGAAGCCGCCCATCAGATGGTGCTCCCGGCGTGCCGGTCGGTGGTGGGGTCGGAGGCGCGCTCGCCGCCCGCGTCCTCGCCGCCCGCGTCCTCGCCGTCGAGGCGGGTGAGGATGGCCGAGTAGCGGGGTTCGGTGGCCAGCAGTTCGGCGTGGGTGCCCGTCGCCACGACGCTCCCGCCCTCGAGCAGCGCCACCCGGTCGGCCAGGGCGATGGTGGACAGGCGGTGGGCGATGACGATGGTGGTGCGGTCGGCCATCATCCCCGCCAGGCCGCGGTGGATCTCCTCCTCGGTCCGGACGTCGATGGCGCTGGTGGCGTCGTCGAGAACGAGGACCCGTGGGTCCACGAGCACGGTCCGGGCCAGAGCGATGCGCTGGCGCTGGCCGCCGGACAGGGTGTAGCCGCGTTCGCCGACCACCTCGTCGAAGCCGTCGTCGAGGTCGGCCACGAAGTCCTCGGCGCGGGCGGTGCGCGCCGCGGCGGCCACCTCCTCACGGGACGCTGACGGTCGGCCGAAGGCCACGTTGTCGTGGATGCTCTCGGAGAAGAGGAACGCCTCGTCGGGGACCTGGTTCACCGTCGACCGGAGGCTGGCCAGCGTCAGGTCGCGGACGTCGTGCCCGTCGACGAGGACGGCGCCCGCGTCCACGTCGTAGAACCGGGACAGCAGGCGGGCCACCGTCGACTTGCCGGAGCCGGTCCGGCCCACGAGGGCCACCGTCTCGCCGGGCTCCACGACGAGGTCGAAGCCGTCGAGGACCGGTGGCCGACCCTCGCCGTGGCCGGGGTAGGCGAAGCCGACGCCGCGGAACTCGATCCGTCCGACCGGGGCCTCGAGGTCGCGGGCGCCGGGCCGGTCGACGATGGCGGGCTCCTCGTCGAGGATCTCGTAGATGCGCATCGAGGACGCCGCGGCGCGCTGCGCCTGGAGCAGCACGAAGCCGAACATCCGGAACGGCATGGCGATCATCGTCACGTAGCCGCTGAAGGCCAGCAGGGCGCCGACCCCGAGCTGGCCGTCGATGACCAGGTGGCCGCCGTACAGGAGGACGAGGGCCATGCCGAGGCGGGGGAGGGCCTCGATCACCGGGATGAACCGGGCCCGTGCCTCGACGAGGGAGGTCGCCGACCATCGGAGTCGTTCGGCGGCCCGGGCCAGGCGGGCGATCTGGGAGGCCTCGGCGGCGAACGACTTGACCACGCGGGTGCCGTTCACGTTCTCGTCGACGACCA
>JAERSW010000103.1 GCA_016845305.1 Acidimicrobiales bacterium
GATCAGCCCTTCAGACGGGTGTCTTCGGGATCGAAGGCCGAGCCACTGCCCACGACGGTGCAGGGGTAGAGCTCGTTCATGTACATCGACTGCAGCTTGGTGCCAGGCACGGCCAGCTCGTTGGGCAGGTAGCCCATGAGCAGGTTCTTGCCCAGTGAGGGGCTGTAGCCGGCCGTGGTCACACGCGAGATGCGGCCGTGGCTGTCGACGATGCGCTCGCCGTCGAGGGTCAGGATCGGCTCGTTGCCGCCCTGCATGAAACGCTCGTTGCCGTTGCTGTCGACGTTGTCGTCGACGATCAGCGTCACGCACTGGACCTCGGCACCGGCTTCACGGGCGGCCAGGTAGGCCTCCTTGCCGATGAAGTCCGCGGCCTTCACCTTCGGACGGGCGAGGCCGGCCTCGATCGGGTTGTACTCCGACTCGAGCTCGGCACCCATCAGGCGGTAGCCCTTCTCGATGCGACCCGACAGCGAGTACACGCCGCCACCGGTGATGCGCAGACCGTGGTCCTTGCCGGCTTCCATGATCGCGTCGAAGACGGTGCCCGCCTCGTCCCACGGCATGTAGATCTCCCAGCCGGTGTCGCCGACATAGGAGATGCGGAACAGGTGGCACTCGACGCCGGCGATGGTGACCGGAAGATACGAGCCGTACGGCGAGCCCTCGTGGGAGAGATCGTGATCGGTGAGCTGACCGAGCACGGCCGGGGCGTTCGGACCCCAGAGGCCGAGCGTGCTGATCTGCTTGGTGAGGTTGGTGAAGGTCACCGAACCGTCGTTGGGCATGTGCTTGCGGACCCAGAACTCGTCGCGGCCACCGTCGAAGACGCCGGTGACGATCCGGACGCGATCCTCGGCCATCCGCATCATGGTGAGGTCGGAGTGGAAGCCACCGTCCTGGTTGAGCCACGGGGTGTAGACCGAGCGGCCGACCGGCACATCGATCTTGTTGACGGCGAGGTAGTCGGCGAACTCGACGGCGCCGGGGCCCTCGAGTTCGTAGATCTGGAAGGCGCTGAGGTCGATCAGACCGCAGTTCTCGCGCAGGTTGAGGTGCTCACCGACGGTGATCGGGTTCCACCAGCGGTTGTCCCACTCGACGGGGCGCTCTTCGAGGCCGTAGCGCTCGACGAGGTCGGCGTTCGAGGTGTACCACTGCGGGCGCTCCCAGACGCGAGCCTGGAAGAACTCGGCACCGAGCGCTTCCTGGCGGCTCTTGAACGGCGCCTCCACCAGGTGGCGACGCGATTCCCACTGCTCGGCGGGGTGGACGATGCCGTAGGTCTTGTTGAAGTGCTCCGACGCGCGAGCCCAGATGTGCTCGTCACTCTTCTCCTCGTCGTAGAAGCGGGCGACGTCGGCGCCGTGGGAGTCGATGACCCGGGGGTAGCCGTGGGTCATCCACTCGGCGACGACCTGCGCCATACCGGGACCTTCCTTGACCCAGACGGCGGAGGCGGCCCAGAAGTTCTCGATATCGGGAAGCTCACCGAGACACGGCATGGCGTCGGGGGTGAGTGAGAGCAGACCGTTGATGGCGTACTTGATCTCGGCGTCGCCGAGCATGTCCATCAGCTCGATGGCCGTCTCCATCTGCGGATCGAAGTCGTCCGGGGTGAACGGCATCTCGGTGGGCGACAGCGCCGCCTCGGCGTTGGACGGGATCTCGTCCGGGTGGTGGAGGATCGCCCGGTGGCCGTACGAGCCGACCTCCATGGAACCGGCCGACTGCCGCTCGTAGCAGAAGGTGTCCATGTCGCGGACGATCGGGTAGCCGATCTCGTTGTTGGTCTCGGCGAGCACGTCCAGCGGGCCGACGTCGGCCATCTGGTGGACGGCGGGCACCAGCGGGATGGTGGCGCCGGCCATGTTGGCGATGCGGTTGGACCACACGCCGCAGGCGACGACGACGTAGTTCGCCTCGATGGTGCCCTTGTCGGTGACGACCGACTTCACGGTGGTGACGCCGCCCTCGCCCTCGCCGGTCTCGATGTCGAGCACCTCGGTGTTGGCGAATACCTGGCAGCCGGCCGTCTCGATGGCCTCGCGGCGCATCGTGGTGCCGGTCTCGAGCGAGTCCACGACGGACACGGTCGGGCAGTGGAAGCCGCCGAGGATGACGTCCTCGTTGATGAACGGCACCAGCTCCTTGACCTCGGCGGGGGTCAGCAGGTGGGCCTCGACGCCCCACGCCCGGGCCGAGGTCATGCGGCGGGAGAGCTCCTGCATCCGCTCCTCGGTGCGGGCCACCTCGATGCCACCGGAGTCGACCGAGAGCTGCATGTCCCGGTACTGGTTGGCGCTCTGCTCGCCGAGCAGGGCCATCTCCTTGTTGTGGTCGACGGGGAAGATGAAGTTCGACGCGTGGCCGGTGGATCCGCCGGGGTTGGGCAACGGGCCCTTCTCGACGAGGACCAGGTCGGTCCAGCCGAGGCGGGCCAGATGGCCGACCAGGCAGCTGCCGACGATGCCGGCACCGATCACGACGACGTTGGCGCGAGTCGGGAATTCGCTCATTCGATTGTCTCCTGGGACGCGGCCCGGGTCGGCTCGGCGGGGTTCCGCGGAGTCGACCGGGGGCGGTTGGTGGGAGTCCTCGGGCTGGCGCCGTCGGACCGGAGAAGCGTACCGACGCCCCCATCGGGATGCTGACGAGACCCCGGACCGGTCGGGACTACCGTGCGCGGCGCACACGACGCATGGAGGAGGCCCGGGGGTCGGGTGGAGGAGGTCCGGTGGTGACGCCAGTGGGAGACGATTCGAGGCCGGCCGGCCAGCGCGTGCTGGTCACCGGTGGGGCGTCGGGCATCGGCCACGCCATGGCGACGGCCTTCCTCGAGGCCGGCGCCCGGGTGCACGTCGCCGACCTGCCCGGCACCGATGACGGGGTCCCGGACGGCTGTGGGTTCACCGGCGTGGACGTCTCCGAGCCCGCCGGGGTGGACGCGCTGTTCGACGCCGTGCTGGCGGCGCCCACCGGGGCCGGCGCCGATGGCGGGCTCGGCGGGCTCGACGTCCTGTGCGCCAACGTCGGCATCGCCGGTCCGACCGGCCCGATCGAGGACCTCGACGCCGAGGGCTGGGACCGGACCATGGAGGTGAACGTGCGCAGCGCGTTCCTGTGCTGTCGACGGGCCGTCCCGGCGATGCGCGCCGCCGGCGGCGGGTCGATCCTGTTGACGTCGTCGACGGCCGGGATCACCGGCTTCCCCATGCGCACGCCGTACGCGGCGTCCAAGTACGCCATCGTGGGCCTGGGCGACACGCTGGCCATGGAGTGCGGCGAGTTCGGGATCCGGACCAACGTGCTGTGCCCGGGCTCGGTGGACGGCGACCGGATGCGTCGGGTCATCGAGGCCGAGGCCGAGGCCACCGGGGCGTCGGCCGCAGACCTGTGCAGCGCGTACGAGAAGCAGGTGTCGATGCGGACCTTCGTGGAGGGCCGCGACATCGCGGCCATGGCGGTGTTCCTGGCCTCGCCGGCGGCCCGCTACGTCAACGGCCAGGTGATCTCGGTCGACGGGGGCCTCGAGACGCTCCGCACCACCTGGCGGACCTGAGGAAGGTGGGCGCACCCGAGCAGCGCCCCTCTTCCAGGTGACCCCCTCTTCCGGGTGGCCCCCTATTCCAGGTGACCCAGCAGGGCCGAGACCTCGGCGGCGGCGGCGCGGACCTGGTCGGTGACGATGTCCCGCAGCGTGGGCTCGGGGAAGCGGTAGCTGGGACCATGGCTGTGCAGTGCGCCGGCCACCGCCCCGGCCGAGTTGAAGATCGGCGCGGCCACCGAGCTGATGCCCTCGGAGAACTCCTCCTCCATCCAGAACACGCCCGTCTGGCGGATCTCGGCGAGGCGGGCCCGGATGGCGGCCGGTCGGGTCACCGACTTCGTGGTGTACCGGTCGAGCTTGCGGTCCAGATACCGGTCGACGGCCTCGTCCGGCCAGTGGGCGAGGACCACCATCCCCGAGGGCACGAGGTGCATGGGGAGGCTCACGCCGGTCCAGTCGCGGACCTGGACGGGGTTCGCACAGTCCATCTGCCCGATGTAGTGGACGTCGTACCCGGCCGGGATGGACAGCCCGACCGCCTCGGCCACCATCTCGACCAGCTCCTCCATGGTGGCGTGGGCCACGGCCAGGAGGCTCTGGGTGGTGTCGACGCTGGACGCCATGGTCACCACGGCCGGACCGATGCGATAGCCGGACTCGTCGTCGAGGCGCTCCACCGCGCCGACGCCCTCGAGGGTGGCCAGCAACCGGGCCACGGTGCTCGTCGGGAGGTCGAGGCGTCGCGACAGCTCGCTGATGCCCGCCGGGTCGTCGGCCACCTCGCCGAGGATGGCGAACGCCCGATCCACGCTCTGCACGCTCTGCACTTGATTCCCTCCGCCGGATTCCCGTAGATTTCCCATCATACAGTATCATCCCGCATAGTGGGAAGGGCATTTCGCGCCTTCCGGCTAGCGTGACGATTCGATCACAGGCTGTTCCCGGGTCCCTGACCCCCGATTCGCAACGGAGCGCATCAACCATGGCCGATGACACCACAACCGAGGACGAAGAGATCATCCTGGCGGACCTCAGCGACGAGGACCTCACCGCCCAGATGCACGACGACCTCTACGACGGACTCGCCGAGGAGATCGAGGAGGGGACCAACATCCTCCTCGCCCGGGGCTGGGGCGCCGACCGCGTCCTGAACGACGCCCTGGTCGAGGGCATGCGGATCGTCGGCATCGACTTCCGCGACGGCATCCTCTTCGTCCCCGAGGTGCTGCTGGCCGCCAACGCCATGAAGGCCGGCATGGCCATCCTGCGTCCGCTCCTGGCCGAGACCGGCGCCGAGCCCATCGGCAAGGTGGTCATCGGCACCGTCAAGGGCGACATCCACGACATCGGCAAGAACCTCGTCGGCATGATGCTCGAGGGCGCCGGCTTCGAGGTCATCGACCTGGGCATCAACACCGACGTCGAGGAGTTCCTCGGCGCGCTGGACGAGCACAAGCCGGACATCCTCGGCATGTCGGCGCTGCTGACCACGACCATGCCGTACATGAAGGTCGTCATCGACACCCTCGAGGAGAAGAGCCTCCGCGAGGAGTACTCGGTGATCGTGGGCGGCGCCCCGCTGAACGAGGAGTTCGGCGAGGCCGTCGGCGCCGACGCCTACTGCCGCGACGCCGCGGTCGCCGCCGAGACGGCCTCGCGCCTGGTCGCCGAGCGCCGCGCCGCGGCCGCCTGAACCGAACGGTGCACGGGCCCACCGGCGCTGCAGCGCCCGGTGGGCGGACCCTCGTCGTCGCCTGTGGGGCGCTCGCCCGCGAGTTGCTCCAGGTGGTGGAGGCCAACGGCCTCGACCACGTCGACGTCGAATGCCTGCCCGCCTCCCTCCACAACACCCCCGAGGCCATCCCTGACGCCGTCGAGGCGCGCCTGCGCGCCGCGGCGGACCGCTACGGGCGACTCTTCGTGGGCTACGCGGACTGCGGGACGGGCGGGCGGCTCGACGCCGTGTGCGCCGAGTTGGGCGTCGAGCGACTCCCCGGTGACCACTGCTACGAGTTCCTGACGGGGAGCACGGCATTCGCCGAGCTCCACGCCGCGGAACTGGGCACCTTCTTCCTGACCGACTACCTCGTGAAGCACTTCGACCGGCTCGTGGTGAAGGCCTTCTGGCTGGACAGCCATCCCGAACTCCTGGGCCAGGTCTTCGGCCACTACCACCGGCTGGTGTACCTGTCCCAGGTCGACGACCCGGCGCTGGTGGACCGGGCCCGGGCCGCCGCCGACCGGCTCGGGCTGGCCTTCGAGCATCGCCCCACCGGGTTGGACAACCTCGAGGCCGACCTCCTGGTCGGCGTCGGCGGCGTCCCGGTCCACCTGTCCGATCCGAGCCCCACCGGAGCACACTGAACCCATGGCCGCCCAACTCGTCACCATCTACTGGCGCGACATCCCCGCCCAGGTCACCGCCCAGCAGGGCCGCACCCGGGAGAAGGCGCTGCTCGACGCCCGCTTCCAGCACGCCATCGACCGGGCCGCCATGGTCGCCGGCATGGAGGACACCGACTCCTACGTCGCCCAGTGGCGCCGCGAGGCCGCCGCGCTGGACGGCGACATGGCCGCCGCGGTGGCCACCGAGATCGCCCGCATCGACGCCGCCTACGACCGGGTCCGCCTCGAGCGCCTGGTGACGGCCGGCGGCGTCGAGGACGACGACTGACCGGACGCCCCGGACGGCCCCGGACCCACCGATTCCCCGAGCAGACACCCCGAACCAGGAACCACCTCCCCATGACCGACACCGTCCTCAGCTCCGCCACCCGCGAGGTGGCCATCGGCTTCGGCCGACCGTTCGTGATGATCGGCGAGCGCATCAACCCCACCGGCCGCAAGCTCCTCGCCGAGGAGATGAAGGCCGGCGACTTCAGCCGCGTCGAGGCCGACGCCATCGCCCAGGTCGAGGCCGGCGCCCAGATGCTGGACGTCAACGCCGGCATCCCGTTGGCCGACGAGCCGGCCCTGCTGGCCCGGGCCATCGAGCTTGTCCAGTCGGTCGTCGACGTGCCGCTGGCCATCGACTCGTCGATCATCGAGGCACTGGAGGCCGGCATCGCCGTCTACCAGGGCAAGCCGCTGGTCAACTCGGTCACCGGCGAGGACGAGGTGCTGGAGCGGGTCCTGCCGCTGGTAGCCGGGGCCGGTGCCGCGGTGGTCGCCATCTCCAACGACGACACCGGCATCTCCGAGGACCCCGACGTCCGCTTCGAGGTGGCGAAGAAGATCGTGCAGCGCGCCGCCGACCACGGCATCCCGGCCGCCGACGTGGTCGTCGACCCGCTCGTCATGCCGATCGGCGCCATGGGCACTGCCGGACAGCAGGTCTTCGCCCTCGTGCGGCGCCTGCGCGAGGAACTGAAGGTGAACACCACCTGCGGTGCCTCCAACGTCAGCTTCGGCCTGCCCAACCGGCACGCGGTGACCGGGACCTTCCTCGCCATGTCGATCAGCCACGGCATGACCTCGGCCATCATGAACCCGATGCACGCCGAGGTGAAGTCCGCCATCCAGGCCGCCGACGTGCTGGCCGGCGCCGACACCGACTGCGCCACGTGGATCCGCGAGCACCGCGATCCCGATGCCGGCGGTGGCGCCCGCGAACGCCGGGGCGGCCGTCGCCGCCGCGCCGGCTGAGCCGACCCGGCCGACACGACGGAACCGAACGACCCGTGACCGGCGCCGACGACCACCTCGTCGTCTTCACACCGTCGGGCCTGCGCGGCCCGTTCGCCGCCGGCACCACGCTGCTCGACGCCGCCCGCTCGCTCGGCGTCGACCTGGACTCGGTCTGCGGAGGCCGCGGCATCTGCGGCCGCTGCCAGGTCGAGCCCACGTTCGGCGAGTTCGCCAAGCACGGCATCACCGCCGCCCCCGACCACGTGTCGGCCCGCGGCGCCACCGAGGACGGCTACCGGGGACGGCGTCCGCTCGTCGACGGTCGCCGCCTCGGCTGTGCCGCCGCCATCTGTGGCGACCTGGTGGTCGACGTCCCGTCGGCCAGCCAGGTCCACCGCCAGGTCGTCCGCAAGGAGGTCGACCTCGGCGAGGTCGAGTTGGACCCGGTGGTCGTCCTGCGCCTGGTCGAGGTCCCCGAAGCGACCCTCGACTCGTCGGTCGGCGAGACCCGCCGGCTGCTCGACGCACTGGCCGACCAGTGGGACCTCGACGGCCTGACCGTGGACGCCAGCGTGGTGGCCGACGTCCAGCGGGCACTGGCTGACGGCCGCCGGACGGTCACCGCCGCGGTCCGCGACGACCGCGAGGTGGTCGCGGTCTGGCCCGGCCTGCGCGACCGGGCCCTCGGCGTCGCCGTCGACGTCGGCTCGACGACCATCGCCGGCCACCTCTGCGACCTCGCCACCGGCGCCGTGCTGGCCACCGCCGGGACGATGAACCCGCAGATCCGCTTCGGCGAGGACCTGATGAGCCGGGTGTCGTACGTGATGATGAACCCGGGCGGCGAGGTGGAGCTGACCACGGCGGTCCGCGGAGCCCTCGACGACCTGGTCGGCCAG
>JAERSW010000104.1 GCA_016845305.1 Acidimicrobiales bacterium
GAGGACTGGAACGGCATGGGCACGGCGTGGGAGTACTCGACCGACGCCTGCGACGAGCACGACGCCGTGCGCGAGGCGGCCGGCCTGTTCGACATGTCGCCGCTCAAGAAGGTCCGGGTGCGGGGCGCCGACGCGGCGGCCGTGGTCGACCACGTCGCCACCCGCGACCTGTCGGCGGTCGGGGCCGGCCAGTCGGCCTACGGCGCCGTGCTGACCGAGCAGGGGACCGTGTCCGACGACGCCATCGTGGCCAACCTGGGCGACGACCACTGGCTGTTCGTCCACGGCTCCGGGTCGAGCATGGAGCTGCTCGAGGAGTCGGGTGCCGGTCGGGACGTCTCCATCGAGCTGGACGACGACCTGCACGACCTGTCGCTGCAGGGTCCGAAGGCCCTCGAGTTGCTGGACGCCCACACGCCGGTGGACCTGGGCTCGCTCGGCTACTTCCACCAGGTGGAGACCGAGCTGTTCGGGCACGCCTGCGTGCTGTCGCGCACCGGCTACTCCGGCGAGCGGGGCTACGAGGTGTTCGTGGGTGCCGAAGCCGTGGGCGACGTGTGGGACCAGATCCTCGGCCACGGCGAGGCAATGGGCGTGATGCCGTGCTCGTTCACGGCGCTCGACAAGGTGCGCATCGAGGCGGCGCTGCTGTTCTACGGCTACGACATGACCGACGAGCACACCCCGTGGGAGGCCGGCCTGGGCTGGTCGTTGTCGAAGGCGGGCGGCTTCCGGGGTGCCGAGGCGGCGGCGGCGTCGAAGGGCGCCGAGCGCCACGTGGTGGCCGGCATCTCCGTCGACCACGACGACATGGTGGCGGGCGAGGAGGTGCTGATCCTCGACGGTGCCGAGGTGGGCGTCGTCAACAGCCCCGGGTGGTCGCACCGGATGCAGAAGTCGCTGGCGCTGGTGCACCTGGCGCCGTCGGCGGCCGTGCCGGGCACCTCGCTCGAGGTCGTGGGCGACGGCGTGACGTACTCGGCGACCGTCGAGTCGATCCCGTTCTTCGACCCCTCCAAGTCCCGCACCCACGCCTGATCCGGGACCCCGGTCCGAGGTCTCCATCGATTGGGGCGGAGGACCGTTCCGTCTGTTGTGCTACGACGGTGGACATGAACGAGATCGGGATCCGCGCTCTGGAACAGAACGCCTCAGCGGTGGTGGCCGAGGCTGCCTCCGGGGAGATGGTGACCATCACCGACCGGGGACGTCCGGTGGCCGTCATGGGACCGATGTCCCGGGACGTCGTCGAGGCCATGCTCCAGGTGGGTCGAGCCCGTCCTGCCAGGAGGCGGCTGGCCGATCTTCCCCCACCGGCCCGTGGACGACGCGGGGCTCTTCCGCTCTCGGACGTGCTTGAGGAGATGCGCGACCGGGAGCGGTGCTGACGGCGTTCCACCGGGTGGTTGCGCCCGCGTAGTCGGCGGATTGTTCATCGAGTATCGTCGATGAACGATGAATGGGTTGGAGGCCTCCCGGGCCGACGAGTACGCGCGGTGGTTCGCCTGCCTGGCCGATGGGACGCGCATCCGCGTCCTGCACGCCGTGGCCTCGGCCGACCACCCGCTGACCGTCGGCGACGTGGTGGACGCCGTCGACCGCAGCCAGTCGACCGTGTCCCGCCACCTGCGGATCCTCGCCGACGAGGGCTACGTGTTCCTCCGTCCCGACGGGGTGCGGACGCTGGTCACCGTCAACGCCGAGTGCATGGTCGACCTGCCGGCCGCCGCCGCCGAGATCATGGGCGCGGCCGTCGTCCCAGCGGACGGCCGGGGAGGGCGCTGACGTGGTCGCCGACACCCTCGTCCTGCTGGCCTGGCTGGTGGCCCTGTTCTTCGGGGTCACCACGCTGCTCCATCTCGGCCAGCGCCGGTTCGGCCCCGAGCGGATCCGGACCTGGATGGGCGGGCCGCCGCTCGTCGCCGCCCTCAAGGGCATCGCCGTCGGCTTCCTCACCCCCTTCTGAACGTTCACCGCCATCCCGATGGTCATCGGGCTTCGCCAGGCGGGGGTCCGGCCCGCCGGCTGGGTGGCGTTCCTCGTTGCCGCCCCCGTCCTCGACCCGGTCCTGTTCGGGGCCCTGGCCCTGATCGCCGGGCCGGGTATCGCCGTGCTCTACGCGTCGGTCACGTTCGTGGCCGCGGTGGCGGTGGCCGTGGTGGCCGACCGGGTGGGGGTGGAACGCCACCTCAAGCCGGTTCCGCTGGGCGGTGGCCTCGACCTGCCGCCGTCGTCCTGTGGTCCGGCCCACGAGGGGGGCGCCGCCTGTGGGCCGGAGCCCGAGGAGCCGTGGGCCGGCCTCCGGCACGAGGTCCCGGATGCGCTGCGGGCCGGCGTGGGCCTCCTGCGCAGCATCGGGCCGATCCTGCTGGTCGGCGTGGGCGTCGGGGTGGCCATCGAGACGCTCGTCCCGGCCGGGGCGCTGGAACGGATCACCGAGTCCGCCGGGGCCTTCGCCCTGCCGGTGGCCGCCGCGGTCGGCGTGCCGCTCTACTTCAACACCGAGCTGTTCGTGCCCATCGCCGACTCGTTGACCGACGCCGGGGTGGGGATCGGCGCCATCGTGGCCCTCACCATCGCCGGGGCCGGCGCCAACCTCCCCGAGTTCGTCCTGCTGGGCCGGCTCATGGACCGACGGCTGCTGTCGACCCTGTTCGGCTACGTCTTCCTCGTGGCCCTCGGCGGCGGTGCCGT
>JAERSW010000105.1 GCA_016845305.1 Acidimicrobiales bacterium
CGGCCGCCGAGGCCGTGACTCAATAGCTAGAGCCTCTACGAAACCCGGGGAGATTCAGCCGAACCCCTGGCTTTGGACGCGAACAGGGCCAGCCTCGAAAGACCGGCCCTGACCTGTGAACTTATTGTACGCCCCCTAGAGGGCGCTACAGAAAACTCAACCGAGGAACACGGTCATCTCGGCACCGCCCATGGTAGGTCGGCCAGGGGGTGCCAATCCATTCTTCCGCTAGTCAGCGGGCCACTCGGGGAGCCCTCGATCTTCGAGCAGGAGCAGTAACGACACCGAGTCGGTCAACTCCTCCAGGCGCTCGCCCAGGGTGTCGACCTCTAGCCAGAGATCGTCGAGGTCCTCGGCCACGTCCTCGACGCGGGCGTAGGGCGCCTCCTCCATGGCCTCCTGGATGGCCTCGACAGACGCCTCGACTGCGTCCAGGCGCGAGACCAGGCGGGAGGAACTCCAGGAGATGCTCCCGGCCAGGATGGCCGTGGAGATGATGACCCCGATGGTGACTCGGTTGACCGACACCTGGTGAATGTCGGTGGGGAGGTCGGTCACTCGGTCACCTCGATCCATGAGGTCGTGTCCTCGCCCCAGACGTAATAGCCGTCAGGTCGCGGAACGGGCGCCTCCCACTCCGTGGTGTCGTCGTTCAGCACCCATGAGGGGAATGGCTGAGCGTCGATGAACGCATCCCGTGCCTCATCGAACGTGCTGCCGATCATGGCGAACCGAACCCGGTAGTTGTTGTTATACGAGGTGCGTCGCCAAGTGCCGCCGAGCAGGTCGGCGCAGAACGCTTCCCCGATGGCGTCTATTTCGTTGCCGTCCGCGTCGGCGGTGTCCTCGTCGGCGACGACGATGACGTTGAGAACGGTGTTGGTTTCATCTAGTTGGGCGAAGTGGGCCATCGGTTCTCCGTAGGGCTAGATGGCGTAGCGGACGATGACGATGCCGGAGCCGCCGTGATTGGTTGAGAGGTTCGTGCCCGTGTTGTACCGGCCGTTCGCCCCGCCTCCGGTGTTGGCGCCGTTGCCACCCGAACCTGTTGACCCACCTTGTGCGCCGCCGCCTCCAGCGGCGTAATGCTGGTTGGAACCGGTTCGATAAGAGTTCGACCCGCCGGTGCCGCCGTGGCCTCCCTGAGAACTGCTGGCGTTGGTGCCGTTCGTGCCGCCGAACGATGAACTCGCACCGGACCCGCCGCCGCCACCACGAATGCCAGAGGAGTAGTTCCACGCTGCGGCCGACCCGCCGGGCCGTCCGTAAGTGCTGCCGCCGCCGGGGCGAGCAGGGTTTGCGTAGTAGTCCGAGTTGGTGGCTGCCCCGCCGCCACCGCCGCCGCCTTGTCGGGTAACGCCCGCAGAGCCGCCGTCCCCGCCTTCGCCACCTTGCTGACAAGTGAGTCCGAAAGCGGTCGTCGTGCCTCCGGCAGCCCCCACGGTGATCGCCTGGTTGCTGCTGACGGTTGTCGAAGTCGTTCGGAACGCACCACCGCCGCCACCGCCACCGGCAGCGTGGTGGTACCACCCCGTGTAACCCCGACCGCCCGTGCCACCACCCCCGACGGCAAGAACATCGACCGACTTCGATCCGGTGACCACCGTGAACGTGCCCGACGAGGTGAACGTGTGGCTCTTGTAAGTCGTGCCGCCAACCGTGTACGTCTGAGTCGTCCCGCCGGTAGCGATGAACGACGCCGTCGTCGCCGACGCCGAGTTCCCGTAAGCACCGGTGCCCGCCTCGTTGATCGCCGCAACCGTGTACGAGTACGAGGTCCCGGCAGACAAACCTGAGTCCGTGTACGAGGTCGAAGTGTTCCCCGTGTTGGCGACGATCACCGTCCCGCCACGCTTGATGACGTAGCCCGACACCGTGCCGCCGCCGGTATCGGAAGGAGCCGACCACGACAGGCTGATCGAGAGGGCCGAATCGGACGCCGTTGCGGACAGGGTGCCGGGGGCGCCTGGAACGGCGATCCCACCCTGTCCGGCTACTGCTCCGAGGAGTCCGGGATGGATCACGCCAGGGCTCCGATCAGCGACCAGGCGTCGGTGCCTGTCTTGATGAGGGCGGCGCTGGCGTACTGGCCGTCGATGCTCTTGGCTGAGTCCTTGGAGTTGATGGTCACCCCGGAGCCCTGGGCCAGGGTGGCGGTGCCGGAGCCGATGGCCTGGACGACGATGGTGGTGCCGGTCGGGAACGCCACCGACGAGTTCGGCGGGACGGTGAGGGTCTGAGCTGACCCGTTGGACGAGGTGACCAACTTCCCGGCGTCGGCCAGGACGAACGTGTAGGTAGTGCCGGTCTGGGCGTTGATCTGGATGGGGGCCTCGACTCCGCCGGACACGGTCAACTTGTCGGTGATCGTCACGTCGCCGTCGGGCACGTCGAGGGCGGTCTGGCCGTCGGTGCCGGTGATGGTCAACTTCTCGGCGCTGGAGTCCCAGACCATCGAGTCCCCGGCGGTGTCGGAGTAGAACGTCACGTCCTCGCCAGCCCCGTCGGAGCCCACCGTCAGGGTGCCGTCCCCGATGACGACGTTGCCGTCGGTGATGTCCAGGACCGTGGCTCCGTTGGTGCCTTCCAGGATCAACTTCTCCTCGGAGGCGTCCCATTGGAGGTAGTCGCCCGAGGTGTTGGAGTGGAAGGTCACGTCCTCTCCGGCCCCGTCGGAGCCGATGGTGAGAGTCCCGTCCCCGATGACGACGTTGCCGTCGGTCACGTCCAGGACGGTCGCTCCGTTGGTGCCTTCCAGGATCAACTTCTCCTCGGAGGCGTCCCACTTCATGTAGTCGCCGCTCGTCCCCGAGTGGAAGGTCACGTCGACGCCGGAGCCGTCGGCGCCGTAGGTCATGGTTCCGGTGACGGTGTAGTTGCCGCCCGACACGGTCATGGTGTCGATGTCCAGCACGTCGACCCAGGCGGAGCCGCTGTAGATGCTGACGACCTTGTCGGTGGTCAGCACACTCACGGCCCCAGCCCACGGGCTAGTGACCGAACTGCTCCTGACGCTGGCGTCGGAGAAGATCAGCACGCTCTGGGTGGCGATGTAGGACGTGAAGTCGGAGGCGCTGACAGCGTCGCCTGTGTTCCAGGTGCGGTAACCGGTCATGAGTGGCTCCTAGCCGAGTTGAGTGGGGAGGACTCCCCGGTCGGTGTCGTCGAGCCGCCAGGAGGAGGTGTCGACCCACGACGGGGCGAGGACGGTGGGGAAGACGGAGAGGGCGGCGTCGCCGAGGACCCAGTAGCCGGTGGCGTCGGCGCTGGATGTCGAGTAGGTGGCCCGGACCCTGGCGGAGTTGGTGGCCATGTCGCGGACGCTGATGTCCAGGTTCACTCCCTCGATGACGTAGGCGCCCGAGAGCGTGGTGGTCGATCCGGTCGGGAGGTAGGACAGGTCGATGGCGGAGTTGACGTGGAGGTGGAGCAACTTCTCGGCGTCGGCGGTGGTGGCCGAGTCGATGTCGACGACCACCTGGGAGACCCGGAGGGCGGGTTCGTCGAACAGGCCGATGAAGTAGTCGCCGGACTCGTCGGTGGTTGAGGCGTCCGACAGGAGTGTCTTCTTCGAGACCCTCTCGCCGTACTTGGCAATCGAGGCGGCGTTGGAGCCGGTCTGGACTCCTCCGGCCGAATCGGTCCATTGGAACGAGTTGAACAACAACTCCGAGCCCCACTCCAGGTTCAGGGCGGCGGCCTCGACCGAGCCGGAGCCCAGGGTCACCGCGTCGGAGATGGTGATGCCCATGTCGTCGGTCTCGGTGTTGCGGGCGTAGAAGTGGAGGACGCCCCCGAAGTTCGTGGCCGACGGGGCCCCGGCGTGGTTGACCAGGAACCGGCCGTTCTCGGAGCGGGCGATCTTCTGGAGGTAGTCGAGCGCCGTCGAGGTCACGCCGCTGGCCGCCGTGAGTGACACGAACCCCAGGTCGATCTCCCGGTCGTTGGGGGTCGACTGGTCGGGGTAGTCGACGCTGGCCAGGTCCAGGACGTTCTCGACCCTCAGGCCGGTGTATTCGGCCGAGAACGACTGGTTGAGGATCTGGGCTTTGGCCAACTGGTCGAACCCGTCGACGGTTCGGATGTAGACGGTCGAGGTGTTCTGCTGGGCGACGTAGTCCACGTCGGTGATGCGGCCCCGCCAGAGGTAGGTGGCGTAGGAGTCCGAGCCGCCGACCACCTCGGTGGAGATGCGGACCTCGCGGTTGATGAGTTGGGTGTCGCCGTAGGTCGCCCCAGGGTGGCCGGGGGTGAACTCGCCGCCGGTGTTGTCCAGTTCGATGACACACGACCCGGCCTGGAAGTCGTCCTCCAGGAGGTGGCTCCGGCCGTAGTTGATGGACACCCGACGGGTGTAGGCGCTGATGTCGTTGTAGTTCGTGCCGTCGAACTTGGCCTCGACCTTGGCCAGGATGCGGGCCGCCATGTCAGGCCGCCGACACGTTCAGGGGCAGGCTCCCGTTGGCCCGCTCCCATTGTTTGAGGGCGGACACGATCTGGTTGCCGACCTGGTGGCCGTCGGTGCCCATCCCGGCGTGGACGGTGATGTTGAAGGTGGCGCCGATGCCTCCCCGGTTGAGGGGGACGACGGCCTCGGGGCCCTTCTCGCCGATCATGGCCAGAGTGGGGGAGCGGACGATGCCGCCCCTGGCCAACTGGGGGACCAGTTCGACCATGCCGGTCTCGGGGTTGAAGGCGTAGACCTCGTTGGTCGACTTGGGCTTGTCGTCGTCGTCGCCGCCGAACGGGTTGAGGCTCTTGATGCCTCCCCAGATCCCTCCGGCGATGTCGCCCGCCGAGGGGATGAGGTCCTTGACGGCGTTGCCTACTGCTCCGGCGGCGCCCTTGATGGCGTTGATGAGGCCGTCGATCAGCCACGAGCCGATGTCCTTGCCCAGGTTGATGATGTCCTGGGCGACCGCTCCGAGGAACTCGACGATCTGGTCCGGCATGGCCTGGACCAGTTTGAGGATCTTGCCCACCAGGTGAACGGTGAAGTCCGACACGATGAGGGCGAACTTGCCCAGGAGCGGTCGGGAGGCGTTGAAGATCTTGACCGGGAGGGCGATGAACAGGTCGACGATGGCCTGGATGGCCTCGCCGACCAGGTCGCGGAACTTCCGCCAGACCTCGGCGAAGTCCCCGGAGAACAGGGCCTTGATGAGGTCGGCCGTGGACTTGACCACGTCCCAGAGGTTCCCCAGCACCGACATCACGCCCTCCAGGGCCACCCGGATGATGGGCAGGACGTAGGTGCTGAAGAAGTCAGCGAGGACCCGCCAGATGCTGGTGACGGTGTCGGCCACCGTCCGACAGATCGGGACGAAGTCGTCCTGGAAGAAGTCGATGACGGCCTCGAAGGCGGTGACGATCCCCTCGGCGGCGGTCTTCAACGCGGGCCAGACGGTGGCGACGAAGAAGTCGGCGACGGCGTCGACGATGTCCCGGAAGGTCTCGAAGTTCTCGTAGGCGTACACGGCCCCGGCGGCCAGAGCTGCCAGGGCGGCGACGACGAGGACGACCGGAGAGATGAGGGAGAACACGGCGGCGACCAGGCCGAGGACGGCGGGCACCACGACCGACGCCACGAGGACGCCGAGGGCGGCCAGGGCGGCGTGGGGGTTCTCCTTGATGAAGGTGCGGACCCAGTCCACGACCTTCTCGATGACCTCGCGGGCCCGCTCCATGGCCGGGGCCAGGCGCTCGGACACCTCGGCGGCCCACTCGCTGACGACCTCCTTGGCGGAGACCAGGACGGGCTGGAGTTTCTGGAATCCCTCCAGGATGAACTCGGTGGCGGTGGCGACGTGGGGCGCCAACTTCTCGCCGATGTCGATGGCCAGCACCGACAGGTTGGCCTTGATGCGGTCGAACGAGGCCGACATGCCGGTGTCCATGGTGGCGAACGCCGCGTCGGTGGCTCCGGCAGCGTTGCCCATCTCGTCGAGCACCGACGAGAAGGCGGCACCACCGTCGGAGGTGAGTGACAGGACGGCCTGGCCCGCCTCGACGCTGCCGAACATGTCGAGGACCGACACGCCGGAGGCTTCGGCCTGGGCGGCCAGCCCCATGAGGGCCTCCTCGAACGTACCGCCACCCTCCAGGAAGGTGGCCAGGCCCTCTCCGGCGAACTCCCGGAAGGCGGTGTCCGCCTTGGTGCCCTCCTTGGCCAACTCGGCCAGGGCACCTTTGAGCATGGTGGCGCTCTGGGCGGTGGGGACGCCTTGGCTGGTGAGGACCGCGATGGACGCGGTGAGGTTCTCGAACGGGACGCCGACCGAGGCGGCGATGGGGGCCACCTTGTAGACCTCGGCGGCCATCTCCTCGAACGTGGTCTTGCCCAGGCGGACGGCCGTGAGGAGGAGGTCGGAGGACTCGGTGGCGGTGATGGCCTCGGTGCCGTAGGCGTTGACGACGCTGGACAGGGCGTCGACGGCAGTCTCCAGTTGGGTAACGCCGCCCTTGGCGGCCTTCTGGGCGACCTCCATGAACTCGAACACGTTGTCCTTGGGGACACCGGCCGACAGGGCGGAGTAGAGCGACGGGATGGCCTCGTCGGGCAGTACGCCGAACTCCTTGGAGAACGACTTGACCTGGTCGGACAGTTCGCCGAATGCCTCCTCGCCCGCATCGGGCAGGAGGGTCAGCACCTCGTTCATGCCCTTCTCGAAGTCGGCGAACGCGGTGACGCCCTTGGTGGCGATGCCAGCGGCCACGCCAGCGAACGCCAGCCCGGCCGTGGCGCCCATCTTGGCGACGTTCTTGCCGTAGTTCTCCAGGGACTTGGCCGACTTGCGGAGGGTCTTACGGAGGGCCGAGTCGTCCCCGATAATGCTGATCTTGATGGGGCGCGTGGCCACGGGTGCCTCCCCTAAGGTCGGGAGTGTGCGGACGGTGTTGGCGGCGGCGGTCGCCCTAGTGGTCCTGGCCGGAGGGTGTTCCAGCGGAGAGCCGAAGGAGTGGTCTCACTCGCTGCGGGCGGCCCTCGTTGAGGGTTGCCTCGAAGGGTTTGAACTTGCTTCCGACCACGAGGTCAACGACCAGATGGAGAAGATGAACCTGACGCCACGACAGGCCTGCCGGAACATGCTCCACCGTCTGGAGGCGGAGTTCTCCGAGAGCGACTTCCTCCTCTTGAGCCCAGAGGAGCAGGAATAGGCAGTGAATGAGATGGCCTACGAGTACGGGCGGGAAATCGGAAGAGGGTGACCGGTGTTGACGAGTAATCCATTAGCAACCGGTTGGCGCAGTTCGACACTCAAGCCGACCCTTGCCACTGCCATTCTGTTGCTTGTTCTTGGGGCGTCGTGTGCGAGCCCTGAGCCCTTCACTCCGAGTGAAGCCGACCGAAGTGCTTACGTGATCTACATGGCGCGTGACCTAGAACAATCCTGCGAACGAGCCCAGGTTGCGCTTAGAGCGGGCGGCTACACGGCTGATCTGAAGCCCTGCGACGATGAGCGCGCCCGGCAAGTGCACAAGGAAATGGCTGGCGAGCGTGCCGACCGGGCGGTTGGGGTCTGTCGAGACCTTCTTTCGGATAGCGAGAAGGCCGAGTCGATGCTCGTAGCCCACTTCAATCGTCAGGCCGACAAAGTGGAACAGGATCTCCTCGCCATGATGTGGGAGTCAGGAGGAACCTTGACTGGAGCACAGAAGGTCGCCCTGGCTCATGAAGCCGACACAGAAGCGTTTGTCTCTGTTCGAGATGCGGTGAGTTACTTCTGCCCCCGCTTCGCCGACCTGCTTGCAGCGGTAGATCCCAACTAGCGCCTTCTGCTCGCTTTGGCGGCCTATTGCCTCCCCTAGGATCGGGAACGTGTGGGTGAGGTTGGCGGCTTTAGCAGTTGGAGCGATCTTGGTGGGTGCCTGTTCGGGGCCTCAGGAGGACGTTCTAAGGCGATCAACGTTGACAGCGCCACCGACTACTGAGCGTCCGGCGACGACGGCGCCACCGACGACCGTTCGTCCGACGACGACGGCGCCACCTACGACCGTTCGTCCAACGACGACGGCGCCACCGACGACCGTTCGTCCGACGACGACGGCGCCACCGACGACCGTTCGTCCAACGACGACGGCCCTCCCGACCACCACTGCCGATGACCGATTGGTGAGCGACGCTGCGATTAAGGACTATCGCGACTATTTGCGAACCCGAGCCTTGGCGCGCTGCTCGACCGGCGATCAACTCCTAGAGAAGTTAGGGGGTAATGAGAAGTTTCAGGAGGCGGCCAGAGAACTGATGGCTGAGAGTCATGCGGACTGCGAGAACGCAGTAGATCGCCCGAAGGCGGCCCAGTATCGAGACGAACAGATTCGGCTCAGGGTGACGGACTGCGAGTCCCTTGACGGGACAACCGATAAGAGTCGGCAGCTGGCTCTTCTGGACGGCCAGGTAAACCGCGCAGTCGCCAAAGGCATGATCGACATGGAGTTGTTGATGACTGCGGCGACGGGGACCATTCCGTCTGGCTCGGTGCTGAAGGAGACGCGCGCGACGCTTTTGGCCGGTGAGTTGGAGAGGATTCAAACCGGGCTGTCTTTCCTCTGCCCCGAGCACAGCCTGCTGGTGCGCGAACTCCAACCGTAACTAGCGCCTCCTCCTCGCTTCGGCCTCGGCGGCCTTCTGCCGCTTGACCTCGGTGTCCATGTGGTCGATCAGGGCGGCCAGTTGCCAGACCGTCAGAGTCTGTACGTCAGCCCAGGAGAACCCGAACCGGTGGGCGACGAGAGCCAGGTTGACTACTCGTCGCCGTCGGTAGGGCCCGGATCGTTCTGCTCGGGGTTGATCTTCAACTCCCCGGCCATCTCCCAGGTGAATTCCGGGTCCTCGCGGCGCTTGGAGATGTACGCCAGGGCCTGGAGCATCCGGCCCTTGGGCTTGTCGGCCTGGCCGAGGGCGTCCAGGGGCATCCCCGTCCGGTCCTCGATCTCGACCACCTCGGCGATGGTGAGTGAGTTGATGTCGACGGTGTAGTGGTCGTTGGTGTCTGCCATGTCTCCTACCTTCGGGCCCGGTAGATCCGGTCCACTCCGTGCTTCTTCTGGAACTCCTTGGCGATGGCGTTCATGGCCTTGACGTACTCGTCGACGATCTGGGGCCATGCCTTGGGGATCGACTTGGAGATGAACTTGGTGGCCTTGGTCCGCTTGCGGGACCCAGGGATGTCACGGCCCGCGTGGACGGCGAGGGCGTAGGGCACCCTGGTCGGGGTACCGGCGATGATCCGGCCGTAGCGCCTGGTGGCGTCGGCCTTGATGGACCGCCGGAGGGCACCGGTGCGGACCGGGACGGCCGCCTTGGCGTAGGGGACGATCTTCTCGGCGGCGGCCTTGGACGCTGCCTTCATCTTCTTGTCCAGTTCGGTGTCGCCCATGCCCTCGCGGGCGAGGTTCTGGAGCGATGAGGCCATCCCGTGGACGCCGCCCACCTGGAGGAGCGCCTTGGTCTGGCGGCTCACTAGAAGGCCGTGTCGGTGCTCATGTAGGTGATCTGTACGGCGGCGTCGCTGCCGTTGTCGAGCACGGTGAACGGCAAGTCGATGGCGGTGAGGTCGTCCAGGCTGGCCACCGGGGTCGACCCGGTGAACTTCGCCACGGGGATCGTGACGTGGAAGTAGGGGAAGTAGGACCCGGAGATGGCCGTGCCCTTGGTGACGATGAACTCCAACTTGAACGTGGTCCCGTTGATGAACTTGTTGAAGTTCGTCAGATCGGCGAACTCGCCGGAGATGCTCCCGGTGTAGGACGGGACGGCGGCCCGCTTGGGCTGGCCCTTGGTGGCGCTGCCCTTGAGGAACCGCCGGTCGGTCTTCATGCCGAGGTCGCCGTCCAGGGAGAACGACGTGAACGACGTAACGGCCGTGTCGTCGATCTCGATGGTGGCCTCGGTGTAGACGTAGGGGTCGGTGCTGGCGACGTAGGCCGGTGTGGCCTCGGCCGTCGAGGTCTGTTCGGTCTCGGCGTCGAAGTTGAACGTCATGGTCGTGGCCGACCCCAAGTCCTGGCCGATGTTGAACCCGGTGATGGTCGAGCCCTCGTAGGTGAAGGTCCGCATCGTGCCGCCGCTGTCGACCCGGCTGACCTGGACGGTGTACGAGCCGGTCGGCCCGGTGTCGTCAGTCGAGTGGGTCTGGAGGTAGGCGGTGCTGGCGCCCTGCTGGGTGGGACCGGCAGCGGTGCCCAGGGTGTGCTGGAGGAGCAGGCCCATGCCCTTGTCCATCACGTCCATCTCGATGGAGCCGGTGGCCCCGAGCGAGATGGTGTCGTCCCGGTCGGAACGGACAGTCTGGAGGTCACGCCGGAACCCGACGGACTGGATGTATTCCACGTCGCGGGTGAACGTGTCGGCCTTGGCCTCGAAGGCCCTGGTAGGTGCGACGGCGGTGCCATAGGTCGACTCGACGCCGACCTGGACCACCTGGTCGAGGATGGATGCCATGGGCTAGCCCTCCTGGGGCTGGGGGTTGGTGGTGGCCTTGACGGCCGGTCGAAAGTCGGGGTTGTCAGCCAGGGACTTGGCGTCCTCGGCACAGACCTCGACGGGGACACCTTGTGGAAACTCGACGACGTGCCCGGAGGAGAAGTGGATGACCACTCCGTCCGTGCCGCCCGAGTAGGTGACGGTCTTGCTGGATGTCTTGCTCATGAGAGCCTCGCTTTCACGGCGAAGTGGACGGTGATGAGGGAGTGGGGGCCATCGGCTCCGGCCTCGTTGGACGACACCGACATGCCGGAGCACTCGATGAACATGAGGCCGGTGACGGTGTCGGACAGGGTTGGGTAGTCGGCCACGACGTTCTCGACAGCAGCCGCCAGGACGAACGCTCGCTGCTCGTTCTCCTGGAGCCCTTGGGGCTTGGACTGGACCGACACGACCACGTCGAGGGTGTAGGTCTCGACCCGGCGGCGACGGCCCGACGACAGGGACTCGGGGTCCTGGCCGCCAGCGGTCACGTCGCCGATGAAGACGTGCTCCCGCCGAGCTGCGCCGCCTGGATCGCCGTAGGCGACCTGGACGGACGACAGGGTCGAGTCGGCCCGCAACTTGGTCAGCAGGGCGGACTTGACCTCGTAGATGGTGGTGGAGGCCATGCGGTCGCACTCCTAGGAGGGGCGTGGAAGGATCGGCGAGATGAAGTGGTTGGTGGCAGAGTTCGGGAAAGAAGTTGAGACTTCAGAGGGATTCGCCGGTTTCTGGAGTCAGGTAGCGACGTGAACCAGCCCTACCTAGAGCCGTCGACGTTCTTTACTGTCCTGCTTGTTCTATGGATTGCCGCCGGGTTGGCTGCGTGGATTGTGGATCGACGAGTCCGCAGAGGGCAGCCCCCGCGCCAGATCAGGCGTTGGTCAGAACAGTCGCTGCGGTAGTTGCCACCGCTGCTCTGGTGGTGATGACGGTGGTGGCTCTGCTCTGGTTTGTCGGACAGGACGAGGAAGTCGAGAGCGGCGCTACTCAGACTGGCCGAGAGGCCCTCTGGGGAGCGTGAAGGGATCGGTGGGATGAGGTGGTTAGCGGCGGTGACTGTTCTGGTGGCAGCCGTTGTCACCGCATGCTCGGGCGCTACCGAGGTCGACAACGGGCCGGGCGAGGTGGACTACGGGGCCGTCGAGGTCGACAGCGCTGTTGCCGAGCAAGTGGTCTCGGTGTGTTCGGAATGGAAGGACAGTCCCTGGTGGACTGGCGGCTGTATTAGAGCCACCCAACTTGAGGCCGGCCATGTCGAATGGTTCTGCCGAGCCAGCCCGGTAACCATCCAGCAAAACTTGGCGTTGAGAACGGAATCGGGCCTGTATTGGTATTCCCGGATGTTCCCAACGCTTGCTTTCGCTTGCCCCGTCCGGTTGGCCGACTTTGTCGAGATCAGCGACTGGGCGGCAGAGCGATTTGGGAGCCTCTTCCAGGTCCGCCCGGGCTAGCCCTGGGGTTCGGCGTCGACGGGAGCAAGGTTCAGCGGGATGTAGTGCCGCTGGCCCTCGCCGTCGGGCAGGGCGGCCAGGCCCTCGTAGGACCGGACCTCGTCGATGGACAGCACCCCACTCTGGATGGCCGTGGAGTAGGCGGCCCACCGGTCGCTGGTGACCCGGCGCATCGACTCCAAGTCGAAGCGGGCGTAGGCCACGGCGATGCCCTCGGACCTCATGATGGAGGTGAGGGCTGCCTCGACCCTGGTGACGAGCGGGCGCAGCGAATACTGGGAGAAGGCCACGTTCTGTTCGGCCAGACCGGAGCCCCATGAGGTCGAGCCGGAAGCGTCAGCGAGCAGATGGGGCGGCACTCCGTAGAGGCGGGCGACATCTTGGACGGTGGCCTGGCGGGTCTCCAGGAACTGGGAGTCCTCAGGGCTCAGGCTGATCTTGGAGAACTTGGCGCTCTCGGTCAGCACCGCCAGGCGGGAGCCGTTGGATGCGCCCTTGTGGACCTCGTTCCAGGCGCTTTTGAGTTGCTGGGCTCCCTCGGGGGACAACTGGCCGGGGACCTCGATGACCGCTCCGGGCGTGGCACCGTTGCCGAAGAACGCCGCCCCGAACTTCTGGGTGGCGATGCCCAGGCCGAGGAACTCGCGGGCCGCCGTCACCGGGCTCACGCCCTGGATCTGGCCGGGCTTCATGAGCCCGCGGACCATCGAGATGTCCCGACTGGTGAACGTCACGCCCGGCGCCTTGGCCGACGTGAACGTGAGGCGCTGGGCGCCACCATCGTCCGAGCCCATCGACGGGGTGATGTCGGTGGGGTCCAGCACCGACAGCGACAGGACCCGGCCGGTGTCGTCGCGCAGCGTGGCCAGGTAGGCGTTGCCGTCCAGGAGGAGAGAGGTGACGACCTGGCCGAGGACTTCGTGGTTGCGGAGTTCGGTGCTCATCGACAGCACCCACGGCGGCAGCGGCCGGAACTTCTGCTCGGAGCCGCCGGAGCGGTACAGCACGTCCAGGTCGAGCGTGGACACCGAGTCCGACAGGAGCCGGATGGCGGCGTAGACCGACGAGAGCGTCAGGGCGGCGTCGTAGTCCACGACCTCACCGGAAGTGGTCCGAGCCGAGTCGGCCTCCAGGCCCCGCTTCCAGATGTCAGAGAACGTCAACTCGCGCTGTTCGGTGCGCCCGCCGAGGAGTCGTCGGATCATGAGTCACCTCCATCGAGGGACCAGGCGACCCGGAGCACGATGGCTCCGCCCACCGTGAAGGCGAGCGGCGGCCAGGCCAGGTAGAGCCCATAGAAGATGAGGGCAAGACCACCCGCGGTGAGGGCAGACGAGAGCCAGGTCATGGGGGCTCCTAGAACGCGGTGGGAGCCCGATGCCGGTGGCGGTTGAGCACCACGTTGACATCAGGCAAAGGGGTGGGGCGGTTCATGCCCGGCTGGGCCAGTTGGATCTGCCCGAACTCCGACTGGACGGAGATGGCCCTGTCCGGGATGCGGGAGACCTGCTCCAGGAGGTGGTAGCGGGCCAGGGTCCTAGCCGCCCACCGGATGTCGTTGGGAGCCACTGTGCCGACCCCGGCCTCGTACTCCACGACCACCCCGTTGCCGGGGTTGGTGTACGTCCAGGTGTCGGACTTCCGCTGGAGCGACCCGTCGTCGAACAGGGCCACCTCGCTGATCTGGGAGGCGGTCAGCGCCGTCCCGTCGATGGATGCCGACAGCAGGGTGGTGGGGAACATCTCAGCGACCCGGATGGTGTCGGAGTTCGTCCCGTTGAGAACCTCGCGGTGGTACCGCTGGGTCCACGACGCTCCCGTGTAGTCGTCGATGATCGCCGTGGCGTAGTCGATGGCGTCGACCAGGTCGGCGGCCGGGAACGTGGTGGCCTCGCCCAGGATCGAGTCCATGTTGCGAACCTCGGCCGGGGTGGCGTACCAGGCGCCGACGATCTCGTGGTGGGTGTCGAACGTCATCGCCGAGCCCCAGGTGCCGGACCAGGTGGCGGTCAACTTCTTGAGGTTCGACTGGGCGGCCAGGGAGTAGGTGTAGACCCCCGAGCCGGAACTCGTTGTCGCCGTCCCTGAAGCCACGACGGTGGCGCCCGCCTCGTCGACGATCCCGATGGTCACCGAGCCGTCGGCGTCGGTGGCGGTCTCGCCGGAGTAGAAGGTCACCGACAGGGTCTCGGCGGTGTCACGCAGGACCTGGCGGGAGTCAGTTGAGGGGTCGGCGTAGTAGGCCAACGGGCGCTCCTACTCGGTGGCGGTCTCCACCGACTTGTTCGAGGTGGCCTTCTCGACCTTGGTCTTCTTGGCCGGTCCGACCTTCTCGGCGAACCCGGCCTCGATGAGGCGCTTGGCGTCCTCGTCGTCGGCCCAGTCGGTCACCTCGCCCTCGGCGAACGAGCCGTTGGTACCGGAAATGGGGGTGAGCAGGAGGATCTTCATTGTTGCTCTCCTTTGAGAGACGTCACAGGACGGACGTAAGTTCTGGCGGTGAACGTGGAGGGGCAGGACCAGATCTCGGCAGGGAGTTCGGTGGACAGTCGCTATGAAGAAAGCGCCTGGAAGTTGTCCAATGACCTGCTTCAGGCGTTCGCCGACCTCGCAGCGGAACGGGCGAAGCACTTCTTGGATCCTGGACCTCTGGGGGACGCCGCCGTGGAACCGCCGACAGCGGAAGAGATCGCCGAGCGCTCAGGAAGGTCTGTGGTCGCAGCGGAGCAATGGATTCGTCAGCAGAGGCTGAAGGATTGGAATCAGCTCCGCTGGGAGGAGCCAGAACTAAGCGAGACGGAGGCTTTGACTCAGTTCGCGCGCACTAAGCGCCTCGACGAAGAGAAGTTGGAGGCGGAGTTGCGTTGGACCCGACTCCAGATCCGTCTGCCCTCATGGCTCGTCACCAGGGATGAGGATTGGTATGAGGTGGGGGAGGCGAAGGACCTCGCCGAAGAGGAGGCAGCGAACGCTGCCCATGCAAAGGTTCGGATTCCACAAGGCTTGCGGGTCGATGTCTTCGTTCGGGACAAGTACCGCTGTGTCATGTGTGGTCGGGCCGCATCTGACGGGGTGGTGCTTCACGCCGACCACATCGTTCCTGAATCTCAGGGCGGCGAAACAACGATGGAGAACCTCCAGACCCTCTGCGCCGACTGCAACGTCGGCAAGGGGAACCGGTACTCCGACGACCTGCGGGGGTAGGACCCCGAGAAGGGGCCGGGCCGATTCCTCGTACCCGGCCCCAACTCAGGAACAAGCGGTCAGGGCTACGCCTGGACCAACTTGCGGAGCGCAGCCGTGTCGGTCAGCACGCCACCGCCGCGCACGATGAACCGCACCGAGATCAGGTCCGTCGTGAACTTGTCGGCGTTGGTCTGCTCGACGCGGACCCCTCCGGCGAAGCGCACGAAGTAGCCCTGGCTGAAGTCGCCGTAGACGATGGACGTGTTGCCCGTCGCCATGGCCGCCATGTTGGTGTCGGTGTGGACCGGGTTGCCGAGGAGCGTGTCCGGCGTGCCGACCAGGCCGGGGGCCCAGACGTAGACGCCGTTGCTGTCCTTCAACTTGCGGATGGCCTTGGCCGTTGAGTCGTTCATGACCCAGGAAGCCCCACCCCGGTAGGGGGCGATGATGCTGTGCTGGAGGTCGATCAACTCGTCGGTGGTCACCGCGGTGGCCGAGGCGGCCGTCACGCCGGTCGTGGCGTTGTCGAAGCCCTGGGGCTGGGACGAGCCGGAGCCGGTGGTCAGGTGCGCCGACAGGGCACGGCCGACAGCGGCACCGCCCTGGTCGCCGACCCAGTCCACGACGTTGAACGTGCCGACACCCTGGTCAGCAGCCAACTCGGACGAGACATCCACGATGGCGCCGTACTTGTAGACGGACAGCGTCGCCTGGCCGAAGGCCGGGTCGCTCTCGCCGATGGTGCCGCCCTCGGCGACGAGAGCGCCCGTCGTGTGGGACGTGACCGTCGGGATGAGCATGTCCTCACCCGAGGCGGTCTGGATGACCGTGGCGCCCGCACGGATGGCCGCACCGGACTCCTCGATCTTGTCGATGACCCGCTGGTACAGGGTCGACGTGACCAGGTTGCCGCCTGCGGTGCCGGTGCCGACGGTGAGGTCACGGGACTCGACACCGTCGGAGGTGAAGGTGCGGATCTCACCGATCAGCAACTGGCGCATGAGGGTCTCGTCGTCGGTCTTGGGATCGACGGCGGCCTCGGTGGCCGGGGTGGTGATGGCGTTGTAGGCCCGGAAGGTCTCCAGGGCCTCGGTTGCCTTGGCCTCACGCTCCATGTTGGAGAGGCCGGTCTGGATGCGGGAGTCGAGGCCGTCGATGGCGGCGTTGTGCCGCTCGTAGACCTCGGTCTCCTCGGCGGTGAACTCGCGGCCCTCGGCCTCGTCGGCCAGGGCTCGGAGGTCCGCCACGACGCGCTGGCGTTCCTCGAACGCAGCGGCGATGTCGGAATGATTCACGGGTACTCCTCGTGATCGGGATGGGATGGGAGTGCCGATGGGGGTCACCCGGTCAGCGGATTCCCCTGGACCGGCCGATGAAGGAGTGGGTGTCGCCCGGCTCCGGCTCGTCGTCGGTCGTGGGGAAGATCAGGGCGCGGAGGCTGTTGGCCTCGGCGGCCTGGATGAGTTCGGTCAGGTCGATGTCCCGGCTGTCGGCCAGGGATCGAAGCGAGGCGTCCGTCGAGGTGTAGGCCGGGAACGTGACCGGGCCGACATCTCGGAGGGCGACCTCGGTGAGGGTGCGGACCGGGTAGCCGTCCTCGGTCTCGGCCCACTCGTCGCCAATCGTGCGGAACCCGAACGACGAGCCTGAGATGTCGCCTCGTCGGAGTAACTCAGCCACGTCGCGGCCAAGCGTGGTGGCTGGTAGGTCGATCTCGTAGCGGAGGCCGTGTTCGTCCTCGGACAGGCGGAGGGTGCCGGTCGATGAACGACCCAGGAGGTGGTCCGGTTCGTGGTTGTAGAGGGCCCGGATGTCGGCCTGCTTGAGCGTCGAGCGGAACGTGCCCGGCGCTACCCGTTCGACGAAGCCGCCCAGGTTCTGGGACAGGCGGTCGAACACGGCGGCGTAGCCGACAGCGGTGAGGGTGTCGCCCTCCTCGCGTAGTTCGACGCCCTCGTTGGCGGTGCGGCGTTCAAGAGACATGCGGGACTCCATGTGGGATGCTTCAACCGACCTCGGTGAAAGGTGGTGAGGGAATGGGCGGCTACGAGATCCGCGAAGGCGGAAAGAACGGATCAGTCGAGATCGTGGACGGCACGCTTGTGCGGACGATCAGCAGGCGGCTAGGCAAAGACGACCGGCAGATGATCCCGTTGAAGGGCATCTCGTCGGTGAACCACGACCGGAAGCGGATGAAGACCGATGAGGTCACGATCTATACCTCCGGGGCTTCGTTCACCTGGAAGGTGGCCAACGCCGACGACTTCGTTGCGGAGTTGAATCAAGCAATCGCCGGTTCCTAGGACGCCAGTCCATGCCGCGGAGTTCGGCCAGGGGTAACAGCGAATGGCGGAGCAGGGCTCTGGATGCCGTCATTGTCCTTGTGGCCATCTTGGGCGCTGTCATCTTCTGGCCGTCGGGCCCGGACGAGGCTGAGGAGGAGAGAAAGAGGGTCGAGCGGCTTGCCGAGCGGGAGCAAGAGGACAAGGAAAGAGTGGAACGAATCCTCGAAAGACGTGCTCTCAGAGTGGCTCGTCTTGAGGAGCACCAGAGAGAGTTTCGTTCCCTCGTCGACAAGCGGGGAAAGACGGCGGCCGACTACAAGAGGCTCGAATGGCTCGGGACGGTCATCTCCGAGTTCGAAGAATGTCTCTGGGGGACCGGCGTTCCTCCCGCGTACTGCGACTAGAGGAGTCTCAGAGGACGAGAAGTTGGGGTTCGGCCGGGGCTTCTTCCTCCCGCCAGACCATCGCCCGATGGTGGGCGATGAGCGACGCCACGGCGGCGTCGATCTTGCGGGTCGAGCCCTTGTGGTTCTTCGTGATCCGGGAGCCCCTGGCGTCCTCTCGGAGGATGGCGTTGGAGAAGTGCCGGACCAGGGCCGGGTCGCCGTTGTGGGACAGGCGTCCCTCGACGATGGCCTCGTACATGGCGATGGTGGCCTGGGTCATGCGTTGGACGCTGCCGGTGGGGAACTCGACGACGGGGTAGCCCTCGTCGGCCAGCGAGGCCAGGGACTGCTCGAACCGCCACGGGTCGGCGGCCAACTCGACGACGTTGTACCGGTCGAACGCCTCGACGATCTCGGCGTAGACCTCGTGGACCGGGGTCCGCCAGCCCATGGCCGACTGGTCGTCTGGCTTCTCCCAGAGGCCGACGATCTCCAGGTGGCGGGGCTCGTCGACCGAGCAGGCCACCAGGGCCGTCGAGTCACCCTGGAACGCCCCGTCGAATCCCAGGACGACCCGTTCTCCTGGTTCCAGGCGGCGGTCGGAGGCCAGAGCCTCGAACACCCCGGCCGGTAGCCAGGAGTTCTCCACCTTGGTCCACCCGTTGAGGCGGTACCTGGTGAAGGGGGCCTCCGCCGTTCGGCGGTGGGCGGACTCGAACTCGTCCCGGTTCATGAAGTGGTGCCAGGCCGGGTTGAATCTGGCCCAGACCTCGGGGTCGTGGGGGTCGTACTCCTCGTTGTCGGCCGGGCCCCACCAGGTCATGCCGAACGACGGGTCCTCGACCTCGCCGCTCTTGACCTTGGTGCCGTAGCGCCAGAGCCGTCCGAGTGGGGACTCCAGGTCGTACCCGGCGGTGGAGATGACGATGGCCAGCGGTTGGGACCTGGTGGCGGAGCCCAGGGTGAGGGCGTCGAACAGTTCGGTGGTCTTGTGGACGTGGTACTCGTCGATGACGACGAACGACGGGTTCAGGCCCTGCTGGAGTCCGGCGTCGGCCGAGACCACCCGGAAGGTGCCGCCGTTGCGGTGGCATCGGACCTCGTTGCGATACACCTGGCAGACCGAGGACAGGTCCTCGTTGGCCTGGATCATCCGGCGCACCTCGTCGAACACCAGGCGGGCCTGCTGGCGGTCTCCGGCTGCGGCGATGGCCACCGGGGCGGCGTCAGCGTCGTCGGCGATCAGGTGGAACACGCCCAGAGCTGCCGCCAGCGTCGTCTTGGCGTTCTTCCTGGGGAGGCCCAGGAGGTAGGTCCGGTGGAGTCGCTTGCCCTCGTCGTCGAGGCGGTAGATGTCGTTGATGACATCGCTCTGGAAGGGCAGGACCTCGAACGGCTGGCCGTAGAACGAGCCGCCCAGGGTGAGGAACTCCTCCATGAACCGGATGACCTTGCCGCCCTGGGTGTTCATGACATCACCCCACTGGGCACGCTTTGGTGGAGCACTCGTCCAATCCTCGTCTCACATCCGGCTGTGCTGGAGCGGCACTCTGGAATGAGTGACACACTTCGATCGTGAAAAAGGTGGCGGCAGGCGGACTTGCTATTGCGTTCCTTGTGGTCGGTTGTTCCGGTAGCGGTGCTGTTGATGAGGCTCTAGGTGGGTCAGATGTCGCAGACGCCGTGGAGCAGGCTGAGCCAGAAGTTGAGGAGGTGGTGACTCCGACTACTGCTGGTCAGGCGGCTACGACTGGGGCGTCTACTACTGCCGAAACTTCGGACGACGGGTCCAGTGCGGCCACGACAACTGCTGCGGCGACTGCGACCACGGTGGCTACAACCACCACTGTTGTGCCAGCGACCACGTTGGCCACTACGACCACTGTTGTGCCAGCGACGACGGTGGCCGCTACGACCACTGTCGTGCCAGCAACCACGGTGGTACCGGCGACCACTACTACCGCTGCCGTCAACTGGATCTCAGACCTGTTGGCGCCTCTGGTGGTCGCCAGCTCCTCTTCGCCGGTCGACTACGACCGCGACGACTGGGGGTCAGGTTGGTCCGACGATGACGGTGACTGCCTCAACACGCGTCACGAAGTCCTGTTCCTCGAATCACTAACTCCGGCAAGCCTCAGTTCTTCTGGATGTTCAGTCACCGGTGGACAGTGGTACGCCGCATTCACGGGCACCTACGTCACAAACCCCAGTTCGTTGGATGTTGACCACTTTGTGCCACTAGCCAATGCCCACGACTCCGGCGCCTGGGCTTGGTCGGCGGTAACAAAGAAGACCTATTACAACGACCTTGTTGACTCTCAGCACCTCATCGCTGTGACGGCGTCCGCCAATCGCTCCAAGGGTTCACGCGGACCCGATGAATGGAAGCCATCTAATACTTCGTATTGGTGCCAATACGCAGACACCTGGGTGGACATCAAGGTGCGGTGGAGCCTGACCGTTACGGCCTCAGAACTGTCCAGCCTCCAGACAATGCTCGACACCTGTAGTGGCCCGCCCGCCGGGCCCGACTCCGCGGCACCCGTAGCACCGACCACGAGCACGACGACTACTACCACCAGTGCGGTGCCCACTACGACGGTGCTCCCGAACCCTGGTAACACGAAGAACTGCTCCGACTTCTCGACCTACTCGGCCGCAAAGGCGTGGTTCGACACGTACTTCCCGTACTACGGCGATGTCGCTGGTCTTGATGGCGATGGCGACGGAGAGCCTTGCGAGTCGCTGCCTGGTGGGCCTCCCCCGGCCACCACTACCACGACGACCACCATTCCGCCGACGACAACGGTTTCGCCGACAACGACGACCTCTGGAGCGCCAGCCAACCCTGGCAACACGAAGAACTGCTCCGACTTCTCGACCTACCCGGCGGCCAAGGCGTGGTTCGACACGTACTTCCCGTACTACGGGGATGTGGCCAGGCTGGATAGCGATGGTGACGGTGAACCCTGTGAGTCATTACCCGGAGGCCCCTAGAGGGCACCTTCTCCTGAGAGGAAGACATCGAGTCGTGACTGGTGCTCGACGGCGGTGATGCCGAGGCGGAGGCGGGCCTCGGGGTTCAGCCCCAGGCGGTCCTCCAGAGTGGACAGGCGTCCCTCGATGTCGCTGACCATTTTGGCCGCCGGGTGGACTACCACCTGGCCGGTGGACCCAGTCGTCAGCCACCCCTCGGCCTCGACGAGGACTAGGAGGTGGTGGCGACGCTCGTGGAGGGAGGCGTACCTCTCGACGACGTAGGAGTCGGTCGGCTGGTACACGCCAGCCCCGAGGGTCCAGACGTTGGTCCAGCAGGTGCGCCCAACAGCCCCCAGACTTGACGGCGGGTCGGGTGTGGGGAGCGGTCTGCTGGAGCGTCTGATGGTCGGCGTGTTCGCGTTATGGGACTTGCGGTCCTCTGCGGGCACGGGTCGAGACAAGTTGCACAGACTCCACTGAAAGAGAAGCAAGTATCGCTAGATGGTTCCGGTTGGCTACTCGAGGTTAGGAAGGTCAAGTGGTAGGCGTAAGAGACGACTCATCCCCTTTCCCTCCCTTGCGTCAACTCCAACCCAGAGCTGTCCATCTAATGCCAAGGCTGCGACCGCGCTGTGACCGACACCGAAGTTGTAGGAGCCAATCACGGAGGCGTCCTTAGCATCTAGAATTGTCACCCATTGTGAATTGTCTCTTACCCAAACATGCTCATCGTTGGCGTAGAGAATGTCTGTGCCAGCACGGTGGTCGGGGGCAACCAAGATTTCACCTGTTGTCGCCGACACCTTTACTATGCGGTACCTGGAATCCAATAGCCAGAGAACGTCATCGTGATAGAAGGGCGTTCCAATCCAAGAATACGATGTCTTGGCATCGTGGAATTGGAAGTCTTCAAGAAGGCGCATCTCGACAAGAGAGAACTTCATCAGCCTGTCATGTCCAGCCGCCCATACATGTTCATCGGTGGTTGTCAGTCCTCGCACTGCGGTTGGGAGAGAAATGCTCTCGATGAGGGCTAAGGGGTCCTGAGAGTAGATGTTGATTGTGTAAGAGTCTTTATCGGCGACCCAAAGAGTGTCTGGTCCGGCGGCGAATGGGCCCGGCATTGAAAATGTATCAATAGATGCGATCACTTCGCCACGTAGTTCTGAAAACAAGTTCATTCGACCATCCTCGTATTGCCCGAAGGAGTCCGGGCCAACGCCGTTGGACAACTCCCACCAAAGCCCATCCGCTAGGTAGAGTTGTGACCGAGTGTGGTCTGAGTCAATAAAGGGAATGTTGTCGAGAGTGGTGCAATCCGCTATACGGAACTGTGCGACATGATGGCGTAAGTATCCCGACTCCCGCCTGGGAATCCAAAGGGATCCATTGTGATAATAGATCGCTCGTGGGGACGTCATATTGCCCCAGGTGCCCTGTGAGCGATCGAAATTGACCTCCCTGGGTATTAGGTCGGGGCCCTTGGGGCGGAGAAGAGTCCCGGCTAGGCCCAGCATCTGAGCGGGAGTCATGTCTGAACAGGTGGGTGGGGCTGTGGTGGTGGGT
>JAERSW010000106.1 GCA_016845305.1 Acidimicrobiales bacterium
CTCCGAGACGTCGCCGGCCACGGCGACCGCCGTGCCTCCGGCGGCTTCGATCTCGGCCACCACGGCGTCGGCCACCTCGCTGGACGGGTCGCTGCCGTCCATGGAGACGCCGTAGTCGGCCACCACCACGTTGGCGCCCTCAGCGGCACACGCCAGCGCGATGGCGCGGCCGATGCCGTTTCCGGCGCCGGTGACGGCGATGTTCTTTCCTTCGAGGTGGCCCATGGTCCTGGTCTGCTCCGGGGTCGCTTTCGAACGTTTCCTGACGGTCCGTCAGATTCCCGGCACCCTATCGGCGGGTCACCGGGCGGGAACCATCCCGCCGTCCACGGTCAGGCACTGGCCCGTCATGTAGCTCGAGGCGTCCGACGCCAGGAACAGCACGGCCGCGGCCATCTCGTCGGCCTCGGCCAGGCGCTTCATCCGAGTGGACCGGGCCATCGAGGCCGCGCCCTCCGGCCCGGTGTTCTGCACCATCGTCGTGTCCGTCGGCCCCGGCGCGAGGGCGTTCACCCGGATCCCGTCGGCGGCGAGCTCGGCGGCCATCGACCCGGTGAAGTTCAGCAGCGCCGACTTCCCCGCCCCGTACAGCGATCCGCCGGGCGACTGCAGGAAGGCGGCGACCGAGACCACGTTGACCACCGCCGCGTGCGCCGACGCCCGGAGGTGCCCGAGGCAGGCCTGGACGAGGAACAGCGGCCCACGCACGTTCACGTCGAACGACTTGGCGAACGCCTCGGCGGAGATCTTGCCGACGGGCAGGGCCAACGGGTTCGCCGCGTTGTTGACCAGCACGTCGATGCCGCCGTAGGCCTCCACGGTCGCCGCCGCCAACCGATCCATGTCGTCGACGTCACCGGCGTGGGCCGGCACCGCCATCGCCTCGCCGCCGGCGGCCCGGATCGACGCCACGGCCTCGTCGCAGGCGTCGGCCTTACGGCTGGACACGACCACGCTCGCCCCCTGGGCGGCCAGCGCGTGGGCCGAGGCCAGCCCGATGCCGCGGCTGCCGCCGGTCACGATTGCCACCCGCCCCGCCATGTCGAACAACCCGGCGATCCCGTCCCGATCCAGCATGGCCCCTCGTCCCTCTCGTACGTTCGACGGACGGCCCCACCGGGCCCCATCCACTCCGACCCTGCCCCACCGGACCACCCATGACCACATCAGGACCCCACCCCGGCCGGGAATCCCGACGGCACGTCGTCATCACCCGGGACCAGCGGGGGCTACCGACGGAACATGGCGACTTCAACGTCCAGGGCCCCTCGGTGGTCGAGACGCCCGGCTGGCTTCCCCGACCCGACGACGGGCCGCTCGGGCGCCTCCTCCTCTTCTTCGCCCACCACCGGGGTGCCTCGATCCGGCTGGCCACCGCGGAGCATCCGACCGGGCCATGGCGCCTGGTGTCGACCGACGTGCTGTCCGCAGACGACCTCGCCCCGGCCATGGATCCGGCGCATCGGAACCTGCACGTGGCCTCGCCCGACGTCCACGTCGACCACGAGGCCCGGGAACTTCGCATGTACGTCCACGGCCACCTGACCGAGGCGGCGGCCGGCCACCTCCCGTCGTGGGGTCGGTACCCGACCATGGACCAGCACACCCTGGTGGCCACTTCGTCCGACGGGCTGCGGTTCGCCCCGGCGGGAGACGGGCTCGGCATCTCGCCGTCGTACCACCGGGCGTTCCGCTGGGACGACCGGTGGTACGGCCTCTCCATGCCGTCGGCGCTGTGTCGCTCCGTCGACGCCCTGACCGGCTTCGAACCGGGACCATCGCTGTTCGACGACGCCGAGGTCCGCCACGCCGGCCTGGTGGTCGACGGGCACGAACTGGTCGTCTGGTTCACCCGGGCCGGCGACGCCCCCGAGCGAATCCTCCGCACCACCGTCGACCTGCGGGGCGACTGGTCGACGTGGACGCCCACCGAGCCGGTCGAGGTCCTCCGGCCCGTCGAACCATGGGAAGGGGCGGACCTACCGCTCGAGCCGACCGCCCGCGGTCCGGCCTTCGACCCACAGAACGGCCTCCGGGACCCCTTCGCCCTGGACCTGTCCGAGGACCGGTGGGGCGATGATGCCGGGCGGTGGCTCTTCTACGCGGCGGCCGGCGAGTTCGCCCTCGGCGTCACCCGACTGGAGACCGGTCCCTAACATCGGCACGGTGCTCTCCGACCGCAGAATCCTCGTCACCGGCCTGACCGGCCAGATCGGCCATCCCATCGCCGAGTTCCTGGCCCGCGACAACGAGGTGTGGGGCGTGGCCCGCTACACGGCCGAGGGCAGCCGGGAACGGGCCCAGGCCATCGGGGTACGGCCCCACGTGGCCGACCTGGCCGACGGCGACCTCGGTGACCTGCCCGACGACTTCACCCACCTCGTCCACTTCGCCGCCTGGCAGGGACGGGCCCTCGACCACGATCGGGCCATCCGGGCCAACGCCGAGGCCACCGGCCTGCTCATGGCCCATTGCCGCAACGCCTCCGCCGCCCTGATCGCCTCGACCAACTCGGTGTACCGGGCCCACGAGGACCCGTGGCACCCCTACGTCGAGACCGACCCACTGGGCGACCCCACCGCCCCGCACAGCCCCACCTACGGGATCTCCAAGGTGTCCCAGGAGGCGGTGGCCCGCACCATGGCCCGGGTGCTGGCGCTGCCGACCACCATCGCCCGCATCAACGCCAGCTACGGACCCAACGGCGGGCTGCCCGCCTACCACGGCGACTGGGTGGCCGCCGGCGAGCCGGTCTGGTTGCGCGGACCCGGCCCCAACCCGTACAGCCCCATCCACGAGGACGACCTGGCCGCGCAGGTGGCGCCCCTGCTGGACGCCGCGGGCACCCCGGCCACCATCGTGAACTGGTGCGGCGACGAGGTGGTGGCCGCCGAGGACTGGGTGGCCCTTTTCGGCGAGCACCTGGGCGTCGAACCCCGGCCCACCTACTACGACCTGCCGGGCAGCCAGCCGGGCAGTGCCGCCGACCCCACGAAGCGACGCTCGCTGACCGGACCCTGCGCCGCCGACTGGCGCGAGGGCATGCTCGCCACCCTCGACGCCCGCCGGGACCGCGACCCGATCCCCAGCCGC
Organism: Acidimicrobiales bacterium; assembly: GCA_016845305.1. GTDB lineage: Bacteria > Actinomycetota > Acidimicrobiia > Acidimicrobiales > MedAcidi-G1 > UBA9410. The sequence continues at coordinate 3,094 of JAERSW010000106.1, forward strand.
CCCTCTTAGGGGCGCCTCCTAGCGACGCGTCCGACCGACGCCGCCGAGGAGGCGGAGCCACAGACGAACCAGGTGCAGGGTCCGACGGGAGGCCAGGAGTGGAGGCCACCGGCGAATCGACCGCAGGAAGCGGGACACCGAGACCCCGAACGCTCCCTGCCCGGCGGCCTTGACCGCCACGTAGTGGTCCTGCGTGGCCAGGAACAGGCGTCGGTGGGGCGCGAGGAACCGGGCCACCTCGGGCTGGCCCAGCAGATCCGAGGAAACGGCGGCAAACCGACGCTCTGCATCCTCCCAAGGGTCCTCTGCCATGGACCGTCCTGCATGGTCGATCAGGAGAGCGCCCGGACCTAGGCACAGTCGCGGCAGTTCTTCTACTGCGAGCCTTAGCCAGCAGTGCCAGTCTTCGCTGGCGACTATCTCGCTCGACTCATCAAAGCGATGCCGGAGGAAGAACTCCCGCTCCACGTACACACCCGAGCAGGACAACGGGTTGCCCTCCGCCAAGACGCGCGACATCGGCCCCCGGCCGACCTTCGGCTGGTAGACCGTGCGACCTGCCTCGTCAACGATTCGCAACAGCTGAAAGAAGAACCGAGAGGGCGGTTCCTCGGAAATGAACTCGGCGGCCCGATGAAGGGATCCTGCCTGAAGCACGTCATCGGAATCCAAGAAGACCAGGTATCGCCCGCGAGCCTCCATCGCCCCACGGTTCCGAGAATAGGATCGCTCCCGATTGGCGCGATTGACGAGCACTCGTACGTTCAGCCGGCCACTGAACGACCTGGCCACCGACCCCGTATCGTCAGATGACGCATCGTCCACCACGACGACTTCGAGGGCATCGAATCCTTGAGCAACCAACGACTCCAGACACCGGCGGATGTGTTCAGCCCGGTTGTAGGCAGGCACCACAACGGTGAAGAGCGGGGATTGGCTCACCATTTCGCGACACTAGCGATGTCCTCAGCATGGGCCTGACTGGACGGGAGTGTGAAACCATCTCCGCATGGGCTGACTTCTCATCTCATGGGTGGAATAGTCGTCCACCCATGATGGAGACTCCTGAAGACCTCAGGGACGCGGTTCGCTCTGCAGATCCACGTCTGCCCGGCCATCCTCACCGGCCGACGATCGTCGGCGTCGGTCCCATGGGCGGCATCGACCTGACTTTGCGATGAGAAGCAACTTGAACATCCTGCGCGACGCCTACGACGGTCGACGGGTCCTCGTCACCGGTCACACCGGCTTCAAGGGCACCTGGCTGTGCCTGATGCTCGAGCACCTCGGGGCGGACGTCATCGGACTCTCCCTCGACGACGACGCCGATCGGACCTTCTTCGAGACCGTCGCCCCGGGGACCACCCTCGACCATCGGCTTGGCGACCTGCGACGGCCCGACGTCGTCTCCGCATTGATCGAGGAGGTCCGACCCTCCATCATCCTGCACCTCGGCGCGCAGGCCCTCGTCCTCGACTCCTACGACGACCCCGTCGGGACCTTCGAGACGAACGTGATGGGCACGCTCCACGTCCTGGACACCGTCCGACGGACGGGGGACGTCGACGGCGTCGTCGTCGTGACGAGCGACAAGGTCTACCGGAACGACGACACCGGTCGCCCGTTCGTCGAGGACGACGCTCTCGGCGGCCACGACCCGTACAGCGCGTCGAAGGCGGCCACCGAGATGGCGGCCCACTCCTTCCAGCACTCCTTCCTCCGCGACACGTCCACCGGGCTCGCCACCGCCCGCGCCGGGAACGTCATCGGCGGCGGCGACTGGGCCGCCAACCGGATCGTCCCGGACGCCATCCGGGCCTGGAGTGCCGGCGAGGACCTCCTGGTCAGGAACCCGACGGCGACCCGGCCCTGGCAGTACGTCCTCGATCCCCTCCTCGGCTACCTGCTCCTCGGCGCCCGTCTGGTCGAACCCGACGGCGACGTGGACGGCGAGTCGTTCAACTTCGGACCGTCCGCGGCGTCCCACCGACCGGTCGGCGATCTCGTCGACGCCCTGACCGCCCACTGGCCGGAGGCCCGATGGTCGACCCCGCCCGCAGGTGGCCGACCCCCCTTCGAGTCGCGCCTTCTGGACCTCGACTGCTCGAAGGCGGCCACCATCCTGGGCTGGCATCCCGTCACCGACCTCCAGGCGGCCGTCGACCTCACCATGGGCTGGTACCGGTGCTGGAACGAGGGTGGCGACACCGCCGCCCTGGCCCGGGAGCAGGTCGCCGGAATCCTCACGGCCGCCGACTGACCCCCAACGCGGGCGCCTCCGGCCATCTGTCCGGCCCCGGCCCCGTCGGGCCCGACGGGGCTCAGGCCTCGAAGGCGCAGGGCAGGTGCTTGATGCCGTTCACGAAGTTGGACCGGAGGCGGTCCGGCTCGGCGGTGGCGTGGACCCCGGGAAAGCGGGTCAGCAACTCCCGGAACATGGCGCCGACCTGCCGACGGGCCAGGTGGGCGCCGAGGCAGAAGTGCGGTCCCGGCCCCCCGAATCCGACGTGGGGGTTGGGGTCCCGGGTCACGTCGAACCGGTCGGGATCGGCGAACACCGCCTCGTCCCGGTTGGCCGAGGCGTAGAACAGCACCACCTTGTCGCCCTCGGCGAACTCGTGGTCGCCGAGGCGGACCCCGTCGGCGGTGACGGTCCGCCGGAAGTGGATGACCGGGCTGGCCATCCGGACGATCTCCTCCACCGCGGTGGGCGTCACGCCGTCCAGGTCGGCCAGCCACCGGTCCCGCTGGTCGGGGTTCTCGGTCAGGAACTGCAGGCCCCAGGCCGTCGCGTTGCGGGTCGTCTCGTTCCCGGCCACGCACAGCAGCACGAAGAACGACGCCAGCTCGTCCTCGGTGAGCCGCTCGCCCTCCATCTCCGCGTTGACCAGGACGCTGGTCAGGTCCTCGCCGTCG
>JAERSW010000107.1 GCA_016845305.1 Acidimicrobiales bacterium
GCCCGAGCACGACGGCGCTGACCGCCCCCATGCCCGAGGCGAACGCCCGGGCCGCCTCGGCCCCCTCCAGCTCGGCGATGGTGGCCTCGAAGGCGTTGATGGTCGGGTTGCCGTAGCGGCTGTAGAAGCGGTCGGGCGCCATGGCGGTGGCCAGCCGCCGCCCCTCGTCGACGGAGTCGAAGCCGAAGGTGGACGTCGGGTACAGCACCGGCGCCAACGACTGCTCGCCGTCGGCCCGGCCGCCGAGCACCGCGGCGGTCTCCGGATGGACGGGCGGCCGCTCCTCGCCGTGCTCGTTCTCGGTCTCGCTCATGATGCCTCCACCTCCCGGAGGAAGTCGTCGAGGTGCGCCCCGACCTCCCGCTGTGCCAGCAGGAAGCCGTCGTGGCCGTCGGGGCTCTGGATCACGTGGTGGTCGCAACGGCCACCGGCGGCCCGCACGGCGTCGCGGATCTCGTCCTGCTGGTGCGGCGGGTACAGGGTGTCGGAACTGATGCTGACGGTCAGGCACGGCAGGTGGGCGAGCCGCCGGACGGCCTGGCCCATGCTCCCCCGGTCCCGGGCCAGGTCGTGGAGGTCCATGACCCGGTTCAGGACCAGGTAGCTGTTGGCGTCGAACCGCCTCACCAGCTTCTCTCCGTGGTGGTCGAGGTAGGACTCGACCTGGAAGCGGTCCCACGTCCCGTACAGCGCACGCGGGTCGAACAGCTCCCGGCGGAACCGGTCGTCGAACACCTCGCTGCTGCGGTAGGTGATCTGGGCCACCGTGCGGGCGATGGCCAGGCCGGCGAACGGCCCGTCGCCGGGCTCGGCGTCGTAGTAGTCGCCGCCCCGGAACCGGGGGTCGAGCGCGAGGGCGGTGCGGCCCACGGCACTCCAGGCGATCTGCTGGGCGCTGGCGGCAAGCGTGGTGGCGATGGGGGCCAGGGCCCGGGTGCGGTGCGGATACATGACGCCCCACTCGAGAACCTGCATGCCGCCCATGGAGCCGCCGACCACGGCCAACCATCGGTCGATGCCGAGGTGGTCGGCCACCGCGGCCTGCGACCGCACGATGTCCCGGGTGGTGACCGTCGGGAAGGTCGACCCGTAGGGACGTCCGGTGGCCGGGTCGTCAGAGGCGGGTCCGGTGGTCCCCTGGCAGCTGCCGAGGGCGTTGACGCACACCACGAAGTGGCGGTCGGTGTCGATCCCGGCACCCGGACCGACCACGTCACCCCACCAGCCCCCGGTGGCGTGTCCCTTTCCGGGCTCGCCCCGGACGTGGCTGTCGCCGGTCAGGGCATGGCAGACGAGGATCGCGTTGTCAGCCTCGGGAGAGAGCTCGCCCCAGGTCTCGTAGGCCATCGTGATCCCGGCCAGGCTCTCGCCGCTCTCCAACGTCAAGGGTCGGCCCCCACCGACCTCGACGAACCGCCGGTTGCCGGGCGGGTCGCCGGGCCGCCACGCGCCGGTGACGGGCAGGTCGGCCGAATAGGCGCGTGGATGCACGGGGACGTCGACGTCGGACCGCGGGTTGGTCGTCGTCTCGTGCGTCATGGGGCCGTTCTCCCGCTGGGTCGGCCTGTCGCGCTCGGCGCCGACGGCATGCCCGGAGGCCGGCCGGCGGACACTTCGTTGCCCCGGCGGGTCGCCCCGTCGAGACCACATCCCCACCGTCGCCGGCGGGCGAGCACCTTGGGTGTCCGTCCCAGGTTGCCGGACCCGGCGAACCGGGCCTCTCGTGATGTCTGGCCGACAGTGTAGGCGGGGCGGCCGGATTCGACGCCAGACCGGTGGCCCGAACCGAAGAGACGGGTCAGGCGGCGGCTTCGGCAGCCGGATCCCAGTCGGTCAGGTCGTCGAGGCGCACGTCGTTGGAGTACACCTCGACGATGGGCTGCTTCATCCCGAGGCGGCGCAGCAGCTTGCGGACCTCGAGCTCCTCGTTCCACAGCACGAGGCTGACGACCATCCCCGACTCGCCGGCACGCGCCGTGCGACCCGAGCGGTGCAGGTAGGTCTTGGCGTCGGACGGCGGGTCGTAGTGGATGACCACGTCCACGTCGTCCACGTGGATGCCCCGGGCGGCCACGTCGGTGGCCACCAGGCACTGGATCTTCCCGTTGGTGAAGTCGGCCAGGGCCTTCTCCCGCTGGGCCTGGCGGAGGTCGCCGTGGATGGGCGCGGCCTTCACGTCCTCGGCCACCAGCTTTCCGGCCAGCTTGTCGGCCCCCCACTTGGTCCTCGAGAACACGATGGTCCGGTTCGACGAGCGGATGATGCGGGCCGCCACGCGGACCCGGTCCATCTCGTGGACGGCCAGGAACCGGTGCTCCATCTCGGAGACCGTGACCTCGCGCGACGCCACCTCGTGGGTCACCGGGTCCCTCTGGTAGCGGCTGATCAGCGAGCCGACCATCCCGTCGAGGGTGGCCGAGAACAGCAGCGTCTGGTGCTCCTTCTCGGCCCGGCGGAGGATCCACTCGACCTGGGGCATGAAGCCCATGTCGGCCATCCGGTCGGCCTCGTCGATGACGACGCCCTCCAGGTCGGCCACCGAGAGCTCCTCCTGCTGGATGAGGTCGATCATGCGGCCCGGCGTGGCCACCACGAAGTCGACGCCCTTCCGGAGGGCCTCGATCTGCTTCTCGATCGGCGTGCCGCCGTAGATGGCCTCGATGCGCAGGTCGCGGCACTCGGCCAGGGGCTCCAGCTCGCGGCAGACCTGCACGGCCAGCTCCCGGGTGGGGACCAGGGTCAGACCGGTCGGGCGCTTCGGGGTGCCCTTGGGGAGGCGCTGGACCAGCGGGATGCCGAAGGCCAGCGTCTTGCCGGAGCCGGTCTTGGCCTTGCCGCACACGTCGCGGCCCGCGAGGCCGTCGGGGATGGTGAGCGCCTGGATCTCGAACGGGGCGGTGATGCCCCGGGCGGAGAGGGAATCGACCAGGTCCTGGTCGATGCCCAGGTCGGCGAACTGGGTCGTCGTCATGGCATGCCTGTTTTCCCGGCGGACGAGCCGCCGTGTCGTCACCCGCGCCTCGGCGGGTCCGCCACCGCTCTTCCCGGGTGACGAGTCCCTCCGGGGTCGGCGAGCCAGCGGCCGACGGAACCCGGATGGGTGTGACCAGCCTACCGGCGCGGGCCCCGGTCGCCCGGGTCAGCCGTTGCGCACCCGCCCGTCGACGACCCGGACCCCCTCGTCGGCCAGCAGGCGGGCCTGTTCGACCTCGTGACCGGGCACGAGCCGACCCGAGGCGGTGACCACCCGCCACCAGTGGTGCCCACCGTGGTCGCGCAGGAACCGACCGACGGCACGGTGGGCGCCGGGGTGGCCGGCCTCGGCCGCCACCTCGCCGTAGGTCACGACCTCCCCGGGCCGCAGGGCGTCCAGCACCTCGGCCACCGCCGACTCGAACGGCGTGAAGGTGGTCGGCCGGTCGGTGATGGTCAGGACCCTCCGGTCCGCCGTGCGTGGCCGCCGGGCGCCACAAGGCGGACCACCCGGACCGGAGCCACGAAGCTCCGGACGTCGACCTCGCCGAGCGCCTCCAACCCGACGTTGGCCATGATCGGCTCGATGGTCCCCTCCTCGGCCAGCACCTGGTGCTCGGCGGCGAGGTCGCACAGGCGGGCGGCGAGGATGGCCGGACGGCCGATGATGTCGTCGCCGTCGACGACCATGACGTCGCCCCGGGCGATCCCGGCCCGGATGGGCAGTTCGGAACCCGCCAGGTCGACGATCAACTCGACGTCGACCACCGCCTCCACCAGGTCCTCGGCCTCGACGCCGACCAGCATCACGCCGTCGCCCAGCCACTTGGCGATCCGGATGCCCCGCTCGGCGGACACGCGACGGACCGCGGCCCGGAAGCCCGTGACCACGTCGTAGGCCGCCTCGTCGCCGTGCCGCTCGGTGTAGGCGGTGAAGCCGCACAGGTCGAGGAAGGCAATGGTCCGGGGGACGCGCTTGACCGGCCGCTCGGGCAGCCAGCCGTCCAGCGAGGGGTCATCCATCGCCCGTCCTCCCCGTCCCCGCCCGTCCACGGAGCGCGAGGACGCCACCGACCACGATGGCCAGCAGCGCCATCCACGTGTTCACCCGGACCCCGGCCACCAGCGAGGCCGCGTCGGCCCGCAGCGCCTCGACCCACAGCCGTCCCAGCCCGTAGCCGGCCACCCACAGGGCGACCAGGTAGCCGGGTCGCAGCACCTTCCGACGTTCGACGCGTACCAGCACCACGGCGAGGGCCACGTTCCACAGCCCCTCGTAGAGGAAGGTCGGGTGGAAGGTGGCGGCCGCGGCGTGCTCGGCGGGCCGGTGGGCGGCGTCGATCTCGAGGCCCCACGGCAGGTCCGTCGGCCGGCCGAAGACCTCCTGGTTGAACCAGTTGCCCAACCTGCCGATGGCCTGGGCCACCGGCAGGGTCGGCACGACCACGTCGAGGGCGGCCCCCATCGTCATGCCGCGGCGTCGGGCCACCAGCACGCCGACCACCACGCCCGCCATCAGGCCGCCGGGGATGCCGAGGCCGCCCTGCCAAACGGCGGGCACGTCCTCCCAGCGACCGCGGAACGACCGCCAGTCGGTGGCCACGTGGTACAGCCGGGCCCCGACCAGGCCGGCCGGCACGGCCCACAGGGCGATGGCCGAGACGACCTCGGGGTCTTCGCCCCGGGCCCGCAGGCGCCGCTGGCTCCAGAGCACGGCCGTGTACGCGCCGAGGGCGATCATCAGGCCGTAGGCCCGGAGCTCCAGCGGGCCGATGGCCAGCGACGAACCCGACGGGCTGGGGATGGCCCCCCAGAGCGCGGCCGTCATGGTCGGTGGTCCTCCGGTCCGGTCCCGGTCAGGCCGAGAACGACCCGGCGGGCACGGCGAACAGGTCGCCCTTTCCGGCGGTCACCGAACCCAACTGGGCCCGCACGACCGGGAGCAGCTGCTCGGCGTAGAAGCGGGCGGCCACCACCTTGGTGGCCAGGAACTCGGCGTCACCTTCCCCGGCATCGAGGCGCCGCTGGGCACCGAGGGCGAGCCGGGCCAGCAGCCAGCCGCCGACCAGTTGGCCGAACATCCGAAGGTACGGGGTGCTGCCGGCCATGGCGTCGTTGGGATCGGCCAGGCCGTTGGCCACCAGCCACGACGTGGCCTCCTCCATGGCGGCCAGGGCGTCGGCCAGACCCGACCGGATCGACGCGAAGCCGTCGCCGGCTGCGGCCAGCTCCGCGTCGAAGCGTCCCACCTCGGCCAGCAGGTCGGCCATGACGCCGCCCTCGCGCATCGGCAGCTTGCGGCCCACCAGGTCCATGGCCTGGATGCCGTTGGTGCCCTCGTAGATGGGCGAGATGCGCGAGTCGCGCCAGTGCTGGGCGGCCCCCGTCTCCTCGATGTAGCCGTAGCCGCCGTGGACCTGGATGCCCAGCGAGGCCATCTCGACGCCCACGTCGGTGCACCAGGCCTTGGAGATGGGCGTGAGCAGCTCGGCCCGGTCGGCCGCCGCCTGGCGGGCCTCGGCGTCGGGGTGCCGGGCGGCCACATCCAGGGTGGCGGCGTTGAGGTAGAGCAGGCACCGCATGGCGTCGGTGTAGGCCCGCATGGTCAACAGCATCCGTCGCACGTCGGCGTGCTCCACGATGGCGGCCTGCTCGCCGGCCGGTCCGCCGATGGCCCGCCCCTGCCGGCGTTCGACGGCGTAGTCAGCGGCCTGCTGGAGGGCCCGCTCGCTGACGGCCAGGCCCTCGACGCCGACGCCGAGCCGGGCGTTGTTCATCATCTTGAACATGTAGCGCATGCCCTGGTGTTCCTCGCCGATCAGATACCCGACGGCGCCGTCGCCGGCGTCACCGTACGACAGCACGCAGGTCGGGCTGGCGTGGAGGCCGAGCTTGTGCTCGACGGACAGGCACTTGTAGTCGTTGCGCTCGCCGAGGCTCCCGTCGTCGCCGACGAGGTACTTGGGCACGATGAACAGCGAGATCCCCTTGGTGCCGGGCGGGCTGTCGGGGGTGCGGGCCAGGACCAGCTGGATGATGTTCTCGGTCAGCTCGTGCTCGCCGAAGGTGATGAAGATCTTGGTGCCGAAGATCCGGTAGGTACCGTCGTCCTGAGGGACGGCCTTCGTGGTCAGGGCACCCACGTCGGACCCGGCCTGCGGCTCGGTCAGGTTCATGGTCCCCGACCACACGGCCGACACCATCTTCGGGAGGTAGGTCTCCTTGAGGCCCTCGTCGGCGAAGGTGTGCAGGGCGTCGAGGGCGCCGACGGTGAGCATGGGGCCCATCGACCAGGCCCGGGAGGCGGTGGCCAGTAACTCGGTCATGACGGTCTGCACGGCGCCGGGGAAGCCGCCGCCGCCGTAGTCGGGGTCCTGCGAGATGGCCCCCCATCCGGCCTCCACGAACCGGTCCCAGGCCTCGCCGAATGCCTCGGGGACGGTGACGACGCCGTCGTCGACGGTGCAGCCCTCCTCGTCGCCGATGCGGTTCACGGGGGCGACGACCTCGGCCACGAAGCGGCCCAGCTCGTCGAGGACGCCGTCGACGGTCTCGGGGTCGACGTGCTGGTAGCCGGGGAGGTCGCAGACGGCGGCCAGGTCGCTGATCTCGGCGAGGACGAGGCGGATGTCGTCCAGCGGCGGTCGGTAGTCGCTCATGGGCGCGAACCTACCGCCCGGTCACTTGCCGGTCCCGAGCGGGCCCGGCCGAACCGACCCCCGCGCCGTCCGGTGGCTACCGTCGGTGCCGTGACCGACGCCCCGACCACCATCGCCAACCTGCTGTACCGCTACGCCGAGCTGATGGACGCCGGACGGCTCGACGAGTGCGCGGACCTGTTCACCCACGCCCGGGTGCTGCTCGGCGACCCGGCCGACGGCGAACCCCCGACAGTCGACCGGGACGGGCTGGCCGCCGTGTGGCGGTCCATGGTGCGGATCCACGACGACGGGACGCCGAGGACCCGCCACCTGGTGGCCACCCCGATCATCGAGGTCGAGGAGGCAGCGGGGACGGCGACGTGCCGGAGCACCTACACGGTGTTCCAGCAGGTCGACCGGGGGCCGCTGCAGCCGGTGATCAGCGGCCGCTACCTGGACCGCTTCGAGCGGGTCGACGGGGCGTGGCGGTTCGCCGAGCGGGCCTACGCCATGGACCTGGTCGGCGACCTGTCCCAGCACGTCATCGGGGACCTGCCCGAGGCCTGACCGGACCGGTCAGGCGGTCCGTTCACGCGACGGAATGGCCGACGCCGGGCGTCGAGGTGGCGCGGCTGGCCGAACCGGGGCCGCCGTCGCCGGACTGCCAGTGGCTGCGGCACCGCAACTCGTAGGTGACGGCGTGGTCGTCGGGATCGTCGACCACGAACAGTGCTCCGTCGTAGACCTGCACGCCGTCGTGGAGGCGGGCGTTGTGGGTGGCCCGCTCCCCACACCAGCAGCGGGCCTCCACCTGGACCTCGACCCGCTCGTCGGCCAGTTCCAGCAGGCGACGGGTCCCGGCGAACAGCTCGCCCTGGAAGGTGGTGAGCAGGCCGAAGGCGAACACGTCGGCGCCGAGGTCGTCGACGATGCGGGCCAGCTGCTCCACCTGCTCGGGCAGGTAGAACTGCGCCTCGTCGCAGACCAGGTAGTCGATGCGTCCCCGACGCGACGCCACGGCCAGGGCCAGCTCGAACAGGTCGAGGCGGGGCCCGACCTCGACGGCGTCGGCCGAAACGCCCAGGGCGCTGGACACCTTGCCGTCGGCCCGGTCCAACTGGCTGCACAGGATCCCCTGGAGGCCCCGCTCCCGCAGGTTGTGGTGGATCTGCAGGGCCAGCGTGCTCTTGCCGGACCCCATGGTCCCGAAGGAGAAGCGCAGGCGTGCCATCAGCGCACCCGGGGGCCGGTGGGCGTCGGCACCCTCGTCGACACCGGCGCCGGCCGCTTCGTCTGCCTCGGGGACGGGTCGCTCACGAGCATCCGCTGGTGGCCCCGCAGTCGGTGCACACGTAGCAGGACCCGGCCCGCTGCATGGCCACGCCGCACTGCATGCACAGGGGCGCATCGGCTGACGACGGACCGTCGCCGAGGGCCAGCTGGGCGGCGAACTGGGAGGCCGACGGCACGGTCGGGGGGTCGGCGGGCACGTCGCTCCCCTGCCGGGTCTCGGTCACCGCCTCCTCGACGCCGGGCAGGGTGGGCTGCGTCCGCTCGCTGGTGGTCAGGATGTTCAACTCGGCCCGTTCCTCGGGGCTGAGGTACTCCACGGCCAGGCGCCGGAACAGGTAGTCGATGAGGCTGGAGGCGATCCGCAGGTCCGGATCGTCGGTCATGCCGGCCGGCTCGAAGCGCATGCCGGTGAACGCCTCCACGAAGGCCCGCAACGGCACCCCGTACTGGAGGCCGTGGCTGAGCGAGATGGCGAAGGCGTCCATGATCCCGGCCATGGTCGAGCCCTGCTTCGACACCCGGACGAAGACCTCGCCGGGACGGCCGTCCTCGTACTCGCCCACCGTCACGAAGCCCTTGCAGTCGGCCACCCGGAACTCGAAGGTGCGCGAGGCGCGGCTGCGGGGCAGGCGGCGACGCACCGGCTCGCCCAGGTCGGCCGCCACCCGGTCGACCACCTCGGCCGCGCTGCCGCTCGACCCACTGGCCGCGTTCCCGGTCGCCGCGTTCCCGGTCGAGAGCGGCTGGGCGACCTTGCAGTTGTCGCGGTAGATGGCCACCGCCTTGAGGCCGAGGCGCCACGACTCGAGGTAGAGCTCCTCGACGTCGTCGACCGAGACCTCCTCGGGCATGTTGCAGGTCTTGGAGATGGCGCCGGACAGGAACGGCTGGACGGCGCCCATCATCCGGATGTGGCCCATGTGGTGGATCGGGTTGTCGCCCATGGAGGTGGCGAACACGGCCACGTGCTCGGCCCGCAGTTCGGGGCAGCCGACCACCGTCTGGTGCTCGTCGATCCAGGTCAGGATGGCCGCCGCGTCCTCGTCGCCGTAGCCAAGGCGCTCCAGCGCCCGGGGCACGGTGCGGTTGACGATCGACATGGTGCCGCCGCCGACGAGCCGCTTGTGCTTGACGAGGCTCAGATCGGGTTCGATGCCGGTGGTGTCGCAGTCCATGAGCAGGCCGATGGTCCCGGTGGGGGCCAGCACCGTGGCCTGGCTGTTGCGCACCCCGACCCGCTGGGCCAGGGCGCAGGCCTCGAACCACGACGTCCGTCCGGCGGCCACCAGGGCCGGGGCCACCGTGTCGTCGAGCAGCTCCGCGGCCTCCTGGTGCATCTCGAGCACGCCGAGCATCGGCTCGCGGTTGTGCTCGTAGCCGTCGAAGGGGCCCATGCGGTCGGCGATCCGGGCCGAGGTCCGGTAGGCGTGCCCGGTCATGAGCGACGTGATGGCGGCGGCCACCGAACGGCCCTCGTCGGAGTCGTAGGGCAGTCCGAGGGCCATGAGCAGGGCGCCGAGGTTGGCGTAGCCGAGGCCTAGCTGGCGGAAGGCCCGGGTTGTCTCGCCGATGGCCTCGGTCGGGTAGTCGGCGTTGCCGACGAGGATCTCCTGGGCGGTCAGGACGACCTCGATGGCGTGGCGGAAGCCGTCCAGGTCGAAGCCGCCGATGGCCTCCGTCTCGTCGTCGGTGGCCCCCAGGAACCTGAGCAGGTTGAGGCTGGCCAGATTGCAGGCTGAATTGTCAAGATGAACATATTCACTACAAGGGTTGCTGGCGGTGATGCGGCCGGTGTTGGCGGCCGTGTGCCAGCGGTTGATGGTGGTGTCGAACTGGATGCCGGGATCCGCGCACTCCCAGGCGGCCTCGGCCATCTGGCGGAACAGGCCGCGGGCCCGCACCGTCTCGAGCACCGACCCGTCGGTGACGGCCCGGAGGTCCCAGTCGCCGTCGGCCACCACGGCCTCCATGAACTCGTCGGTGACCCGGACCGAGTTGTTGGCGTTCTGGTACATGATCGAGTGGCTGTCGGCCCCGTCGAAGCCGACGTCGAAGCCGGCCTGCTCGAGCACGCGGACCTTGCGCTCCTCGCGGGCCTTGCACCACACGAACTCCTCGACGTCGGGATGGCCCACGTCGAGGACGACCATCTTGGCGGCCCGCCGGGTGGTGCCCCCACTCTTGATGGTGCCGGCCGAGGCGTCGGCGCCCCGCATGAAGCTGACCGGACCGCTGGCCCGGCCGCCGCCCCGCAGGGCCTCCTTGGAGGAGCGGATGGCGCTGAGGTTGACCCCCGAACCGGAGCCGCCCTTGAAGATGGTGCCCTCCTCCACGTACCAGTTGAGGATGGACGACATCTCGTCGTCGACCGAGAGGATGAAGCAGGCCGATGCCTGCTGGGGAACGCCCGGCACGCCGATGTTGAACCAGACCGGCGAGTTGAAGGCCGCCCGCTGGGTGACGATCAGGTAGCGGAGCTCGTCGGCGAAGGCGGTGGCCTCGTCCTCGTCGACGAAGTAGCCGTCGCGCAGGCCCCAGTAGGCGATGGTTCCGGCCACCCGGTCGGAGACCTGGCGGAGCGAGGTCTCGCGCTCGGGCGAGCCCTGGGCGCCCCGGAAGTACTTCTGGGCGAGGATGTTGGTGGCGTTCAGCGACCAGTCGACCGGCACCTCGACGTCGTCCTGCTCGAAGGCCACCGAACCGTCGCGGTGGTCGACCAGGCGGGAGGTGCGGACCTCCCACTCGACCTCGGCATGGGGGTCGGCGCCGGCCGCGGTGAAGTGGCGGCGGATCCCCAGGACGCCTCGCTCGGGAGCCATCGACATCGCCTGTCCGCCCTTCTCCGGTTCTCTCCGGTCGTCTCCGGTCCACCCGGGTGGTCGGCCCGGTCCTCGCTGCCCGACCGACGTTACGGGCGACCTGTGACAGGCGCCGGTCGCCCCGGGTTCCGTCGTGGATCGTGTCCGGAGGCGGCAGGCCCAGGTCGAGGAGAGGGGGGCGGCACCCGTGAGGGCACCACCTCCGACGTCCCAACGCCGCCGTGACGGATCACGGGCGACGGGTTCCAGCCGAGCCGACCGCCTCCGGCCACGGAGGCCAAACCTACGGACGCGGCCCTGTGGACGAACAGAGGGAAGTGCTGGGGATTTCCCGGTGGACGACCGGGGGCTTCTCCACAGCCGGGTCCCTCCGGCCGGGATACCGTCGGGACGTGGACCGCCTCCTCCCCGATCCGGCCCCGGCCGACGACGCCGATCCCGTCGCCGCCTACCTGGACGACGCCCGGCCGGCACCCCCGGGACGCCCGTGGGTGGTCGTCGGCATGGTGGCCTCGGTCGACGGCGCCACCGCGGTCGACGGACGCTCCGGGGGCCTGGGTGGCCCGGGCGACCGACGGGTGTTCCGGGCCCTGCGCGGCGTGGCCGACATGATCCTGGTGGGCGCCGGCACAGTGCGGGCCGAGGGCTACCGCTCGCCCCGCACGCCGGACGACGACGTGGTGGCCCGGCGGCTCGCCGAGGGCCGTGCCCCCCGCCCACGCCTCGTGGTCGTGTCCGGCAGCCTGGACCTGGACCCCGAGGCCCCCCTCTTCGCGGAGCGGCCGGACGAGGACCCTCCCCCCGTGGTGGCCACCGTGGCCTCGGCGCCACCGGAACGCCGAGCCGCCCTGGAGCCGGTGGCCGAGCTGGTGGCCTGCGGACCGAACCGCGTGGACCTCACCGGGCTCCTGGCCGTGCTCGACGACGTCGGCGCCGGCGTCGTGCTGTGCGAGGGCGGTCCCGACCTCAACCACCAGCTCCTGGCCGCCGGGCTGGTTGACGAGGTGTGCCTGACCATCTCGCCCCGCCTGGTCGGAGGCGTCGGCGGCGCGGGTCGCAGCCTGCTGGCGGGCGACTCCCTCCCCATCCCGGCCCGGCTCCGCCTGGACCGGGTGCTCGCCGAGGACGGCTTCCTCTTCTGCCGCTACCTGGTCTCGTAGCCGCCCGGACCGGATCCCCGGCGCCCGGAGCGGACGTCAGCCGGCGGGCAGGACGAGCCGCTGGCCGACCTGGAGCACCGACCCGCCGTTGGCGGCCACCAGGCGGTCCACGGTGGTCCGCACGTCGACGCCCGCCGGGGCGACCGTCCGGGCGATCGACCACAGGGTGTCGCCGGGCTGGACGACGTGGACGGTCGGCTCGACCGACGCCCCCACCACCGGGATCCCGGGCGTACCGGTGACCCGACCCACCAGCTCGCCACCGAGTAGCGACAACGCGGAGACCAGCAGGCCGAGGACCACGGCCACCACGAGGCGCCGACGCCGGTAGACGGCCGGGGAGGCGGGACGGCGGGCGACGACCGGGGCCGGGGTGGACCCCGGCGCTGCGGCATGCCGGGCGTCGGCCACCACCGCCGGCTCGGCGGCCAGGACGTCGGTGAACAGCCGGTGCACGGTGGCCAGGCGCTGGCCGTCTGCCGCCTCCCGCTCGTCGATCGGGGCGTCGAACGGGTCGTCGAACGGCGTGTGGGCGGACGAGAGGTCGAGGGCGAGCTGTGCGGTCATGGTCTCCATCCTGACGATCGGGTGTGACAGCCCCCGCCCGAGGCCGGTCCGGTCGCCGCCCGGCGGCCAGCGGGGCCGGCCAGGGGGTCCTTGACACGGAACGCCTGTTCGACGAACATGGATTCGGCGTACAGGCGTTCGATCACGAGCTCCAGTGTATCGAACACCTGTTCGCTGTCAAGGAACGGCCACGGAACGAGACAGGGACGCCATCACATGACTGGGAACGGCCTCACCGCACGGCAGCAGCAGATCCTCGATTTCATCGACCTGCAGATCCGCGAGCGGGGCTATCCCCCGTCCGTCCGCGAGATCGGCGAGGCGGTCGGCCTCACGTCGCCCTCGACCGTCCACTCGCATCTGGCCACCCTCCAGGACCTGGGCTTCATCCGACGCGACCCCAGCAAGCCCCGGGCGCTCACCGTCTGCCTCGACCCGTCGACCGGGACCGCCGTGGAACGGGGCCCCGTCCGGCACGTGCCCCTCGTGGGCGACGTGGCCGCCGGCACCGGCGTGCTGGCCGAGCAGCACATCGAGGAGTCGCTCCCCCTCCCCGCCGAGTTCACCGGCGAGGGCGAGCTGTTCATGCTCCGGGTCCGCGGCGATTCGATGGTCGGCGCCGGCATCCTCGACGGCGACCACGTGGTGGCCCGGGTCCAGCAGACCGCGGACCGCGGCGACCTGGTGGTCGCCGGCATCGACGGCGGCGAGGCCACAGTGAAGTCCTTCGACCGGGACGGCGACCAGGTGGTCCTGAACCCGGCCAACGACGCCCACGAGCCCATCCGTCGCCCCGCCGACGAGGTGCGGATCTACGGCCGGGTGGTCACCGTCCTCCGACGGATCTGACCCCCGCTCCGGGACCCCCGCCCGGCCGTCCCCGCGGGACGGCTGGTCAGATGCCGGTCTCCAGCAGGTCGCGGAGCGCGGCGTAACACCCCTCGACCGAGGACCGCTCCACCCGCTCGTCGGCGGTGTGGGCCAGCGTCGCCTCGCCGGGGCCGAGGTTCACCGCGGGCACGCCGTGCTCGGCGAAGAACGCCACGTCGGTCCACCCCAGCTTGGCCCGGACCTCCAGCCCGTTGCGTTCGGCCAGGGTCCGCAGCAGCGGGTGCGACATGCCCGGCACGGCGGCCGGCGAGTGGTCGACCAGCTCCACCGGGTCGCCGTCTTCGAGGTACGGCGCGAGGAAGGCCCGGACGTGGGCCTCGGCCTCGGCGCCGGACCGGTCCGGGGCGTACCGGTGGTTGATCCGCACCATGGCCCTGTCGGGCACCACGTTGCCGGCCACGCCACCCTCCACGTGGACGGCCTGCAGGGCCTCCCGGTAGCGGCAGCCCTCCACCTCGGGCTCCCGGTGCTCGTAGCCCTCGAGGGCGGCCAGCAGCCCGCCGAGGCGGTGCACTGCGTTGCGGCCCATCCACGGGCGGGCCGTGTGGGCCCGGGCCCCGGCCATCGTCACCTCGAACCGCATCGTCCCCTGACAGCCGGCCTCCAGCACCCCGCCGGTCGGCTCGCCGAGGATGGCCACGTCGCCGGCCAGCAGTTCGGGTGCCTCGGCGAACAGCTCCCGGAGGCCGTTGTGGACGATGGCCACCTCCTCGCGGGCGTAGAACACCCAGGTGACGTCGACGGCCGGCGCCGACACCGTGCGGGCCAGCTCCAGCATCACCGCCAGGCCGCCCTTCATGTCGGCCGTCCCGAGGCCCCACAGGGTGTCCCCGTCGAGTCGGGAGCCCGAGGTGTCGCCGGGGACGGTGTCGGTGTGGCCGCCGAGGACGAGGCGGTGCTCGCGTCCCAGGTCGGTCCGGGCCACCAGGTTGTCGCCGATCCGGTCGACGGCGAGGCCGGGCACGGCCCGCAGCTCGGCCTCCAGCAGGGCGACCAGCTCGGCCTCGTCGAAGCTCACCGACGGGACGTCGACGAGCTCGGCGGTGAGGGCCAGCAGGTCGGTCATGGCGGGTTCCGGGACGTCGGCGGGCGGACCGGCGGGGGGCTGGAGGCCGGCGGGAAGGGGACGAAGCGGTTCGAGGTGACGATGGCCGGGGCC
>JAERSW010000108.1 GCA_016845305.1 Acidimicrobiales bacterium
TCTCATTGACCGCGTCGGACCCCGGCACCGGCACGGGGCCGTGTGTGGGGCGGTTGTGGCGGAAGATGTCGGCGAACCGCGGCGAGATGACGGCATCGAAGCCGTACTGCTGAATCGCCCACACGGCGTGCTCACGGCTCGAACCGGTCCCGAAGTTCAGGCCTCCGATGAGGATGTTGGCGCCGGAGTACTGCTCCTGATTGAGCACGAAGTCCCGGTCGTCGCGCCACTCCGAGAAGAGACCCTTCTCGAAACCGGTGCGCTCGACACGCTTGAGCCAGTCGGACGGGATGATCTGATCGGTGTCGACGTCGGTGCGGTCGAGTGGCACGGCGGTGCCTTGGACGATGCGGACGGCTTTCATTGTGGTGCTCCCGGCATGGTGCGTTCGTTGTCGTGTTCTCGTGTTCAGGCCAAATCGTCGGGCGACGCAAAGTGCCCGGCGATGGCGGTGGCGGCGGCGATGGCGGGAGAGACGAGGTGGGTGCGACCCCCTCGACCCTGACGTCCCTCGAAGTTGCGGTTGCTGGTGCTGGCGCACCGCTCGCCGGCGGTGAGCTTGTCGGGGTTCATGGCCAGGCACATCGAGCAGCCCGGCTCCCGCCAGTCGAAGCCCGCCTCGGTGAACACCTCCGGCAGCCCCTCGGCCTCGGCCTGCGCCTTGACCTCCCACGAACCCGGGACGACCAGGGTGCGCATCCCGTCGGCCACCCGACGGCCCCGGGCCACCTCGGCGGCGGCCCGCAGGTCCTCGATGCGGCTGTTGGTGCACGACCCGATGAACACCGTGTCGACGGCGACGTCGCGGATGGCCGTCCCGGCGGTGAGGCCCATGTACTCGAGGGCCCGTCCGGCCGACTCGCGCTGGCTGGCCTCGTCGAAGTCGTCGGGACCGGGCACGGTGCCGTCCAGCGGCATGACCTGGCCCGGGTTGGTGCCCCACGAGACGTGCGGGGTGATGGCCGATCCGTCGAGGACCACCTCGCGGTCGAAGGTGGCGCCCTCGTCGGTGGCCAGGGTGCGCCAGTCGGCCACCGCTGCGTCCCAGTCGGCGCCCGACGGGGCGTGCGGGCGACCGGCCAGGTACTCGAAGGTGGTGTCGTCCGGGGCGATCAGGCCCGCCTTGGCGCCGGCCTCGATCGACATGTTGCAGACGGTCATCCGGCCCTCCATCGACAGTGCCCGGATGACCTCGCCCCGGTACTCGATGATCGAACCGATTCCGCCGCCGGTGCCCAGCTCGCCGACGATGGCCAGGATCACGTCCTTGGCCGTCGAGCCCTCGGGCAGGGTGCCGTCGACGGTCACCGCCAGCGTGCCGGGCCGCTGCTGGGGCAGGGTCTGGGTGGCCAGCACGTGCTCGACCTCGCTGGTGCCGATGCCGAAGGCCAGGGCGCCGAACGCCCCGTGGGTGCTGGTGTGGCTGTCGCCGCACACCACCGTCATGCCGGGCAGCGTCAGGCCCTTCTCGGGTCCGATCACGTGGACGATGCCCTGACCCGGGTCGCCCATCGGGTAGAGGCGCACCCCGAACTCGTCGCAGTTGCGGCGCAGCGTCTCGACCTGGGTGCGGCTGATCGGATCGGCGATGGGCTGGTCGATGTCGGCGGTGGGGACGTTGTGGTCCTCGGTGGCCACCGTGAGCTCCGGGTGGCGGACCCGGCGACTCGCCATGCGGAGGCCGTCGAAGGCCTGCGGCGAGGTGACCTCGTGGACGAGGTGCAGGTCGATGAACAGCAGGTCGGGCTGTCCGTCGGCGGCGTGGACCACGTGACGGTCCCAGACCTTCTGGGACAGCGTCTGGGGCAACAGCGTCTGGGGTGGGGGAGAACCGGTCATCTGTGCTCCTGGCGCCCGGGGCGGGATCGGGCGTCGATCGGGTCCGGTCAGGATACGGGCCGGTTCGTCCGTCGGGCCGTCGCCCCGGACGGGAGGAGCCGGCTCAGGCGTCGCGGGACCGGGCCCTGTCCAGCAGCTCCAGGGCGCCCTCGGTGTCGATGTCGCCGGCGTGGACCACCACCGATCCGCCGGCGCTGATCGCTGCGGTGGCCGGATTCCCGAAGACGCCGAAGCCGATGTAGACGCCGCCGTCGTCGGCGATGTTGGGGAACCCGGTGATGCCCCACTCCACGGCGACCTGGTTGGCGTGGTCCAGGTCGTCGGGCTCGATGGTGGAGACGCCGATCACGGTGAGGTCCGGTCGTGTGCTGAGCTCGGCGACCGCCGAGGCCTCGTGGCGGCACGACGTTCAGGTGGGCGCCCAGAACCAGAACAGGACGTCCTGTCGGGCCACGTCCGTGCCCTCGAAGGTGGTGCCGTCGAAGAGGGTGGCGGTGAACTCGAGCTCGTACGGGAGCTCGTAGGGGCGGGCGGCCTGTTGGACGGTGGTGGTCGGTTCCGGTTCCGGTGCTCGGGTCGTCTCAGTCGGCTCGGTCTTCTCGGCTGCTGCCGGCTCCGGCTCGGTCTCCTCGGTTGCTGTCGGCTCCGGCGCCGATCCGCCCTCCGCAGCGGGCGCCATGTCTTCGGGTGCTGGGTCGTCGGGCGAACCGTCGCCGGATCCGACGTCACCGGCCGATTCGGCCGGCTCCGGCGCTGATTCGCCCTCCACAGCGGGCGCCATGGTCTCGGGTGCCACGTCGTCGGGCGAACCGTCGCCGGATCCGTCCTCCTCGGGGCTCGCCTTCACGTCGTCGGCCGCCGAAGCCTGCGTGGTAGTGGCGGTGGAGGTCGTCGACGGGGGGGTGGCGGTCGTGGATC
>JAERSW010000109.1 GCA_016845305.1 Acidimicrobiales bacterium
CCCGATGACCGGCCACCTCGCCCCCCGCCCCGGCTTCGTCCTCGACGTCGACCGCAACAGCCCGCCGATCGTGTTCCACCACGGCGAGGGCTTCCGCCTCGAGAAGCTGCCCGCCGGCCGCTCCCGGGTGATCTACCCGGCCGAGCCGCTGGAGGGCCTCCCCGACCCGGACGGCGCCATCCGCGATGCCCTGGAGAACCCCATCGGCGACTCCGAGCCCCTGTCGGCCCTCCTGCGACCGGGCATGAAGCTGACCATCGCCTTCGACGACATCTCGCTCCCCCTGCCTCCCATGCGCCGACCCGACATCCGCCAGCGGGTCATCGAGGCCGTCCTCGACCAGGCCGCGGCGGCCGGCGTCGACGATGTCCACCTCATCGCCGCGCTGGCCATCCACCGGCGCATGACCGAGGACGAGCTCCGGCACGCCGTCGGCGACCGCGTCTACGACGCCTTCGCCCCCGACGGCCGCCTCTACAACCACGACGCCGAGGACCCCGACGGCATGGTCGTGCTCGGCGAGACCCCGCACGGCGAGGACGTCCAGTTCAGCCGCCGGGCCGCCGAGAGCGACCTGGTCGTCTACGTCAACATCAACCTCGTCTCCATGGACGGCGGCCACAAGAGCACGGCCACCGGCCTGTCCGGCTACACCGGCCTGCGCCACCACCACAACGTCCACACCATGCAGCACTCCCGGTCGTTCATGGACCGGGAGAACTCGGCCCTGCACGCGTCGAACTGGCGGATGGGCAAGGTCATCCGGGACGCCGGGGTGAAGATCTTCCAGATCGAGACCACGGTCAACAACGACACCTTCGGCCGCGAGGGCCCCCTCTCCCTGCTCCAGAAGCGGGAGTGGGAGTGGTCGACCCGGGACCGCATGCAGTTCCTCGGCATGAAGCACGGGCTCGACGTCATGCCCGTCAAGGCCAAGCGGAAGGTCTTCTCGTCGTGGCAGGCGCCCTACGCCCTCACCTCGGTGCAGGCCGGCGAGGTGGAGGCCGTCCACGAGGTCACCACGGCCAACGTCTACAAGCAGCACCTGGTGCCCGTCGAGGGCCAGACCGACGTGCTGACCATGGGCCTGCCGTACATCTGCCCGTACAACGTCAACTCGATCATGAACCCGATCCTCGTCATGTGCCTCGGGCTCGGGTACTTCTTCAACCTCTACAAGGGGCGGCCGCTGGTGCGCGAGGGCGGTGTGCTCATCCTGAGCCACCCCACCCCGTGGGAGTTCCACCCCGTCCACCACCCCAGCTACATCGACTTCTTCGAACAGGTGCTGGCCGACACCACCGACCCGGTGGAGATCGAGAAGAAGTACGAGAAGCAGTTCGCCGAGGACGAGTGGTACATCCACCTGTACCGGAACTCGTACGCCTACCACGGCGTCCACCCGTTCTACATGTGGTACTGGGGCAGCCACGCCCTGCAGCACCTGGGGCGGGTGGTCATCGTGGGCGGCGACCCGGCCGCCGTCCGCCGCATGGGCTTCCAGCCGGCCTCGACGCTGCAGGACGCCCTCGAGATGGCGTCCGACGTGGTCGGCCCGCAGCCCACCGTCACCCACATCAAGAACCCGCCCATCCTGATGGCGGACGTGACCTGAGGCGATGAGCCCCGTGCACGACGTCGTGGGTCGCCTGCGGGCGACGGTGGCCCGGTCGGGCTTCCCGTGGCGCGCCGCGCCCGTGCCCACCGGCGTCGAGCCCCCGCCGCCGTCGAAGGGGCTGGGCGCCGACTACGACACGTCGTGGGCCCGCCGGTACCCGGCGCGCCTGGCCCGGGCCGCCATCGTCGAGTCGGTGATGCGTCCCACCATGGCCGCCCTGGCGTCGCCGGACCGCCGCGGCCTCGACCGCCTCGACGACCTGGACGGCCCCGTCGTGTTCGTGGCCAACCACCACAGCCACGCCGACACCCCGCTGCTGCTCACCTCGATCCCCGAGCCGTGGCGCCACCGGGTGGTGGTCGGGGCGGCCGCCGACTACTTCTTCGGCAACCGCGTGTCCGGGGCCGTCTCGGCGCTGGCCATCGGCGCCGTGCCCATCGAGCGCACCAAGGTCGGACGGCAGTCGGCCGACATGGCCCGGGACCTGATCGACGAGGGCTGGGCGATGCTGCTCTACCCGGAGGGTGGACGCAGCCCGGACGGCTGGGGCCAGGAGTTCCGGGGCGGGGCGGCCTTCCTCGCCATCCGCTGCGGGGTTCCCGTCGTGCCCATCCACCTGCAGGGCACGGGTCGGATCCTCCGCAAGGGGCGGACACTCCCCCGACCGTCGCGCACCACCGTCACCTTCGGCGATCCGCTGGTGGCCGGCGACGGCGAGAACGCCCGGGCGTTCGCCGTGCGCCTCCAGGCCGCGGTGGCCGCCCTCGGCGACGAGGCCACGTCGGACTGGTACGCCGCCCGCCTGCGGGCCCATGCCGGTACGTCGCCCGGCCTCACCGGCCCCGACGTGGGGGCCTGGCGGCGAGCCTGGGCGCTCGGCGACCGGGACCGCCGATCCCGTCGGCGCCGACGCCGCTGGCCGAAGCTCTGACCGGCTGACCGGCCGGCCGGCGCCGAACTTCCGCATTCCTTCCGGGGGTCGACCCGAAGGGCTCCGAGGGGCCACCGGTAGCCTCGGCATCGACTCGTAGAGATCGTGCGTCCGAGGGGCGCGCCCCGCCCAGGAGAACCCGTCATGGCCGTCGCCGCTTCCACCCCCATCGAGCTGATCCAGGGGGTCTACGGGACCCTCGACGAGCGGGTCGCCACCGGCCGCCGACGCCTCGGCCGGGCCCTCACGCTGGCCGAGAAGGTCCTCGTCAACCACCTCGACGACCCGGAGACCGCCGGCCTGGAGCGCGGCGTGTCCTACGTCGACCTGCGCCCCGACCGGGTGGCCATGCAGGACGCCACGGCCCAGATGGCCTGGCTGCAGTTCATGACCGCCGGCCTCGACGAGGTGCAGGTCCCCACCACCACCCACTGCGACCATCTCATCCAGGCCCGCGACGACGGCAAGAAGGACCTGGCCGCCGCGGTGGACGGCAACCGCGAGGTCTACGACTTCCTGGCCTCGGTGTGCGCCCGGTACGGCGCCGGCTTCTGGAAGCCCGGCTCGGGCATCATCCACCAGGTCGTGCTCGAGCAGTACGCCTTCCCCGGCGGGATGATGATCGGCACCGACAGCCACACCCCCAACGCCGGCGGCGCCGGCATGGTGGCCGTGGGCGTGGGCGGCGCCGACGCCGTCGACGTCATGACCGGGTTCCCGTGGAACGTGCGGTGGCCGAAGCTCATCGGCGTCCACCTGACCGGCGAGCTGGACGGTTGGGCGGCCCCCAAGGACGTGATCCTGAAGGTGGCCGACATCCTCACCGTGAAGGGCGGCACCGGCGCCATCGTCGAGTACTTCGGCCCCGGCGCCCGCAGCCTGTCGGCCACCGGCAAGGCCACCATCTGCAACATGGGCGCCGAGATCGGCGCCACCACGTCGCTGTTCGCCTACGACGACGCCATCGCCCGCTACCTCAAGTCCACCGGCCGCGAGGCCGTCGCCGACGCCGCGGACGCCGTCGCCCACCACCTACGGGCCGACGACGAGGTCGAGGCCGATCCCGGCGCCTACTTCGACCAGGTCATCGAGATCGACCTGTCGACCCTGTCGCCGCACATCAACGGCCCCCACACCCCCGACCTGGCCCGCCCGGTGGCCGACCTCGGCGCCGAGGCCGAACAGGAGGGCTGGCCGCTGGACGTCAGCGCCGGCCTGATCGGCTCGTGCACCAACTCCAGCTACGAGGACATCACCCGGGCGGCCAGCATCGCCCGTGACGCCGTGGCCAAGGGCCTGACCGCCAAGGCTCCGCTGCTCATCACGCCGGGCTCCGAGCAGGTCCGGGCCACCATCGAACGCGACGGCCTGCTCGCCGACTTCGAGGCCCTCGGCGCCCAGGTGCTGGCCAACGCGTGTGGCCCGTGCATCGGCCAGTGGGACCGCCAGGACCTCGAGGACGGCATCCCCAACTCGATCGTCACCAGCTACAACCGCAACTTCCCCAAGCGCAACGACGGCTACGCCACCACGCACGCCTTCGTGACGTCGCCGGAGACGGTGATCGCCCTGACCATCGCCGGGCGGCTCGACTTCGACCCGGCCACCGACACCCTCGTCAACGACGCCGGCGAGGAGGTCCGCCTGACCGTCGGTGCCGGCGAGGAGCTCCCGGCGGCCGGGTTCGATCCCGGCGAGGAGACCTTCCAGGCCCCGCCGGCCGACGGCTCGTCGGTCGAGGTGGCGGTGTCGCCGACCAGCGACCGGCTGCAGCTGCTCACCCCGTTCCCGGCGTGGGACGGCGGCGACCTGACCGACCTGACGGTGCTGGTCAAGGCCCAGGGCAAGTGCACCACCGACCACATCTCGATGGCCGGCCCGTGGCTGAAGTACCGGGGCCACCTGGAGAACATCTCCGGCAACGTCTACATGGGCGCGGTGAACGCCTTCACCGGCGAGGTGGGCACCGGCTGGGACGCCACCGACGGCGAGACCCGGGCGTACCCGGAGATCGCCCGCCGCTACCACGAGGCCGGCATCGGCTGGGTGGCCATCGGCGACGAGAACATGGGCGAGGGCTCGTCCCGGGAGCACGCGGCCATGGAGCCCCGGTTCCGGGGAGCGAAGGCCGTGATCGCCCGGTCGTTCGCCCGCATCCACGAGACCAACCTGAAGAAGCAGGGCGTCCTGCCGCTGACCTTCGCCGACCCGGCCGACTACGACCGGATCGGCCCGGAGGACAAGGTGTCGGTGGTCGGCGTGGCCGACCTGGCCCCCGACCAGCAGGTCGAGGTGGTCGTCACCTCGCCCGACGGCACCGAGGCCCGGATCGCCACCGACCACACGTTCTCGGCCGACCAGATCGAGTGGTTCAAGGCCGGCAGCGCCCTCAACCTGATCCGCCAGCGCTCCGGGGTCTGACCGACTCCGCGAGCCAGCGGGACCAGAAGGGCTGTCACACCCCATCGCCATGATGGGGCCATGTCGAACGGGAGCCTCCTCGCTACGCCACCGGCGGACCCGTTCGCCGACGCGCCCGTCCCGGAGCCGCCCGACCCCGAGGCATTCGCCCGTGCCGTCGGCGAGCTGATCGCCTCGCTCCGCCCGGATGCCATGACGGCATCGGCGCGGGAAGGCTGGCTCCTGGCCTTCTCCCGCCTCGATGGGGCGGTGGCCGCCGGTCGGTCCCGCGTGCTCTCGGCCACCCCCGGGTCCCGCACCCGGAAGGCCGCCGTGCGTTCCGGCGACCTGGTCCGGACCACCGGCATGTCCGGCGTCGAGGCCCGGCGTGCCGTCCGGCTCGCCGACACCCTGCGCGACGTCCCGGCCGCCGCCGACGCGTTGTCCGCCGGCGAGATCACCGAGGGCCACGCCACTGCGCTGTCCCGCGGCCTCTCCTCCGAGCATCGTCCGGCCGCTGCCGCCGATCCCGGGCTCCTCGACGCGGCCCGCACCCAGTCGGTCGACCGGTTCGCCGACACCGTGTCGGCGTGGGAACGGGCCCGGGACGACGACGCCGACGGACGGGCCCTCGCCGCCCGCCAGCACCGGGAGCGACGTGCCTCGTGGTCGGTCCGGGGCGACGGCATGGTCCGGATCGAGGCCCTGCTGGCGCCCGACGCCGGGGCCGTGGTCACCGGCGCACTCCACGCCCTGTCCGAACACCTGTGGCGCACCG
>JAERSW010000110.1 GCA_016845305.1 Acidimicrobiales bacterium
GGCTACGCGGCGGCCAAGGGCGGGCTGCACAACCTGACGCGGGAACTGGCCGTCCAGTGGGCGCGGAAGGGCATCCGGGTGAACGCCATCGCTCCGGCGTGGTTCGAGACCGAGATGAACGCCGACGCCATGTTCCACACCGACGCCGGCCGGACCTACGTCGAGTCCGGGACGCCGATGGGGCGGGGTGGCCGGGCCCACGAGCTGGACGGCGCCCTGCTGCTGCTGGCGTCGGACGCCGGGTCGTACCTCACGGGGACCGTCCTGTACGTCGACGGCGGCTGGACCGCGGTCTGACCCGAGCGGTGTCAGCCCGAACCCGGCACCCCTGATCCGGCAGCCCTGACCCAATCACCATGACCGATCCCCTCCTCAACCACGACGCACTGGGCCTCGCCGGGCTGCTGCGGGCCGGCGAGGTCACGCCGGTCGAACTCCTGGACGCCTCCCTGGCCCGGGTGGAGGCCCTCGACGGCAGCCTCAACGCCGTCATCACCGACTGCGCCGATCGGGCCCGCGAACGTGCCGCGGCCATCGACCCGGCGACCGCGCCGGGATCGTTCGTGGGCGTTCCCACCTTCCTCAAGGACCTCGTCGACCTCGAGGGCGTTCGTCGCACCGACGGATCGACGTCCATGCTGAACCGCATCAGCGACGCCTCGCCCGACTGGGTACACGCCGCCGAGGCCGCCGGGCTGGTGATGGCCGGCAAGACCAACACCCCGGAGTTCGCCTCCCTGCCGGTGACCGACAACGAGGCCTTCGGGCCGACCCGGAACCCGTGGAACCCCGAGCTGTCGTCGGGTGGGTCCAGCGGCGGCTCGGCCGTCGCCGTGGCCGCCGGCTACGCGCCGCTGGTCCACGGCACCGACGGCGGCGGGTCCAACCGGATCCCGGCCTCGTGGTGCGGGGTGTTCGGCGTCAAGCCCAGCCGGCGACGTCTGGCCTCCGGCGAACTGGACGGCAGCCACGAGGTCTTCAAGACCCACCTGGCCCTCGGCCGATCCGTCCGCGACGTGGCCGCGTTGTTCCTGGCCACGCAGAACCGAGCGTCCGGCGACCACGCCAACCCGTTCCCACTGGTCGACGGCCTGCCCGCCTTCGCCCAGCCCACGGCCGGGGCCACTGCCGGGACCACCGCCGGACGGGTCGGCGGGTCCGCATCCGGCAGAGGCGGAGGTCGGCGGCTGCGCATCGCACTGACGCTCGACTGTCCGTTCGGCACGTCGCCCGACCCGGCGATCGCCGCGGCGATCGAGGACACGGCCCGCCTCTGCGAGGACCTCGGCCACGAGGTCGTGCCCGTCGACAACCCGATCGACGGCGACGAGTTCTTCGAGGCCTACCGGGGGTTCTTCCTCAGCCGCACCGTCGGCCTCATTCCCATGCTGGAGCAGGCCAGCGGGCTGTCCATCGACGAGTCGGGCCTGTTGTCGCGCTGCACCATCGACATGGTCCGCGAGGGGGAACGCCTGCCGCCGGATGCCGGCCAGCGGGCCACGGCGACCTTCGACCGCCTGACGGCCACCATGGACGCCTTCTTCGCCGACCACGACGCCTGGCTCACGCCGGTCACCAATGCCATGCCCCTGCCGGTCGGCACCCCGTCGCCGTCCGAACCCCGCGACGGCCGCCTCTCGGAGCTCCTGCTGGCCCACCTCGCCCCCACCAACGCCCACGGTGGTGCCGCCATGTCGGTCCCCCTGTGGTGGGATCCGGCCTCCGGCCTGCCCATCGGCAGCCACTTCTCATTCCCGCCGGGCGGCGACGAGGTGCTGTTCGGCCTGGCCGGCCAGCTCGAGGACGCCCGCCCGTGGGCGCACCGCTGGGCACCCGTGTCGGCCCGGACCACCTGACCGGAACCGCCCTCAGCGGGATCCGCCCGCTCCTCGGGTCGCGGCTCGCGACTCAGGGCGTGCCGCCCTCCTCAGGAAGCGCCTCCATGCCGAGGGCCTCGGCGAGGAAGTCGAGCTGGAGGCGGAGCAGGTTCTCGGCCACGGCCTCCTGCGGGGTCATGTGGGTCACCCCCGACAGGGGCAGCACCCGGTGGGGCCGGCCGGCCTCCAGCAGGGCCCGCGACAGGGCCAGGGTGTGGGCGACGACCACGTTGTCGTCGGCCAGGCCGTGGACCAGCAGCAGCGGCCTGTCTGGGTGGCCGCCGCCCGGGTGGCCGTCCGGGGCCCCGTCGGGCCGACCGACGGCGCGCTCGGCCCAGGTGCCCGGATCGCACAGGCCGCTGCGACGGTAGGCGTCGGCCTCCCCATCAGGGTGCCCGAGGTAGCGCTCGGTGTAGTGGGTGTCGTAGAGGCGCCAGTCGGTGACCGGCGCGCCGGCCACCGCGGCGTGGAACACGTCGGGGCGCCGCAGCACGGCCATCGCCGCCAGGTAGCCGCCGAACGACCAGCCCCGGATGCCCACCCGGGACAGGTCCAGCCGGGGATCGGCGGCGGCCAGGGCGTGGAGGGCGTCGACCTGGTCGTCGAGCACCGGCCCGGCCAGGTCGCCCTTCACCGCCCGGTCCCAGTCCGGCCCGCGGCCCGGCGTGCCCCGGCCGTCGACGACGACCACGGCGAAGCCCCGGTCCGCGAACCACTGCGAGGTCAGGTACTGGCCCCGGGCCCGCTGCACCCGCTGGGCGTGCGGCCCCCCGTACGGGTCGAGGAGCACGGGCAGCGGGCCGTCGGACGGCGCATGGCCGGTCGGGACGAGCACCGCGGCGTGCAGGCCACGATCGCCGACCACGTGGAACTCCGGACGGGGGTCGACCAGCGGTTCCTCGGACCGGTCGCCGAGGACATGCCCGGTCGGGAGCACCCGGGTAGAGGATCCGTCGAGGGTGGCCGAGCGCACCGTGACGGTGCCGCCGCCCACCGCCGCGCCGTGGACGCCCCCACCCGAGGCGATCGGGGTGACGGTCCCGTCGGGAGCCACCCGCACGACGTCGACGTCGAGGGGGTCGTCGGAGGCCGACACCACCAGGTTCCCGTCGTCGTCGGCGCCGACCACCGACCGGACCTGGAGGCCCGGCGGCGATACCGGCACCCCATCGCGGCACAGCCGGTTCGTCCCGTCGTGGGCCTCGACGGTGGCCAGCGACGAGCCCCAGGCCACGGGCGTGCCGGGCACCAGGTCGACCCAGTCGGGGTCGGTGATCCGGTGGCGCTCCGACGTCGAGCCGTCGGACGGATCCACCTCGAGCACGGCGAGCGTGCGTTGGTCGCGGGTCTGGACGGCCAGCAGCGGACCCCCTACCCCCCCATCTGGGGACATCGCCGGCCAGGCCACGTGGGCCAGGTACTCGAACTCGCCGTCCCGGCTCCAGTCCACGGCCACCGTCCGTGCCTCCGGGTCGTCGGCCGCCGGGTCGACCAGGAACAGGCCCACCTCGGCGTTGGTCGTCCCCGCCGCCGGATAGCGCACCGCCCGCGGCGCCGTCGACGGGTCCACCGGCGAGGCGATCCACCACTCGGCCACCGGCGCCACGTCCACCCGGGTGGCCAGCAGCCGCCTCCCGTCCGGCGACCACCAGTGGCCCCGACCCCGGCCCATCTCCTCGGCGGCCACGAACTCGGCCGACCCCCAGGACACGTGGCTCCCCGACGACCCGGCGCTCCCGATCACCCGCCGGTCGCCACCGGCCCCGGTCATCCGCAGGGTCGGGCCCGACACGTAGGCCACCGAGGTGCCGTCGGGGCTGAGGCGGGGATCGAAGGCGTCGCCCGACGACGGCAGCTCGACGACCCGGCCGGGTTGTCCCACCTCGGCCAGATGGACACGGCCGTCCAGGACGAAGCAGGCCCGGGACAGGTCGTCCGAGGCGTCGTAGGCCACGATCCCCGACCCCGACTCCCGGGTCCGCTCCCGACGGGCCAGCTCCTCCGGGGGGACCAGGCCCCCGTCCCCGTTGCCCGACCCGTGGGCGGCCGCCAACGCCGGATCCCGCGGGTCGGCGACGACCCGCTCGACGCCCGACGCCACGTCCAGGCACCACAGGGCGTGGACCGGGTCGTCGCCCGCCGACGAGCGCAGGAACAGCACCCGGCTCCCGTCGTCGGACACCCGCACGTCGCGGGGCGCCCCGCAGGTGAACCGTCGCGTCCGGGCGTGCTGGCGGGGAAAGCTCTCGGCGGGCACGCTCGACACGGCCCGGAGACTACGACGGCCCGCCACCGGGGGCCGCGCCTTGGCGCACCGGGGACACCGCTGGGACGATGCCGGCATGGAACTCGGCCTCACCCTCGGCTACTGGGGCGCCCAGCCCCCGGACGGCCTCGCCCCCCTCGTCCAGAACGCCGAGCGGCTCGGCTACGACGCCGTGTGGACGGCCGAGTCGTGGGGCAGCGACGCCTTCACCCCGCTGGCCTGGTTGGCCGCCCAGACCGAGCGGATCCGCCTCGGCACCGGCATCGTCCAGATGTCGGCCCGCACCCCGACGGCGACGGCCATGCACGCCGTCACCCTCGACCACCTGTCGAACGGCCGCCTGATCCTCGGACTGGGCGTGTCCGGACCCCAGGTCGTCGAGGGCTGGTACGGGCGCCCGTCGAACCGTCCCCTGGCCCGGACCCGCGAGTACGTCGAGGTCCTGCGGCGGGCCTTCCGGCGCGAGGAGCACCTGGCCTTCGACGGCGAGTTCCACCAGCACCCCTACGTCGGCGACGGGTCGACCGGCCTCGGCAAGCCGCTGAAGGTGATGGTCCACCCGCTGCGGTCCGATCTCCCCATCTTCATCGGGGCCGAGGGTCCGAAGAACGTGGCCCAGACGGCCGAGATCGCCGACGGCTGGCTGCCCCTCTACTACTCGCCGTACCGCCAGGACGTCTACGCCGACCAGTTGGCGCACGCCCCCGACCACTTCCAGGTCGCCCTGAACGTGGCCGTCACCGAGACCGACGACGACTCGCCGGAGGCCATCGCCGCGGCCCTGGCCCCGGTGCAGGCCACCCTCGGGTTCTACGTGGGCGGCATGGGCGCCAAGGGCCAGAACTACCACACGAAGCTGATGGCGAGGATGGGGTTCGAGGCCGAGGCGCTCCGGGTCCAGGACCTGTTCCTGGAGGGGCGGCGCGACGAGGCCATCGCCTCGGTCCCCCTCGAGTTCGCCGACGAGATCTCGCTCGTCGGGACGCCGGACCGCATCCGGGACCGCCTGGCCGCCTTCGAGGACAGCCCGGTGACCATGCTCAACGTGGCCCCCCGGTCACCCGGACAGCTCCGCCGCACCGCCGAGTTGCTGCTCGCCTGATCCGGGGCTCCCACCCCACGGGAACCCTGCCCGGACACCTTGCTGGGCACCCGACGGGACACCCGACTGGACACCTGTTCAACCGGTCCCGGCGGGTGTAGTTTCCGCCCGTGCCGACGGGCCCCGGGGTCACCATCCGTGCGGCGGTGAGCCGAGGTGTCGGCCTACCGCCCAGCATCGAACGGCTCCACCTCGACGCGCCCGGGCCCGACGAGGTCCGCGTCCGGGTGGCCGCCTGCGCCGTCTGCCACTCGGACCTCAGCTACCTCGACGGCACCTGGGCCACCGAGTTCCCCCTGGTGCTCGGCCACGAGGCCGCCGGCCACGTCGTCGAGATCGGGCCCTCCCCCGGGGAGGACGCGGCCCCCGCAGACGACCCTGTCCCCGGCAACGCCGCCCCGGAACTCCGCGTGGGCGACCCGGTGGTCGTCACGCTGGTCCGCACCTGCGGCGACTGCCGGGCGTGTCGGCGCGGCCACGACGTGGCCTGCTCCGGTCGGCTCCCGATCTCCGAACGCAGCCCGCTGGCCGACGCGGACGGCGTCCGCATCCCCCAGGGCCTCAACGTGGCCGGGTTCGCCGAGCAGGTGGTCGTGCACCGCTCCCAGGTCGTCCGCCTCCCCGACGACGTCGACCTGCTGGCCGCCTCGCTGCTGGGCTGCGGGGTGCTGACCGGCGCCGGGGCGGTCACGAACACCGCAGGCGTGGCGGCCGGTGACGCCGTGGTGGTCATCGGCTGCGGCGGCGTCGGCAACGGCGCCGTCCAGGCGGCCCGCATCGCCGGCGCCGATCCGATCGTGGCCGTCGACCCGTCGGCCGACAAGCGGGCCGCGGCCCTCGGCTTCGGCGCCACCCACGCCGTGGACCCCGCAGTCGACAACCTCCCCCACTCCATCGGCGCGGCCACCGGTGGCCGGCTCGCCGACCACGTCCTGGTCACCACCGGGGCCCCGGCCGCCCTCGACGGCGCCATCGACCTGCTGGCCCCCATGGGCAACCTCGTCATCGTCGGCATGGCCGGCGACGACGTGACCATGGAGGTGGCCCCCAGCTGGCTGGCCGCCGCCAACAAGTCGATCCTCGGCTCCAAGATGGGCACCATCCGCGTCGCCGAGGACGTCCCGGCGCTCGTCGAGCACCACCGGGCCGGACGGCTCGACCTGCACGGCATGGTGTCGAGCACCCACGACCTCGACGACATCGCCGAGGCGTTCGACGAGGTGTGGCGGGGCGAGGCCCTGCGCACCGTGGTCCTCCCCAACGGCAGCCCGGCGCCCACCACCGCCGAGCAGCCCATCACCGCCGAGCAGCCCATCACCTCCGAGAAGGAGGCGGCGACGTGCTGATCGCCGACGTCGAGACGTTCGTGGTCGGCAACCCGCCGCCGCGCCACGGCGGCCGGTACTTCATCTTCGTCAAGCTGACCACCGACGACGGGATCGACGGGATCGGCGAGGCCTACGTGGCCACCGTCGGGCCCCACCTGGTGGCCGACATGATCGTCGACGTGGCCGAACGCCACCTCGTCGGCCACCGGCCCTTCGACGTCGAGTCGTTCTGGCGGCGGGCCTACGGCAGCGGCTACGCCCTGCGCCCCGATCCGACCCTGTGCGGCGTGATGAGCGCCCTGGAGATGGCCTGCTGGGACATCGTCGGCAAGGCCACCGGTCGACCCGTGTACGACCTCCTGGGCGGCCGCGTCCACGAGGGCCTGCGCTCCTACACGTACCTGTATCCCGACGACGCCGACGCCTACGACACGCCACTGGGCTCGAATGGGCCCGGAGGCTCCGCCTCCGGTGAGAAACCCGCCCCGAACCTGTACACCGACCCCGACCTGGCCGCCGAGGCCGCGGTGCGGGCCGTCGAGCTGGGCTTCACCGCCGTCAAGTTCGACCCGGCCGGCCCGTACACCGTCTACGACGGCCGCCAGCCGTCACTGGAACGCCTGGACCTGTCGGAGCGCTACACCCGGGCCATCCGCGAGGCGGTCGGCGACCGGGCCGACCTGCTGTTCGGCACGCACGGACAGTTCACCCCGTCGGGGGCGCTGCGCCTGGCCCGCCGGATCGAGAAGTACGACCCCCTGTGGTTCGAGGAGCCGGTGCCCACCGACGACCTCGAGGGCATGGCCCGCGTGGCGGCCGGCACCACCATCCCGGTGGCCACCGGCGAACGCCTCACCACCGTCACCGAGTTCGCCGCGGTGCTCCGTGCCGGGGCGGCGTCGATCCTGCAGCCCGACCTGGGCCGTAGCGGCGGGATCCTCCAGGGCAAGAAGATCGCCAGCCTCGGCGAGGTCCACCAGGCACTGCTGGCCCCCCACTGCTACTGCGGACCGGTCGTGGCCGCCGCCAACATCGCCCTGGCCACCTGCAGCCCCAACTTCCTGGTCCTCGAGTCGATCGACCGCTTCGACGGCTTCCACGCCGAGCTGCTGGAGACGCCCATCCGGTGGGAGGACGGCATGGTCGTCCCGTCGACCGAGCCGGGCCTCGGCGTGGTGCTCGACGAGGCGGTGGCCCGCGCCCACCCGTACACCGGCGACGACCTGCACCTGACCCCCGAGGAGGCACCCATGGGCTTCGCAGAGGGGCTCGACCCCGCACCGACCGAGTGGTGGGACCGCCCCCGATGAGCGACGCCCGCCGGGGTCGCCGCAGCGGCCGGTCCAAGGTCCGCGACGTCGCCGCCGAACAGCCGCCGTGGGGCCAGCCGCGCCTGCGGTTCGAGCCCCTGCGAGCCGTGTCCGACGACGAGCTGGAGGCCATCCACCAGGCGTCGCTGCGGGTCCTGTCCGAGACCGGCATCGACTTCCTCGACGAGACGGCCCGCCAACAGCTGGCCGACGCCGGCTGCGACGTGGACGGCGACCGCGTCCGCTTCGACCCCGAGCTGGTGCTGGACCTCGTGGCCACGGCCCCCGCCGAGTTCACCCTGCACGCCCCCAACCCCGAGCGCGACCTCCACCTCGGCGGCGACGTGCTCACCTACACCAGCGTGGCCAGCCCCCCGTTCGTGACCGGCCTGGGGCGCGACCGCCGCGACGGCAACCGCGACGACTACCGCGACCTCCTGAAGCTGGGCCAGGTGCTCAACCCGGTCCACACCGTGGCCGGCTACCCGGTCGAGCCCATGGACATCCACCCGTCGGTCCGCCACCTGCACGCCACCCACGACATGCTGACGCTGTCGGACAAGGTGCCGTTCGTCTACAGCCTGAGCCGGCAGCGCAACCTCGACGCCATCGAGATGACCCGCATCGCCCGCGGCGTCGACGATGCCACCATCGCCGAACAGCCGTCGCTCTACTCGGTCATCAACGCCAGCACCCCGCTGCGCTACGACACCGTGATGCTGCACGGCATCCAGGAGATGTCGGCCCGCAACCAGTGCATCGTCATCACCCCGTTCACCCTCGCCGGGGCGATGGCCCCGGTGACCGTCATCGGCGCCCTGGTCCTGCAGAACGCCGAGGCACTGGCCGGCATCGCCTACACCCAGGTGGTCCGCCCCGGCTCGCCGGTCATCTACGGCGGCTTCACCTCGAACGTCGACATGCGCTCCGGGTCGCCGGCCTTCGGCACCCCCGAGTACTGGAAGGCCTGCCTCATCGGCGGCCAGCTGGCCCGTCGCTACCGGGTGCCGTACCGGTCGTCGAACGTGAACGCGTCGAACAGCGTCGACTCGCAGTCGGCCACCGAGAGCGCCCTGGCCGTGTGGGGCGCGGTGATGGGCGGCGTGAACCTGCTGCTGCACGGCGCCGGCTGGCTGGAGGGCGGCCTGCTGACCTCGTTCGAGAAGATGGTGATCGACGCCGACCTGCTGAACATGGTGTCGGCCATGCTCGAGCCGATCACCGTGGACGACGCCGCCCTGGCCGTCGAGGCCATCGCCGAGGTCGGACCGGCCGGGCACTTCTTCGGCACCCAGCACACCCAGGACCGCTACGCCACCGAGCACTTCCAACCCATGGTGTCGTCGTGGACCAACTTCGAGACGTGGGACGAGGGCGGACGCCTCGAGTCGCACCAGCGGGCCGAGACGCTGGCCCGCACCCTCATCGACGGCCACGTCGAGCCGCCCATGGCCGCCGACCGACGGGCCGCCCTCGACGAGTTCGTGGCCCGCCGCGTCGCCGAGGGCGGCGTCGAGACGGACTACTAGGCACGCAACCGAAGCCCGAGACCGGAGACCAGTCACCATGCCCGACCTTCCCGACAGCACCCGGGTCGTCGTCGTCGGCGGCGGCGTGGTGGGGGCCAGCGTGCTCTACCACCTCACGAAGGCCGGCTGGACCGACGTCGTCCTGCTGGAACGCCGCGAGCTGACCGCCGGATCCACCTGGCACGCGGCGGGCGGCATGCACACCATCAACGGCGACCCCAACGTGGCCGCCCTGCAGCGCTACACCGTCCAGCTCTACGAGGACCTGGAACGGGAGTCCGGCGTGGCCTGCGGCCTGCACCTGACCGGCGAGGTCATGCTGGCCGACTCCGAGGACCGCATGGACTGGCTGCGCATGGCCCACGCCCGCGGTCGCTACCTGGGCATGCAGACCGAGCTGATCTCGGTGGCCGAGGCGAAGGAGAAGATCCCGTTCCTGGTCGAGGACCACTTCGTGGGCGCCCTGTGGGACCCGGTGGGCGGCCACGTCGACCCGTCGGGCGTCACCCACGCGTACGCCACCGCGGCCCGCATGGCCGGCGCGCAGGTCCACCGCAACACGTGGGCGCACGACATCGTCCAGCGGCCCGACGGCCTGTGGGACGTCGTCACCGAACGGGGCACCATCACGTGCGAGCACGTCGTCAACTGCGGCGGCCTGTGGGCCCGCGAGGTGGGCCGCATGTGCGGCATCGAGCTGCCGATCCTGGCCATGGAGCACATGTACCTGCTCACCGAGGAGCTCCCCGAGATCCAGCCGTGGCTGGACGCCACCGGGGGCCACGGCATCGGCGCCATCGACTTCGGCGGCGAGATCTACACCCGGGCCGAGGCCGGCGGCCTGCTGCTGGGCACCTACGAGAAGGCGTGCGTCCCGTGGTCGGTGCGCGAGACGCCGTGGGAGTTCGGCGCCCAGTTGCTGACTCCCGACCTGGAGCGCATCGCCCCGTCGTTGGCCGTCGGCTTCGAGCACTTCCCCATCTACGCCGATGCCGGCATCCGCCAGGTCATCAACGGTCCGTTCACGTTCGCGTCGGACGGCAACCCGCTGATCGGCCCCATCCGCGGCCAGCGGGGCCACTGGGTGGCGTGCGGCGTGATGGCCGGCCTCAGCCAGGGCGGCGGCGTGGGCCTGGCCATGGCCAACTGGATAACCACCGGTGATCCCGGCTTCGACGTGTGGGGCATGGACGTCGCCCGCTACGGCGACTGGACGACGAGGTCGTACACGAAGGCCAAGGTCATGGAGAACTACAGCCGCCGGTTCTCCATCTCGTTCCCCAACGAGGAGCTCCCGGCGGGCCGCCCGCTGCACACGTCGCCCATCCACGGCCGCCTCGACGCCGCCAACGCCGTGTGGGGGTCGTCGTACGGCCTGGAGACGGCGCTGTGGTTCCAGCGGCCGGGTGCCGAGCCGGTCGAGGAGGTCACCTTCCACCGGTCCAACGCCTTCGACGTGGTCGCCGACGAGGTCCGGGCCGTACGCACCGGCGTCGGCCTCTTCGAGACCACCGGGTTCGCCAAGCACGAGTTCACCGGTCCGGGCGCCCGCGTCCTGCTCGAGCGGGTCCTCGCCAACCGGATACCACCGCCGGGACGCATGGCGCTCGCTCCCATGCTCGACCACGGTGGCCGCCTCATCGGCGACTTCACCGTGGCCACGCTGGCCGACCCGTTCGACGGTGCCGAGACCTTCCTGGTCCTGGGCTCCGGCGTGGCCGAGGGCTACCACCAGCGGTGGTTCCTGGACCGGATCGCCGAGGACGCCGCCTCGGGCGGGGCCCGGGTCGCCTACCGGCCGCTGGGCCACGAGCTGGCCGGCCTGTCGCTGGCCGGCCCCGCCGCCCGCGACGTGCTGGCCGCGGTGGCCGGGGATGCCGACGTGTCGACCGGGGCGTTCCGCTTCCGGGACGTCCGTCGGATGGACCTGGGCATGGTCGAGGCCATCGTGGGACGCATCACCTTCACCGGCGACCTCGGCTACGAGATGTGGGTCCCGGCATCCCTCCAGCAACGCCTGTTCGACCTCCTGGTCGAGGCCGGCGAACCCCACGGCCTCCGCCCGTTCGGGCTGCGGGCGCTGGACTCCATGCGGTTCGACAAGGGGTTCGGGGCGTGGGCCAGCGAGTACCGGCCCATCTACACGCCCGGCGAGGCCGGCATGGACCCGTTCGTGGCCCTGACGGCCGCCGACGGCTCCGACCGGGACTTCATCGGCCGCGACGCCGTGATCGCCGAACGGGCGGCCGGCCCGCAGCGCCGGCTGTGCCTGTTCACCCTCGACGACGGCGGTGTGCCCGCCGGCCGCCGGACTGCTGGAGATGGGGCCGGGACCGACGTGCTGGGCGACGAGCCCATCTGGCACGACGGCGAGGTGGTCGGCTGGGCCACGTCGGGCGGCTACGCCCACTGGTCGGAGGCGTCGTGCGCCCTGGGCTACGTGCCCGCCGCCGTCGCCGACCCGGCCACGCCGGCCGACGGCTTCGAGATCGAGGTGCTCGGCGTGCGACGGGCCGCGACGCGCCGCGATGAGCCGCTGTTCGACCCCTCGGGGTCCCGGATGAGGGGGTAGCAGCCAGTGGCAGGACACCCAGTGCCAGGACACAGGGCCCTCGGGGACGACCCGGACGATCCGCTGGTGCGGCGGGCGGCGACCGTCGGCCACCGGATGGTGATGGGGCCGGGCGAGCCGGCGCTGTCGGAGTGGGCGGCGGCCGGCCTCGAGCTGCCCGACGAGCAGGCCATGATGCGCGACCGCCTCGACCGGACCGTGGCGCAGCTGGCGGCCGACGGCCTCGACGGGATCCTCCTGTTCGACCCCATGAACGTCATGTACGTGACCTACGCCCCGAACATGCAGGTCTGGCTGCTCCACAACCAGGCCCGCTACGCCTTCGTCGGCGCCGACGGCACGCTGGTCCTGTTCGACTACCCGGGTTGCGAGTTCCTGTCGGCCCACAACCCGTTCGTGTCCGAGAGACGGACCGCCCAGGGCTTCACCTACTTCCTGGCCGGGGATCGGGCCGACGAGCACGCCAAGGGCTTCGCCCAGGAGGTGGCCGACCTGGCCCGCACCCACGGCGGCGGCACCCGGCGCATCGCCGTCGACTCGTCGACCACGCTGGGCATCACGTCGCTGCTCGGCGAGGGCCTGGAGCTGGTCGACGGCACCCGGGTGATGGAGGAGGCCCGCAAGGTCAAGGGCCCCGACGAGGTGAAGGCCATGCGCTGCTCGGTGCAGGGCACGCTCACCTCGTCCCGCCTCATGTTCGAGGCCATGCGGCCGGGCATGACCGAGAACCAGATCTGGGGCGTGCTGTGGGCCGAGATGCTGGCCCGCCACGGCGAGTGGATGGAGTGCCGGCTGCTGGCGGCCGGCCCCCGCACCAACCCGTGGTTCCAGGAGTGCAGCAGCTACCAGGTGGCCGACGGCGACGTGGTGGCCTTCGACACCGACCTGGTGGGCGCCTACGGGATGATGACGGACATCTCGCGGACCTGGGTGTGCGGCGACGCCCCGCCCACGCCGGAGGCCCGCCACGCCCACGAGCTGGCCGTCGAGCAGCTGGCCCGCAACATCGAGCTGCTGGAGCCCGGCGCCACCTTCCACGACCTGACCCATCGGGCGTGGTTCCCGCCCGAGGAGGAGTACCGCCACTACTCGTGCCTGTTCCACGGGGTGGGCCAGTGCGACGAGTACCCGTCCATCGTGTTCCCCAGCGCCTGGGAGGCGTCGGGCTACGACGGGGTGCTGGAACCCGGCATGGTGGTCACCGTGGAGGCCTACGTGGGGGCCCGCTCCGGCGGCCAGGGCGTGAAGCTGGAGGACCAGGTACTCATCACCGAGGACGGGTATGAGAACCTGAGCCCGTGGACGCTGGACCTGGACCGCTTCGAGCCCCTGGCGTGAGCCGGCAGGCCACCCGACCGTGACCGACGATCCTCCGGCGGACCGGTCCGAGCGGGAACGGGCCGCGGAATACACCGCGCTGATCCGCCGGATCATGCCGTTCTGCGACGTGCTCGGCCTGACGGTGGTGTCGGCCTCGCCGGAACGGGTGGAGGCCACCGTCGAGTGGACCGAGGAGCGCACCACCGTGTTCGGCGGCCTGCACGGTGGCTACGTGATGGCCGTCGCCGACTCGGCCGGGGCGCTGTGCGCGGCCCAGAACCTGGCCGAGGGGGCGGGCACGTCGACCATCGAGTCCAAGACGAACTTCCTCCGACCGATCAAGGAGGGCACCGCCACCATCGTGTCGACGCCGGTCCACGTGGGTCGGACCACCATCGTGGTCCAGACCGAGGTGCTCCGGGCCGACGGCAAGCGGGCGGCGATCACCACCCAGACCCAGGCGGTGCACCCGGGCCAGTCCTGAGGAACGGGGTCCTGAGGAACGGGGTCCTGAGGGGAGCCGGTTCCCGACGGGGCAGCGATCCCGAGCCGCCCTCCGGGTCAGCGCCCCTTGAACTCGGGGGCGCGCTTCTCGATCCAGGCCCGACCGGCTTCCCGGGGGTCCTCGGAACCGAAGTTGGCCGCCTGCGACGCCGCCTCGGCCTCCAGCGCCTGCGACATGGACGTCTCCACGCCGTGGTTCAACAGCGCCTTGCTCATCGAGAGGGCCAGCGGCGGGCCGGCGACGATGCGGGCCACCACGTCGTCCACGTGGGCGTCCAGCTCGTCATCGGGCAGCACCCGGTTCACCAGGCCGATCCGGTCGGCCTCGGCGGCGTCGATGACCTCGGCCAGCAGCGCCAGCTCCTTGGCCCGGTGCAGGCCGATGCGTCGGGGCAGGACCCACGAGCCGCCGAAGTCCAGGCTGATGCCCCGTCGGGCGAAGATCTCCGAGAAGCGGGCGTCGGCGGAGGCGTAGACGAGGTCGCAGCCCAGCGCCAGGTTCAGGCCGGCGCCCACGGCGATGCCCCGCACCTTGGCCACAACCGGGTGCTGGCACTCGTGCAGGGCCTGGGCCGAGGCCTTGATCATCCGCAGGTTGCGCAGGGCCGGCCTCGCCTCCACGGCCCCCGTGGCCCGCTTCGACTGCGCCCCGACGTCGGCACCCGAGCAGAAGTTCCCGCCCGCTCCCGTGACGACCACGCAGCGCACGGTGTCATCGGCGTTGAGGTCGCGGAAGATGCGTCCGAATTCGGCGAACATCGTGCCGGTCATGGCGTTCATGACCTCGGGTCGGTCGATGGTGACGGTGACGACGACGCCGTCACGTGTCACGACGAGGCCGTCGGCCCCCACGTGCTCCCGGTCCCCTGACTGCTGCTCTCCCATGGCCTGCTGCTCTCCCATGGCTGGCGACGCTAGGCGGGATGATCCGTGGGATCCGCGTCGGGTCTCGTCCGGCGGATCGTCGGGTCCGGCCACCCGTCGGTAGGGTCCGGCCGTGGACCTGAATCTGACGGAGGATCAGGAAACGATCCGGGAGGTGTTCGCCGCCTTCTTCGACGGCGAGACCGGCCCCGAGCGGGCCCGTGCCGCCGAGCCGATCGGGTTCGACACCGCGGCCTGGGATCGCCTGCTGGAGACCGGCGCCCCGGCCATGGGCGTGCCCGAGGCCGCCGGCGGCGGCGGTGCGTCGCTGGCTGACCTCGCCGTGGTCGCCGCCGAGGCCGGCGCCCGCATCGCCCCCCTCCCCCTCGTCGACCACGCCGTGGCCGCCCGCCTGCTGGCCGATCTCGGGGACCCCTCGGCCTGCGACGACGGCATCCTGGCCGGGACCACCATCGTCGGCCTCGCCGTGCGGCCGGCCGTCGACGGCGTGGCCCGCGTCGTGCCGTCCGGAGCGGTGGCCCACCGGGTCGTGGCCCTCGACGGCGACCGCCTCGTGCTCGACCGGCCGGAGTCCGCCGGGGCCCCCGACGGGCCCGGTGCCGGCCACCTGCCCAACCACGGCTGCCTGCCGCTGGCCCACCGCGACCTCGCTGGCGCCGAGGTCCTGGCCACCGGTCCCGACGCGGTGGCCGCCCACGCCCGGGCCGTCGACGAGTGGCGGACCCTCACCGCGGCGACCCTCGTCGGCATCGCCCGCACCTCCGTCGACCTCGGCGTGGCCTACGTGATGGAACGCGAGCAGTTCGGCCGGCCCGTCGGAAGCTTCCAGGCCGTCCAGCACCTGCTGGCCGACCTCCCCGGCCTCGTCGACGGCGCCCACCTGCTGGCCGCCAAGGCCGCCTGGGCCGGTGACCGGGCCTCGGCCGGCATCGACGGCGTCCTCGACGTCGACCACAACGACGTCACCGACTTCCCCGCCCTGGCCGCCATGGCCCTCGTGGCCGCCGGCGAGGCGGCGACCATCGCGTCGGACCGCAGCCTCCACGTCCACGGCGGCTACGGGTTCAGCGAGGAGTACGACGTCCAGCTGTACTACCGACGGGCCCGTGCCCTGGCCTACGTCCTCGACGACCCGGCCCGTGAGTGCCGCCGCCTGGCCCGGATGCTGCCGGCACCCGGTGCCGGGAGGGGGGCCGCCTGATGGACTTCTCCCTGGGCGAACGGGCCGAGGCCTTCCGAGACGAGGTCCGGGCCTTCCTCGACGAACACCTGACCACCGACGTCGTCGAGCGGATGCACGCCACCGGCACGTTCAACGACAAGGACTTCAACGGGGCCATGGCCGAGGCGGGCCTCCTGGCCGGCGCGGTGCCCGGCTACGGCGACCGTGACCCCATCGAGCTCTACGTGCTGTTCAACGAGCTGGAGAAGGCCGGGGCCCCGTATGACGGCCTGGCCGTCACCATGCTGGTGGCCGGCGTCGTCAACGCCGTGGGCACCGACGTCCTCCGGGAGGCCGTGCTCCCGCGGCTGCTGTCGGGGCGGTCCAACTGCTGCCTCGGCTACAGCGAGCCGGACCACGGTTCCGACGTGGCCGCCATCACCACGAGGGCGGTCCGCGACGGCGACGAGTGGGTGGTCGACGGCCAGAAGATGTGGACCACCATGGCCCATGAGGCCGAGTGGGTGATCCTGCTGACCCGCACCGACCCGGACGTGCCCAAGCACAAGGGCCTGACCATGTTCCTGGTCCCCATGGACACCCCGGGCATCGAGGTCCAGCCCGTGCCGACCATGGCCAGCGAGCGCACCAACGCCACGTTCTACGACGGCGTGCGGGTCCACGACCGCTGGCGCCTCGGCGAGGTCGACGGCGGTTGGGCCGTGATGGGCGTGGCCCTGGCCTTCGAACGGGGCGTCATGGGCGGCACCAACCCGGCCGTCCCGCTGCTGCGCCACGTGCGTTCCTGGGCGGCGGAGGCCCCGTCGCCGGACGGCGGCACCATGGCCGACGACCCGCTGCTGCTGGAGCGCACCGCCCGCACGGCGATGGCCAACCAGGTGTCGCAGCTGCTGACCCTTCGGGCGGCGTGGATCGCCGCCACCGGGGGCCTGCCCGGCCTGGAGGGCTCGATGGCCAAGTTGTACGCCACCGAGCGGTACCAGCAGGCGGTGGGCTGGTTCCAGCAGATGGCCGGCGCCGAGGGGCTGCTGTCGTTCGGCGTGGACGGGGCCGCCGCCGACGGCTGGATCGACTACGACGGCCGCCACTCGCCGGTGACCACCATCTACGGCGGCACCACCGAGATCAACCGCAACAACGTGGCCGAGCGGCACCTGGGGCTCCCCCGCGCCCGCTGAGCGCCTCGCCCCCGCCGGCCTGCGGGCGGGTTCGGGCCACGGACCCCGTCAGTCCAGCAACGACTCCCGGAGACGGGCGATCCACCCGTCGTCGACGCCGAAGCCGTCGCGGAACATGGCCTCCGGCCCACCCCAGTGGTCGTCGACGGCGGCCATCTGGGCGGCCACGGCCTCCGGCGACACCTCAATGAAGGGCCGCATCAGCTCGACCGCGGCCGGCGTGGCCCACCCGGCCTCGACCAGGCCGGCGACGCGCCGCTCCGCCCCCCGGTTGCTCTCCAGGTAGTGCGCCACCACGGCGCTCCGCTCCACCCCCAGCAGCAGGAGCAGCGCCGTGCCCACCCAGCCGGCCCGGTCCTTGCCGGCCGAGCAGTGCCAGACCAGCGGCCAGTTGTCGGGATCGCCGACCACGGAGAACACCTCGGCGAAGGTGGCGACCCGGCCCGGCTCGGTCACCATCATCGCCGCGCCCCGGACCGCGATGTCCAGGGCCCGACCGTCCGACCACACGGCGCGCATCTCGTCCTCGTCGCCGC
Organism: Acidimicrobiales bacterium; assembly: GCA_016845305.1. GTDB lineage: Bacteria > Actinomycetota > Acidimicrobiia > Acidimicrobiales > MedAcidi-G1 > UBA9410. The sequence continues at coordinate 17,591 of JAERSW010000110.1, forward strand.
GCCCGATCATGGCCCGGATGTCGGCGCCCGCCCCGGCGTCATCGGGGATGGGGACCGGTCGGCCGACCACGCCGTCGGGCAGGCGGTCGGGCCCGTCGGCGGCGATGTCGTCCTCGGTCCGCAGGTCGACCACCGTGCGCACGGCGAGCGCCTCCAGGCGGGACCGGTCGACGTCGGTGGCCGCCGCCAGGTGGCCGGACCGCCACAGCAGGCCACCCACCGTGGTGCGACCGTCGACGGTCGGCAGGCCGCCGATCCCCCGGAAGTTCGAGATGCGCTCCATCGTGGGCGAGGGATCCTGTCCGGGCATCCGTGCATGCTGGCACCCCTCCCGTGGCCACCTACGATCCGGCACGTGGCCGAGCACCCCGCCCAGCACCCCTCGGGGAACCCCGCAGAGAATCTCCTCGTGGACGACCCACGGCCCGGGGTCCGGCGCCTCACCCTCAACCGTCCGGAGAAGCGCAACGCGCTCGACAACGCGCTGCGGACGGCGTTGTTCGAGGCACTGCGGGCCTCGGACGTGGACGACGCCGTGCACGTCACGATCCTGCGGGGCGCCGGCCCGTGCTTCTCGTCGGGCTACGACCTCGGTTCGGACCTGTCGGCCGATCGACCCACCTACACCGCGGGCGGCGACGGCTCGTGGCCACGCCAGGCCACCGAGGGCTGGCTCTCGCTGTGGGACCTCGCCAAGCCCGTCATCGCCCAGGTGCACGGCTACGCCATGGCCGGCGGTTCGGAGCTGGCCGCGGCCTGCGACCTCGTCTACCTGGCCGACGACGCCACCATCTCGCACCCCGTCCTCCGGGTGGCCGGCACCCCCGACTTCGCCGTCCACCCGTGGCTGGTGGGGCTCCGCAACGCCATGGAGATGGTCCTGACCGGTGACGCGGTGACCGCCGACGAGGCGGTCCGGGTGGGCTACGCCAACAGGGCCTACCCGGCCGACGAACTCGACGACGCCGTACTGGCCGTGGCCGAACGCATGGCGGCCATTCCCCACGAGCTGCTGCAGCTCAACAAGCGGTGGGTCTACCGAGCCATGGACGCCATGGGTGCCCGCACGGCCATCCGCTCGGCGGTCGACCTCGGCTCGCTGGCCCAGAAGGCACCCGGCGTGCAGGCCAACCTGGCCGACCTGCGGAACCGGATCCGGGGAGCGGCCTCCGGCGACTGACCCGGTCCCCCGGGCGTGAACGCCCGGGACGGGTTGGAGGGCGGGATGGGGGGAACGCGTGTCAGGCGTTGGCGCGGGCGCCCCGCCTGGCCAGACGGGCCTCGAAGGCCTCGGCCTGGGCCACCAGGGCATCGGGGATGGCCAGGATCTTCTCCTGCAACTCTGACGCCCGAGCATCGGGGCCGTCCATGTCCTCGATCCGCCAGTGTCGGAGCAGCGGACGGACCACCTGCTCGGCGTGGATCCGCAGGTTGTAGATCCCTGCCTTGGCGATGGACACCGCCCGCCGGTTGAAGTTCGGGATGCCCGTCCCCGGCATCTTGAAGTCGGCCAGGACCCGGTGGATGGCTTCCAGCACCAGCGTCGGGGCCTCGCGCAGCATGGCGGTGGTGACGCCCCGGTAGAAGAGGAAGTGGTGGTTCTCGTCGGCGGCCACCCGGCTCATGACCTCGTGGGCGATCTCGCAGTCGGCCTTCACCCCGGCGTTGCGGTGGCTGATCCTCGTGGCCAGCTCCTGGGCCGACGTGTAGGCGAAGACCTCCACCGGGCACGGCGAGTCGTACCGCCAGCCCTTGGTCACCGTGGCCACCCGTTCGTCCTCCAGGTTGGCCGGATCGCAGTTGCGGGTGGCAAGGAGGTAGTTGCGGATGGCGATGGAGTGCTGGCCCTCCTCGGCGGTCCACAGCCGGGACCACTCCACCATCGGCGAGTCCTCGGCGAACGAGCCCGAGATCTTGGCGTGGTAGTAGGGCAGGTTGTCCTCGGTCAGCAGGTTGAGCTGCAGGGCGGTGCGGACCTCGGGCGACAGGGTGGCCTGGGACTCGTCCCACGGCTCGTCCCGGAAGCTGCGACCCATCTCCCACGGCACCACCTCGTGGGCGTACCAGTGCTGGCGACGCTCCCGATGCTCGGCCATGAGCCGGGAGACCTCCGGCTCGACGGTGGTCACCAGCTCGAACGACTCGGCGGTGGCGGTCACGGGTCTCCGTTCCGGGAGGGGCCTGGCGTGGTCGCCGGAGCGGGCTCCGGGTCGACGCTCGGCTGATGGGCGTACGGACATGCTACGGCCCCCGGCGCCCCGCCGTTCGGGCGGGCCTCCGGGGGCCGAGCAGTGGTTCGGTGGACGACCGGGTCAGGCCGCGGCGGGCTCCAGGTCGTCGTAGGTCTTGTTCCTCCGGAACTCCAGGAGGATCTTCTTCGATGTCACCGCCAGGATCGCCCCGGCGAACATGGTGAGGAAGGCTCCCGCCCCTGTCACCACGTTCAGGTCGGAGACCCTTGCCAGGCTGGCCACCCAGATGATGCCGATGAGCGCAAGGCCGCCGCCGGCCGCGGCCACGGCCGCGCTCCACCTCCAGCGTCGTTGTTCGTCGAGCCCGAGCAGGCCCGAGGCTGGCACGGTCAGGGCTGCGCCGAGGACCGACACCACCAGGGCCAGCTTGCCCAGCCCGGCGCCCTGGTCGGTGTAGCCGTCGGTGATGACCTTGGCCTGACGGCGGAACTTGTTCCGCAGCGACGTCACCTTGCTGGTGTTGGTGGCGGCCAGCGCCGGATTCGCCTTGGCCTCCTCGCGCAGGCGATCCATCTCGTCGATGATCTCCTGCGGGAGCTCCGAGGCGACCCGCTCGTCGAACGTCCAGCCGGAGTAGCCGCCGACCACCACGAGGACCACGGCGAGGGCGCCGGTGCCCATGCGACCCCAGCCGATCAGGCGCTGCAACGGCCGGAAGGCCGTGTAGGGGGCCGTCTGCAGGGCGAGGACGGCGCCGACGAGCATCACGGCACTGGCCACGATGGCCACGGTCACGCCCGATCCGTGGACGTAGCCCTCCACGTCGCGGTGCGGTGCGGCCAGCCGGTACACGAGACCGGCCATGAGCATGCAGGACGAGACGATGAGCATCGAGTCGGCACCGAACCACCGGGAACCCGTCCGGATCGTGACGGCGACCACCGCCCCGATGGCCAGGGTGGCCAGGATCTGCGTGTCCAGGAAGATGGCCGAGTCGCCGCTGCCGATGCTGCCCAGCACCAGCCAACGGACGGCCACGCCGACCACCAGGGCCACGACGAGGGCTCGGTTCCGGTCCATGGCCACGCCGACCACCCGCAGCACGGCAGCCGCCGTGGCCAGGGCCACGATGTCCTTGACGTCCAGGGCGCTGGTCACCGGCTGCACGGCCAGGCCCACCAGGGCCACGACCAGGCCGGCGCCCATGGCGTTCCAGGTGGTGCGGGTGGCGTCCAACAGGTTCGTCCGACCGAGGGACCCCACGACCGCGGCGGCCAGGGCGGCCACGATGATGGCGACCACCTCGCCGTCGAGGCCCAGCGGCGTCTCGAAGTAGTAGCCGAGGATGCCGACCGTGGACGCCCAGACGCCCACCGACCGCCAGCTCATCGGCACGGACACCCGGGCCAGGCCCAGGACGAGGCCGAGAACGGCCGGGATGGTGATGGTCTCGATGGCCACCGCCCACACCGCCTGGGCCTCGTGGCCCTGCAGGTTGGCCAGCGTGGTGAACCCGTCGAACTGGCCGAGGATCGGGAAGGCGTAGATCGCCGCGAAGGCACCGACGGCCACGGCCACCAGCCCCCCGGGGCCCCTCAGGCGCCCGATGCCGCCCGTCCAGAACAGGCAGGACCCCGCCGCCATGACGGCGAAGAAGCCGAGGAACAGGATGATGATGCCCGACCAGCTCCCGCCCGAGGCCACGTAGCCGTTGAACGACTGCCCGGCCATGTCGATGTCGGTGGCCCGCGAGTGGCTGGAGAAGAGCCCGGCGTTGCTTCCCCAGGTCATCAGCGTCGACAGGACGGCGACGATGCCGCCCACGCCGACGATGGCCATGCCGAGGCGCTCGCGCCCGGAGGCCACGACCTCGTGCTCGACGTGCTCGACCTTGAGCGCCTTCTGCTCGTCGGTCTCGGCGGCCTCCACCTTCTTGAGGAGCTCCTCCGGGTCACGGCGGTTGGCCATGGCCTCGCGGATGCGCGACAGCAGGGTGCCCCCGCCGTCCTCCTCGGGCTGGGACAGGCGGTCGAGGACGACGGCCACGGTCCACAGGGCGAGACCGGACGAGATGCCGAGGCCCACGTCCAGGTTTTGGACGGCCCGGAAGACCAGGAGGCCGAGGCCCGAGGCGCCCATGATGGCGGCGATGCCGACCATGGCGATGGCCAGCATCAGCGTCTGGTTGAGGCCGGCCATGATCGACGGCTTGGCCAGCGGCAGCTGGACGTCGGTCAGGACCCGGAGCTCGGTGGCGCCGTAGGCCCGGCTGGCCTCGACCACGTCCTCGGGGACGTGTCTGATGCCCAGGTTCACCATGCGCACCAGGGGTGGCAGGGCGTAGATCATCGTCACCATGGTCGCCGGGACGACGCCGATGCTGAAGAAGAACACGAACGGCACCATGTAGACGAAGGTGTGCACCGTCTGCATGGCGTCCAGGACCGGCCTGGTCACGTTCCAGGCCGAGTCCACCCGGGCACAGAACACCCCCAGTGGGATGCCGATCAGGGCACACAACCCGACGGCCACGAGCACCATGCCGATGGTCCGCATGGTCTCCAGCCAGTACATGGCGCCCAGCAGGCCGCACATGGTGAGGCCGGCACCGGCCATGATGCCGATCTTCGGCGTCCGGATGAGGGCACCGAGGATGACGGTGAAGATCACCACCTGGTACCACGGCAGGGTCAGGAGGAACTCGTTGACGAAGTTCTCCAGCAGGAAGTCGAACGGCCACTTGATGGCGTCGAGGAACCACTGGGCGTTGAGGTCCAGCCAGTCGACCATCTGGTCGAACCAGTAGCCGATCGGCAGCTGGAACTGGTCCAGCACCTTGGTCTCGGACAGGCCGACGCCCTCGGCGCGGCCGGTCCACTCGCCGGTCTCGGCGGCGGCGATCCAGGTCGCAGCGCTCACAGGAACACCTCCCGCTCGAAGCCGTCTACCAACTGCTCCACTCGGCCCATCTCCTCCATGATCTCCCGTGGCTCCAGCTCGCCGACCAGGCGTCCGCTGTCGTCGCACACGGCGATGGGCAACCCTCGTCCGGCCGCCGCGTAGTTGTCGTTGAACCGCGCCTCGGGCGAGGTGGTGTCGAAGTCGGACCGCAGCACCGACGCCAGGTCGGTGGTGCCGTGGGCGAGGGCCGACGCGGCGTCGGTGACGGCCAGCAGCCCGGTGGGCCGCCCGTCGGCGTCGCACACGAAGCCGCCCCGGCGGTCCCCGAGGCGATCCACGCACTCGGTGAGCGTCTGCGACGTGTCGATGATCACCGGGGCCTGCATGACCTTGTCGACCTCGATGACCCGGCCCTGGTCGACGTCCTGGACGAACTCGGCCACGTAGCCGTCGGCCGGCTCGGTGAGGATCTCCTCCGGGGTGCCGATCTGGATGACCTTGCCGTCGCGCAGGATGCACACCCGGTTGCCGATGCGCAGCGCCTCGTTGAGGTCGTGGGTGATGAACAGGATCGTCTTGTGGAGCCGTGACTGGATGGTCATCAGCTCGTCCTGCATCTGGCGCCGGATCAGCGGGTCCAGCGCGCTGAACGCCTCGTCCATGAGCAGGATGTCGGGGTTGGAGCACAGCGCCCGGGCCAGGCCGACGCGCTGCTGCATGCCGCCCGACAGCTCACGGGGCGAGTTGAAGGCGTAGGCCTCGAGGCCGACCATGGCGAGGGCCTCGATGGCCGCCTCGTGGCGCTCCTTCTTCTCGACGCCCTGGACCTTCAGGCCGTAGGCGGTGTTGTCGATGACGTTCCGGTGCGGGAACAGCGCGAAGTGCTGGAACACCATCGACAGCTTCTCGCGGCGGAACGACTGCAGGGCCGCCCCGGTCAGGTCCTGGACGTTGGTGCCCTCGACCATGACCCGGCCGTGGGTGACGTCGTGGAGCTTGTTGACCGTCCGGATGGCCGTGGACTTGCCCGACCCGGACAGGCCCATGACCACGAAGATCTCGCCCTTCTGCACCTCGAAGGAGATGTCGCGCATGCCGACCACGTGGCCGGTCTGGCGCTGGACCTCGTCCTTGCCCACGCCCGAGGAGCACAGGTCGAAGGCCCGCCCCCTGGGGTTGGGTCCGAAGATCTTGTAGACGTTCTCGAGTGCGATGATCGGCTCGGCGTCCGACATGCATCCCCCTCCTGGCTGGTCGTCCCCCGACGGGCCGGCCCACCCGGTGGGCAGGCCCCGTCAGGGCCGGAAACTAGCAGGGCCCTCCGATGGTCGCTGAAGGTCCCCGACCGGGTTCGAACACGTCACCCCTCCCGGCCGGGGTGAACCCTATACAAACGTTCAGTCGCCCGGAAGGGTCCGCGCGCTTGTCGGCCCACGGGCCGACTGGACCCAGGGGCCTAGGGTCTCACCCGTGACCGACGAGCCACACGGACCGGATCCGTCGGACGGGGTGGGGATGATCGCCGCCGCCTACGGGCTGGAGACCAGCGAGCAGGCCCTCGCCCACTACGAGGCCTGGGCCGACACCTACGACCGGGAGGTCGGCGAGGACCTCGGCTATGCCCAGCCCGCCCGGTGCGCGGCGGCCCTGGCGGCGGTGGTCCGGGCGGGCGGGGGCATCCCCGGCGGCCGACTGCTCGACGTGGGCTGTGGAACCGGGCTATCCGGCCTGGCCTTCCGGGAGGCCGGCTTCGTGGACCAGGACGGCTGTGACTTCTCGCCGCCGATGCTCGAGAAGGCGGCGGCCACCGGCGTCTACCGGCGGCTCTTCCGGGCGGACCTCAACCAGGGCCTCGACGCTGCCGATGGCGCCTACGACCACGCGGCGGCCGTCGGCGTCTACTCCTTCGGGCACGTGGCGCCGTCCACCCTCCGCGAGGTCCTCCGGGTGGTCCGCCCCGGCGGGACGGTCGTCATCGGGCTGAACGACCACTACTGGGACGACAGCACCTTCCCGGCCGAACTGGACGCCGCCGCGGCCGAAGGGCTGGCCGAGGTCGCCTTCCGGGAGCACGGCGACCACCTGCCCGGAGCCGACATCGGCGGCTGGGTGGTGGTGCTGGTCACGGCGGCCGCCTGACGGCGACCGGCCCGGTCACCCCGGTGGGTGCCCGTCGGTCACGCGTGGGCGTGCTGCCAGCCGAACCGGCCCTTGATGCACAGGTGGCCGTGGGTCACCGAGTGGTCGGCCGGTGAGGTGACCTTCACGATCCGCTCGTCCTGGACGTGCAGTTCCAGGTTGCAGCCCACCCCGCAGAACGAGCACACCGTGGTGGCCACCGACTGGCGGGACTCGTCCCAGGTGCCGGCCTCGCGCATGTCGTGCTCGGTCTTGAAGGCCAGTGCCCCGGTCGGGCACACCCCGATGCAGTTGCCGCAGTACACGCAGGCCGAGTCGGGCAGCGACACGTCGTGCTCGGTCGAGATGTGGGCGTCGAACCCCCGGCCGGCCGTGGCGATGGCGTAGGTGTGCTGGGCGTCGTCGCCGCACGCCTCGACGCACTTGTAGCAGAGGATGCAGCGCTCGTAGTCACGGACGTACAGGTCGTCCTGGACCTTCACCGGCTGCGCCTGCGTGGCGATCTCGGAGCGGTCGCCCATCCGTTCGGGGCGGGCCCCGTAGTGGTCCATCCACGCCTGCACCTCGGGGGCGGCCCGGTCCATCTCCACCGACGAGGCCAGAAGCTCGTAGACCATGCGCCGGCTGGTCCGCACCCGCTCGGTGTCGGTGGCGACGACCATCCCCTCCTCGACCTTGCGGGAACACGAGGGGACGAGCACCCGGGAGCCCTCGACCTCGACCACGCACACCCGGCACACGTTCACCGGGGTCAGGTTCTCGGCCCAGCACAGCGTGGGGGTGTCGATGCCCTCCCGCCGACAGGCGTCGAGGATGGTCGAGCCCTCGGGCACCCGGACCGATTCGCCGTCGAGGGTGAGCTCGACCATGGTCGACACGCTGACCGCCGTCTCGTTCATCGGGACCCCTCCCCCTCGCCACCACCGGCGGCACCCATGCCGTCCAGGAGGCCCAGCTCGATGGCGCTGCGGATCGCTCCCGACGCCGTCTGGCCGAGGCCGCAGATCGAGGCGTCGCGCATGACGGTCGCCAGGTCGTCCAGCAGGTCGCGTTCGTCGTCGATGGTGGACCCCCGGCCGAGCCGGACCAGGACCTCCTCCTGGCGGACGGTGCCCACCCGGCACGGCACGCACTGGCCGCACGACTCGTCGCGGAAGAACTCGGCGATGCGGCGCACCGTGTCGACCATGTCGTCGTTCTGGTCGAAGACCATGATGACGCCCGAGCCGAGCGAGGCGCCGGCCGCCCGGGTGTCCTCCAGCGTCAGGGGCATGTCGAGCGCCTCGGGCCCGACGAAGCTGCCCGCCGCGCCACCCAGCATCACGGCCCGCATCTCGCTGCCGTCGACCAGGCCACCGGCCAGGTCGACGAGGTCGCGCAGCGTGGCGCCGAACTCCACCTCGTAGGTGCCGGGGCGGTTCACCCGCCCGCTGAGGCAGAAGAGCTTGGTGCCCGGGGAGCGTTCGGTCCCCTCCGCCGCGTAGGCCTCGCCACCCATCTGCACGATGGGAAGGACGTTGACCAGGGTCTCCACGTTGTTGATGGCCGTCGGCTCGCCGAACAGGCCGTACGTGGTCGGGAAGGGCGGCTTGTTGCGGGGCTCGCCCCGCTTGCCCTCCAGCGAGTTGAACAGCGCCGTCTCCTCGCCGCAGATGTAGGCGCCGGCGCCGTTGCGAAGCATCAGGTCGAAGCGGAGGCCCGAGCCGGCCACGTCGTCGCCCAGCAGGCCCGCGGCGTAGGCCTCGTCGATGGCGTGGTGGAGGCGGGCGGTGGCCACCGGGTACTCGCCACGGATGTACAGCCAGCCCTGTTCGGCACCGATGGCCGTGCCGGCCACCGTCATGGCCTCGACGAGGGAGAACGGATCGCCCTCCATCACCACCCGGTCCTTGAAGGTGCCGGGCTCGGACTCGTCGGCATTGCAGACCAGGTGTCGGGGCCGGCCCTCCTGGTCGGCCACGCCCCGCCACTTGACGCCGGTCGGGAAGGCCGCGCCGCCGCGACCGGACAGGCCCGAGGCGGTCACCTCGGCGATGACCCGGTCGCCGCCCATGGCCAGGGCGGCCTCGAGCGCCCGGTACCCGCCGTGGGCCCGGTAGTCCTCGAGGCTGGCCGGGTCGACGACGCCGACGCGGGCCAGCAGGCGCAGGCCGTCGGAGCCGGCCTGGGGCCCAGCCTGAGGCCCAGCCTGGGGAAGGGTGACCGACGGGGTCGAGGTCGCCGTGTCGATGGCGACGGCCACCTCGGCGGTGGTGACGGGCCCGCCGTCCACGGCGGTCACCGTCAGGTCGTCCCGGCCGGTCCGCTGGACCATGACCGCCGGACCGCGCTCGCACTGGCCGAGGCACGGGCTGGCCTTCACGTGGTGGCCCTCGGACCGCAGGTCGTCGATCAGGTCCACGGCACCGAACAGGCGGCAGGCCACGTCGTCGCAGACGTGCACCGTGTCGTCGGCCGTCGGCGGCTCGTGGGTGAACAGGTGGTAGAAGGTGGCCACGCCGTACGCCTCGGCGGGCGGGACCTCCAACTCGCCGCACACGTGGTCGAGGCCGCCGGGGCTGATCCACCCCGAGGCCCGCTGCAGCGCGTGCAGGGCGGGGAGCAGCAGGTGGCGTCGCTCCATGGTCCGGGCGCGACCGGCGTGGACGAGGCGTTCCGACTCGCGGACCACCACGGGACCGAAGCCGGCGATGGCCTCGGCCACCGCGGCCCGCTCGGCATCGGTGGCCTCGTCGGTCGCCCCGAAGTAGAGGTCAGGCACGGTCCCCCACCAGCTCGCCGTCGGGCAGGCCCTCGCCGGACCCGCCCTCGCCGGGCAGCCCCTCACTCGACAACTTGTCGACCCGGATGGCCGCCGCCTTGAACTCGGCCGTCCCGGCCTTGGGGTCCACCGCGTCGCTGGTGATCTGGTTGATGTCGGTGGTCTCCGGGAAGTGGAAGGTGGTGTGGCACAGGCCGACGGCCAGGTGTTCCTCCACCTCCACGGTCATGTGGATCGAACCCCGTCGGGACGACACGGCGACCCGTTCGCCGTCCACCACGCCGAGGGCCTCGGCGTCGGCCACCGAGAGGGACAGGGCCTCGCCGGTCCGGATCGGCGAGTTGAAGTGCTCGGTCTGCACCCCGGTGTTGTAGGAGTCCAGCGCCCGCACCGTGGTGAGGCGCAGCGGGAACTCGTCGGTCAGCTCGTCGAGCGGGGGCTGGTCCTCCACGCAGGAGAAGGGCGCCCGTCGGCCACCGACCGGACGCTCCCAGAGCCGGCCGTGGAGGAACGGGCTGCCGGGATGGTCCTCGGTGGGGCACGGCCACTGGACGCCGCCCTCGGCCTCGAGTCGGGCCCACGACATGCCGCCGTGCATGGGCGACACGGTGCGGAGTTCCTCCCAGAGGTCCTCGGGGGTCGGGTTTCCCCACCCGTCGTCGCCCATGGCCGCGGCGAGGTCGTTGATGATCTCGACCTCCTGGCGGGCCTGGCCGGGTGGCGGCACCGCGGCCCGCATCCGTTGGACGCGCCGCTCGCTGTTGGTGGCCGTGCCGTCGGACTCGGCCCATCCGAGGGCGGCCGGGAAGACCACGTCGGCCATCTCCGCCGTCCGGGTCATGAAGACGTCCTGGACGACCAGGCAGTCGAGGCGTTCCAGCATGGCCCGGGCGTGCTTGGCGTCGGCCTCGGAGTCCACCGGGTTCTCGCCGATGCAGTAGACGGCCTTGAGCTCGTCGCGTTCCATGGCCTCGAACATCTGGGTCAGGTTCCAGCCGATGGCGGGCGGGATGGTGCAGTCCCACGCCGCCTCGAACTTCGCCCTCGCCTCGTCGTCCTCGACGTCCTGGAAGCCGGTCAGCTTGTTGGGCAGGGCACCCATGTCACCGCCGCCCTGCACGTTGTTCTGGCCCCGCAGGGGCACCAGGCCCGAACCCCACCGACCGACGTGTCCGGTGAGCAGCGACAGGTTGCACAACGACTGGACGTTGTCGACGCCGGTGTGGTGCTCGGTGATGCCGAGCGTCCAGCAGATCTGGGCCTTGTCGGCCGTGGCGTAGGCGTGGGCCAGGTCGCGGATGGCCTCGGCCGGCACGCCGGTCACCTCGGACGTGTGCTCCAGCGTCCAGGGCTCGACGAAGGCGACGAACTCGTCGTAGCCGGAGGTGGCGTTCTCGATGAACTCGTCGTCGGTCAGGCCGGCGGCGATGATCTCTCGGGCCACCCCGTGGGCCAGGCCGATGTCGGTGCCGACGTTCAGGCCCAGCCAGTGGTCGGCGAACTTGGCCGTGCCGGTGCGCCGGGGGTCGACGGTCCACATGCGCGCGCCGTTGGCCACGCCACGTAGGGCGTGGTGGAAGAAGATGGGGTGCGCGTTGCGCGCGTTGGACCCCCACATGACGATGACGTCGGCCTCCTCGATCTCCACGTAGGACGAGGTGCCGCCGCCTGCTCCGAAGACCGTCGCCAGACCGACGACGCTGGGAGCGTGTCAAGTTCGATTGCAGCTGTCGATGTTGTTCGAGCCGATGACCCGTCGGGCGAACCGCTGGGCGGCGTAGTTCACCTCGTTGGTGGTCTTCGAGCAGCTGAACATCCCGAAGGCGGTCGGGCCGTGGGCGTCCACCGCGGAACGGAACCCGGAGGCGGCCCGTTCGATGGCCTCCTCCCAGGTCGCCTCGCGGAGCCCACCGGCGTCCCGGACCATCGGGGTCGTCAGGCGCTTGCTCATGTCTCCCCTGTCGCCTCTCGGCGGTCGACCCGTCGCCTGTCGACGGCGGGTGGTGGAGGCCGGACGTCGGTGTCCGACCCGGGCGGTCGGGCCACGGGGCCCGGCCGACCGGCCCGGAATCTAGCGCAGATTCCGAGCCCCGGGATTTCCCATGAGTAGATCAGCGCCCCTGCCAGTGGGGGTCCCGTTTCTCGGCGAAGGCCCTCGGCCCCTCCTGCGCGTCGTCGGACGCCAGCATCCGCTCGTACTCCGCCAGATCACCCGACCGGAGGTGGGCGAAGGCGTCGTCCAGGGACCGGTGTCCGGTGGCCCGGTCGATGGCCATCACCGCCTCGACGGCCAACGGGGCCGCGGCGGCGATCCGGTCGGCCAGTTCCCGTGCCGCCTCCATCAGCCCGTCGGCGGGGACCACCCGGTTGACCAGGCCCCACCGTTCGGCCTCGGTGGCGTCGAGCCGGCGACCGCCGTACAGGACCTCGTTGGCCACCACCGCGGGCAGCGTCCGCGGGAGCCTGATGGCCCCGGCGTCCGGGATGATCCCCAGCCCGGTCTCGGGCAGGAAGAAGGAGGCGTGGTCGGCGGCGACCACGAACTCGGCGGCCATGGCCAACTCGAAGCCGCCACCCACGGCCATGCCGTTCACCGCGCACACCACCGGCTTGTTGCGGCCCGGGAGCTCACAGAAGCCGCCGAAGCCGCCCTCGCCGTAGTCGGCCTCGAACGCCTCGCCGTCGGCCGCCGCACCCAGGTCCCAGCCGGCCGAGAAGAACCGTTCGCCGGCACCCGTGAACACGGCCACCCGCAGGGCCGGGTCGTCGCGGAAGGCCGCGAAGACGCGGGACAGCTCCCGACTGGTCGCCGCGTCGATGGCGTTGGCCTTCGGGCGGTCGAGGACCACCTCCAGCACCGGGCCGTCGACGGCGGTCCGCACCGCCCCCGTACCCGGGTGATCCGTCGCCATGCCAGTACCCCCTTGGCTCACGTCGCCCCGTCCGGACCCGCGAGGGTCGCCAACACGTCCACCACCGTGGCACCTCCCGGGCCGGCCAGCAACGGGTTGACCTCGAGCTCGACCAGGTCGTCGACGGCCGTGGCCGCACGGGCGATGTCCCCGATGGCGCCGACCACCGCGTCGAGGTCGACGCCGGGTCGACCGCGGTGGCCGTCCAGCAGGGGCCGCACGGCGAGCGACCGGAGCGCTCCGACCACCTCGTCGGACGTGGCCGGCAGCAGCAGGCACGCCGTGTCGCGCAGCACCTCGACGAGGGTGCCGCCGGCGCCGACGGTCAGCAGCCACCCCACCGGGTCCTCGCGACGGACGGTGACCAGCAGCTCGGCCACGGCGTCGTCCACCTGCGCCTCGACCAGCACGTGGAGGCCGTCGCCGGCGGCGGCCACCGCCGGCGCAGCGGCGGTCACTGCCGCGGCAGAGCCGAGGCCGACGACCACGCCGCCGACGTCGCTCTTGTGGGCCACGCCGACGGCCTTGAGCACCACCGGGAAGCCGATCGCGTCGGCCATCCGGGCCGCGTCGGCCACCGGGACCACGCTGCCGACGGGGACCGGCACCCCGTGGTCGGCCAGCAGGCCCTTGGCCGTGGCCTCGTCGAGGATCCGCAACGGACCGGCCACCGGCGCGGCCGCCAGCGGGGCGGAGCGGCGCACCCGCCGACCCCACCAGGCCGCCGCCTCGAGCGCCCCCAGCGCCTCGTCGATGCCGCGGACCGGGACGAGGCCGTGGCCCATCGCGGCCTCCTCGACGGCGGCGGGCAGGTTCTCGGCCATGGAGGCGGCCACCACCCCGGCCACCCCGGCCGTGGCCACCGCCTCGCCGAAGGCCTCCAACGTGGGCCACCAGCTGCGGTCGTCCAAGCCGTCGCCCGGGAAGTCGAGCACCAGGAGCCCCGCATCGGGCTCGACGTCCCCACCCGGAACGAGGGAGGCGGTGAAGGTGGCCACCAGGCGTTCCCGGTCGTCCCAGATGAAGGTGTGGTAGTCGAACGGGTTGGACACCGACACCAGCGCGGCCTTGTCGGGGTCCCCGAGGGCGGTCCGGATCCGCGTCACCCGCTCGGGTCCGAAGGCCGGCAGTTCCAGGGCCAGGCCGTCGCACCGGTCGGCCACGATCGACGCCTCGCCCCCCGAACAGCTCAGGCTGACCAGCCGGTCGCCGCCCAGGCCGCCGAGGCCGACGAGCACGTGGAGCACGTCGAGCAGCTCGGGGATGGACCGCACCCGGCGGACGGCCAGGCGCTCGAACAACGCCTCGTAGGCGGCGTCGCTGCCCACCAGGGACGAGGTGTGCGAGGCGGCGATCTCGGCACCGCGGGCCGACGAGCCGGTCTTGAGCGCCACCACCGGCTTGCCCAGGTCCGACGCCGCCTGACACGCCGCGGCGAACCGCTCCACGTCGTGCAGGGCCTCGACGTGGAGGCCCACCGCGGTGACCGTCGGATCGGCAACCAGGGCCTCGAGGCACTCCTCGACGCCCACGTCGGACTGGTTGCCCAGGGTGAGCAGGTGGGCGATGGGCAGGGGCCGGGTCTGCAGGGACAGGTCGAGGCCGATGTTGCCGCTCTGGGTCACCAGGGCCACGCCCCGCTCGACCCGTCGCAGGCCCTGCTGGTCGGGCCACAGGGCGGCCCCGACCACCGCCGAGACCGTGCCGTAGCAGTTGGGGCCGACCACCGGCATCGGACCGGCCGCCTCGTCCAACGCCCGCTGCAGCGCGTCGCCGTCGGGCCCCGCCTCGGCGAAGCCCGAGGCGTAGCAGACCGCCGCCCCGGCACCCATGGCCGCCAGGCGACCCACCACGTCGACGGTGGCCCGCCGGTTCACGGCCACCAGGACGGCGTCGGGCACCCCGGGCAGGTCGTCGACGGTCGGGACGCACGACACGCCCGCCACCTGGTCCCGGCTCGGATGCACGGCCCAGAGCTCACCGTCGAACCCGAGCCGTCGACACTGCTCGATGGCCAGCGCGGCCGGTCGACCACCCACCACGGCCACCGACCGGGGCCGCAGCAATCGGTCCAGGCGGCTCACCGTCCGCACTCCACGACGCCCACCGGAGACGGCTCGGTCCGGGACCGTCGGGTCAGGCGCCGAGGGGCCGCAGCATCTCGCGGCTCACGATGTGGCGCTGGATCTCGCTGGTGCCGTCCCAGATCCGGTCGACCCGGGCGTCCCGCCAGATCCGCTCCAGCGGCAACTCGTCCATGAGGCCCATGCCCCCCAGGATCTGGATGGCCTCGTCGGACACGAACTGGAGCATCTCCGTGGACGAGACCTTGGCCATGGCCGCGTCGCCGTCGGCCATCTCGTCGCGGTCCATCAGCCAGGCCGCCCGGTAGGTCATGAGCTCGGCCTCGACCAACCGGGTGCGCATGTCGGCCAGCTTGAACGAGACGCCCTGGAACTTGCCGATCTTCTGGCCGAACTGCTCCCGCGATGCCGCCCAGTCCAGCGCCACCGACAGCGCCCGGTCGGCCCGACCCAGGCACACGGCGGCCACCTGGAGCCGGGTGGCGCCCAGCCACTCGTTGGCCACGTCGAAGCCCCGGTGCTCCTCGCCGAGGACCTTCGACGCCGGCACCCGGCAGTCGTCGAAGTTGAGGATGCAGTTGTGGTAGCCGCGGTTGGACACCGACCGGTAGCCCTCGGCCACCTCGAGGCCCGGCGTGTCGTGGTCGACCAGGAACGACGTGATGAGCTTCTTGGGGCCCCGGGGCGTGTCCTCCTCGCCGGTGGCCGCGAACAGGATCGTGTAGTCGGCCAGGTCGGCGTGGCTGATGAAGTGCTTGGTGCCGTTGATGACGTAGTCGTCGCCGTCGCGCACGGCCCGGCACGTCATGCCCCGGACGTCGGAGCCGGCGTCGGGCTCGCTCATGGCCAGGCAGTCGACCCGCTCGCCGCGGATGGTGGGCAGCAGGTACTCCTCGACCTGGTCACCGACGCAGGCCTGGAGGATGTTGGACGGCCGGGCCACCACGTAGTGCAGGGCGTACTGGGTCCATCCGAAGGCCCGGTCGACCAGCGCCATGGTCAGGTTGTCGAGGCCGCCGCCCCCCATCTCGGCAGGCATGTTGGCGGCGTAGATCCCGGCGGCCAGCGAACGGTCGCGGATCTGGGCGACCAGCTCGGGCGGCACGTCGCCGAGGCGTTCCACCTCGTCCTCGTGCGGCACCAGCTCCTTGTCGACGAAGGCGCGAACGGTGTCGACGACCATCTCCTGTTCGTCGGTCAGGGCGAAGTCCATGGGTCCCTCCTCGGGGCGGGCGGTCTAGCGGGAGATGGCCATGACCCGACCCACCTGGGGCGGGACGGGCAGGCCGGCGTGGGCCTCGGCGATGGCGGCCAGCGCCGCGGCGGGGCCCGGCAGGATCGGCGCCACCGACCCCGAACCCGTGTCCACGTGGAGCAGCATCTGCTCGGTCGTGCACAGCAGGTCGTCGCCCGAGTACATCCCGTGGAAGAAGTGCAGGCGCTTGGCGTCGACGCCGAGGACCTGCGTGGTGAAGCGCAACGGCTGGCCGAGCGAGGCCTCCTTCACGTAGTTGAGGTGGGTCTCGACGGTGAAGAAGGTGTGGCCGGCGTCCCGGTACTCCTCGTCGATCCCGACGTAGCGGAAGAGCTTGTCGCTGGCCCAGCCGAAGGCGGTCAGGAACGCCCACTCGGACATGTGGTCGTTGTAGTCCACCCAGTCCGGCTCCACGACGGTCTCGTAGAGGGCCAGAGGCGCCGCCACCTCGTCGCCCGGCGACCAGCGGCCGCTGCCCACGGCGGCCAGGCCGGCCTCGTGGATGCGGGCCTCCCGTTCGGCCACGAGTCGCCCGGCGCCCAGGTCGAGGGGGCGCAGGGACCGCATCACGTTGATGACGTAGTCGTCGCGGAGGCGCTCCAGCTCGGCGATGGACCGTCCCTCGGCCTGCTCCTCACAGCCGTCGGCCATGGCCTCGATCAGGTCCTCGGTGAGCTCGGGCGCCTCGAGCTTCGTCCACGGCAACTTCAGGGCCGGGCCGAACTGGCGGAGCATGTGGCGCATCCCCTGCTCGCCACCGGCCAGGTGGAAGGTGAGGTTGGTGCCCATGCCGGCCCAGCGCAGGCCGGGCCCGTAGTTGACGGCGTCGTCGAGCTCGCGGGTGGTGGCCACGCCGTCGTTGACCAGATGCAGGACCTCCCGCCACAGCGCCTCCTGGAGGCGGTCGGACAGGTAGCCCTCGATCTCGGTGCGGACCACGAGCGGGTGCATGACGAGGTCGTCGTAGTGGGCGATGGCCGCGTCGACGGTCGCCTCGGCGGTCTGTTCGCCGGCGACCACCTCGACCAGCGGCAGCAGGTACACCGGGTTGAAGGGGTGCCCGATGAGGATCCGCTCCGGGTGGTCGCAGCCCTCCTGGAGGCGGGTGGGCAGCAGGCCCGACGAGCTCGAGGCGATGACCACCTCGGCCCTCGAGTGGGCGGCCAGCGTGGCCAGCAGGGGGCGCTTGACCTCCTCGTTCTCGGGGGCGCTCTCCTGGATCCAGTCGACGCGGCCGGCCAGGTCCTCGGCAGTGTCGGCCCAGGCCAGGCGGGCCGGATCGGCACCGGGGAAGAGGCCCAGCTTCGTGGCCGACGGCCAGGCCCGGTCCACGGCGGACCGGAGCCGGTCCTCGGCGCCCGGGGCCGGGTCCCAGGCGACCACGTCGAGGCCGCGGGCCAGGGCCCGGACGGCCCAACCGGCCCCGATGACGCCCGTGCCGACGACGCCGACCGTCCTGTCCCCCCCGGGGGTGTCACCAGTCATCACGCCCTCCGCTCCGTTGCGATCAGCACGCATTCTCGAATGGTTGTCCCGAAGCGTTCCAGCATGTGGAACGCTAGTTCCGTATACTGGATCAGCGTAGAGGGGCGCGGCCGACGCGGCAAGGGACCGCAGCGGGGAACGGAGCGGGCACGACCATGGCCATCCAGTCGGTGGAACGGGCCTTCGCCGTGGTCGGCGTCCTGGCCGGCGCCGATCCCGGGGAGGTCCCGCTGGCCGGCATCGCCGAGGCCACCGACCTCCCCAAGAGCACGGTGAGCCGGATCCTGTCCACCCTCGGCGACCTCGGCGTGGCCGCCGCCGGCGAGTCCGACGGCAGCTACCGCCTCGGACCCGGCGCCCGGGTGTTCGCCGGGCGCGACCCCGTCGAGGCGGAGCTGGTCCGGACCGCCCACCCGGTGCTCGTCCGGGCCGTCGGGCGCCTCGACGAGGACCTCGGTCTGGCCGTCGCCGACGGCGACCACGTCCGCTACGTCGACCAGGTCCGGAGCCAGCGGGCCGTCCGCATCCGCGTCTACGTGGGCGAGCGGACGCCGCTGCACACCACGGCGGCCGGGCTCGTCGCCCTGGCCGACCTGGCCGACGACGACCTGGACGCCCACCTGGCCGCCCCCCTCGCGCCCTGGGGCCGCGGCACCTCGATCGATCCGGACGACCTGCGGGCGACCGTCGAGTCGGTCCGCGCCGACGGCGTGGCCTGGACCAGCGAGGCGTGGGCCGACGGCGTCAACGGTGCCGCGGTCCCCGTCCGGGATTCCGACGGCACCCTGGTCGCCGTGCTCAACGCCTTCGGTCCGTCCTACCGATTCCCCGCCGAACAGGGGCAGACCGAGGCCGCCCGCTGCCTGCTCAACGCCGCCGAGGAGATCGCCGAACTGCTCCGATGAGGAACCCGTCCGCCCGCACCGCGTCCCTCCTGGCGGCCGTGCTGCTCGTCGGGTGCGGTGGAGCGGCGACCGACGCGCCCTCCGGGGCGGCATCCTCCGCGTCGGGAGGCCCGACCGGGACGGCCACCGTCGTTTCGACCACCTCGGCCCCGGTCGACACCACGGCACCCCCGCAGGCCACCACCGAACCCCCCGCCACGACGTCGACCGCCGGACCCACCACCGCGCCCATCCGACCTGAGGCCGCAGAGCCCGAGGC